>NZ_JALKAI010000050.1:0-291 GCF_023015605.1 Rhodococcus sp. F64268
GCATCATGAGTGGCGGATTTGCCTACCACTCGCCCTACAGGCTTACACCGGCTATTCCACCAGCCGGCCCAGCTACCTTCCTGCGTCACCCCATCGCTTGACTACTACCACCGAAGGTCCCATGCATCCACAAAGCCCATCCCCCGAAGGGAACAAACCTGCTTCAGGATGGTTAGTACCAGTGATTCATCAGGGGCGCGTTCACACGGGTACGGGAATATCAACCCGTTGTCCATCGACTACGCCTGTCGGCCTCGCCTTAGGTCCCGACTCACCCTGGGCGGATTAACC
>NZ_JALKAI010000051.1:0-267 GCF_023015605.1 Rhodococcus sp. F64268
TTTCGCGGATCAGCCGAAGAGCGAGCTTGTGGTGATGATCCAACCGCGTCTCGCGCACCTTCCGGTGCGCCGCGGCAACCTTTCGGCGGGCCTTGTCCCGATTCTTCGACCCTTTCATGGTGCGCGAGTAAGCCCGTTGGGCGCGGACCAGCCGACGTTCCTTCGACCGCAACCAGCGGGGATTGGCAATCTTCTCGCGGGTCCCATCGTCGTAAACGATCGCCGCGACCGACTCGAGTCCGACGTCGATGCCCGCGCATCGGGTCG
>NZ_JALKAI010000052.1:0-265 GCF_023015605.1 Rhodococcus sp. F64268
TCTGTCATGAACTCCGCTGCGAGGATGCCGGACTCGCGGGTCTGCACATGCACTCCTACGATGTAGCGGGAGTAGATGTCGATCATCACGTAGGCGTCGTAATAGACCCCGCGGGCCGGGCCGGGCAGTTACGTAATGTCCCAGGTGTAGACCTGCCGCGGTGCGGTGGCCACCAGTTCCGGGCATGCCCGGGCGGGATGTCGGGCCTGGCGGCGTCTGTCTTTGACCTGCGTGTTCTCGCGCAGGATCCGGTACATCGTCGATA
>NZ_JALKAI010000053.1:0-265 GCF_023015605.1 Rhodococcus sp. F64268
TCTGTCATGAACTCCGCTGCGAGGATGCCGGACTCGCGGGTCTGCACATGCACTCCTACGATGTAGCGGGAGTAGATGTCGATCATCACGTAGGCGTCGTAATAGACCCCGCGGGCCGGGCCGGGCAGTTTCGTGATGTCCCAGGTGTAGACCTGCCGCGGTGCGGTGGCCACCAGTTCCGGGCATGCCCGGGCGGGATGTCGGGCCTGGCGGCGTCTGTCTTTGACCTGCGTGTTCTCGCGCAGGATCCGGTACATCGTCGATA
>NZ_JALKAI010000054.1:0-264 GCF_023015605.1 Rhodococcus sp. F64268
TGACAGAAATCTTTGCAGTGCATGGGGTTCCAGATGTGGTGCACGCGGATCGGGGTACGTCGATGACCAGCAAGCACGTTTCGACCCTGCTCGCCGACCTCGAGGTGGTCCGTTCGCATTCGCGACCGAAGGTTTCCAACGACAACCCGTATTCCGAGTCGCTGTTCAAGACCCTCAAGTACGGACCCGAGTTCCCCGAACGCTTCGGGTCCCTCTACCACGCGCGCGAGTTCATGGCTTCGTTCGTTCACTGGTACAACCACG
>NZ_JALKAI010000055.1:0-261 GCF_023015605.1 Rhodococcus sp. F64268
AGCGAGCTTTCACATGGCCCGTACCCCAAACCGACACAGGTGGTCAGGTAGAGAATACTGAGGCGATCGAGATAACTGTGGTTAAGGAACTCGGCAAAATGCCCCCGTAACTTCGGGAGAAGGGGGACCTTGTCTGGTGATGAGTCTTGCACTCTGAGCTGGGTGGGGTCGCAGAGACCAGAGAGAAGCGACTGTTTACTAAAAACACAGGTCCGTGCGAAGTCGTAAGACGATGTATACGGACTGACGCCTGCCCGGTGC
>NZ_JALKAI010000056.1:0-261 GCF_023015605.1 Rhodococcus sp. F64268
GATGCGCGGGCATCGACGTCGGACTCGAGTCGGTCGCGGCGATCGTTTACGACGATGGGACCCGCGAGAAGATTGCCAATCCCCGCTGGTTGCGGTCGAAGGAACGTCGGCTGGTCCGCGCCCAACGGGCCTACTCGCGCACCATGAAAGGGTCGAAGAATCGGGACAAGGCCCGCCGAAAGGTTGCCGCGGCGCACCGGAAGGTGCGCGAGACGCGGTTGGATCATCACCACAAGCTCGCTCTTCGGCTGATCCGCGAAA
>NZ_JALKAI010000057.1:0-261 GCF_023015605.1 Rhodococcus sp. F64268
GTGTTACGCGGCGGCTTGATCCGTCATGGCTTCGAGGCCGTCGCTGGTGGCGGGATTGTTGATCCAGGCTTCGGAAGGCAGGTCGAGGATCTTCGGTCCCCGTTTCGAGGTGCAGAATCGCTCAGGGTGACTCCGTCGGGCCTGGTCGAGCACGGTGGAGCGTTCGGCAGCCTTCTGCGAGGCCAACCCGAAGTGGACGTCGGCCGGGGTGTGCAGGCCGATGCCGGTGTGGCGGTGTTCGTGGTTGTACCAGTGAACGAA
>NZ_JALKAI010000058.1:0-261 GCF_023015605.1 Rhodococcus sp. F64268
ACACCAACTGCGTCTCACCCGCAGGTGTCGTACGACCCACCGTCACCGCGAAATCCACACCGGCACACGACGACAACACCGCATCGATTTCACCGAGCTCGATGCGGAAACCACGCACCTTCACCTGAAAATCGTTACGCCCCACATACACGATCCCCGACCCGGCATCACGCGGACCCCGCACCACGTCACCGGTCCGATACATACGCGCACCACCCGGAGCCGCCACGAACCGCAACGCCGTCAACCCCGCACGACCGT
>NZ_JALKAI010000059.1:0-261 GCF_023015605.1 Rhodococcus sp. F64268
CACAGACGACGCGACAAACCGCCTACGAGCTCTTTACGCCCAGTAATTCCGGACAACGCTCGCACCCTACGTATTACCGCGGCTGCTGGCACGTAGTTGGCCGGTGCTTCTTCTCCAGGTACCGTCACTTACGCTTCGTCCCTGGTGAAAGAGGTTTACAACCCGAAGGCCGTCATCCCTCACGCGGCGTCGCTGCATCAGGCTTTCGCCCATTGTGCAATATTCCCCACTGCTGCCTCCCGTAGGAGTCTGGGCCGTGTC
>NZ_JALKAI010000005.1:0-222889 GCF_023015605.1 Rhodococcus sp. F64268
ACGTGCCGCAACATTGCGGTCGGTCTTTTGCGCCTGGCTGGATGGGACAACATCGCTGCCGGGTTGCGGCACCATGCCCGCCATCCCGATCAGGCGCTCGCGCTGGCCTTGACCTCATGAAACCGACAATTCCGGGGCCCTGGGGAGAGCGCCCGTGCAGCAAACATCGCCGCAGGTGTCACCGCGGCGGGCACACTCGTCGACTCGAAGGACGTGAACTGATGGCGGGCAGTAACTGATGGCAGGCAGCGGAGTGGCGCACCTGCGAACCGATGACGACGTGGTGCTGAGCGTCCGGAACCTCACGGTGGAATACGCGGGGCGGGGGAGTGAGCGGGTCTTCGCGGTGTCTGATGTGAGCCTGGACGCCAAGCGGGGGGAAACGATCGGTCTGGTCGGCGAATCCGGATGCGGAAAATCGAGTGTCGCCAAGGCGATCATGCAGCTACCTGCGCCCACGTCGGGATCTGTGGTCGTCGACGGATCGGACATCGCCGGGCTCCGTCCATCCGCACTGCGCGGACACCGGCGGAAACTGCAGATGATCTTTCAGGACCCGATCTCCTCACTGAACCCGCTGCGCAAGGTCAAGGACATCATCGCGGAGGGGCTGAGGATCCAGGGAGACGTGAGCAAGGCCGACGTCGTCAAGCGGACCAGAGACATGATCGAACGGGTCGGGCTCGACCCCGAAACCGCCCCGGATCGCCGACCTCACGAGTTTTCCGGTGGCCAGTGCCAGCGGATCTCGATCGCCCGAGCGATGGTCCTGGACCCGGAGATCGTGATCTGCGACGAACCTGTGTCGGCTCTCGATGTCTCGGTACAGGCGCAGATCATCAACCTCCTCGCCGAGATGAAACAGCGTTACCGACTCACCATGGTGTTCATTGCGCACGATCTGGCGGTGGTGAAGAACGTGAGTGACCGCGTGGTCGTCATGTACCTCGGAAAGGTCTGTGAGGTCGCCGGTTCCGACGACCTGTTCACCGCACCTGTGCACCCCTACACTCGTGCGCTGATCGACTCGATCCCCGATCCGGATCCCGACGCGCAGTTGCCGTCGGCCGTCCTGAGCGGCGACCTACCGTCGCCGTCGAATCCACCGAGCGGATGCCGGTTCCGCACCAGGTGCCCGGCTGCGCAGGAGCGGTGTGCGGCCGAGGAACCGGAGATCCGTGAGCTGCGACCGGGACATTTCGCTGCATGCCACTTCCCCGTCGGAGTGGAGTGAGGAGCCCCGGCTCGGCTATCGCGCTGTCCAGCCACCGTCGACAACGATGGTCTGGCCCGTGACATAGCTTCCCGAGTCGCCGGCCAGCCATACGACGGCGCCTACGATGTCGTCGGGGGTGCCCTCTTTCGGGAGCGGGGTGTTGTGGCGCAGGTACTCGGTCGCGCGTTCGCTCTCGTAGAGGGGGCCTGTGATCTCGCTGCGGAAGAAGCCCGGCGCTACCGTGTTGACGCGGATCGAATGCCGTGCCCACTGCACGGCCAGTTCGGAAGTGAGGCCGGACAGTCCGAGTTTGCTTGCTGCATAGGAAGCCTGGGGGATTCCGGGGACGCCCACGCGGCCGCTGATCGACGAGATGTTGATGATCGCGCCTCGCCCGACGGTGCGCATGTGCGGGAATACGTCCTGGGCGAGTCGGAACGGGGCGAGCAGGTTGAGGTCCATGGTGCGCCGGATCGCGGCGAGCGGCTCGGCCTCGGCTCGCTCTTCGGTGAACATGCTGCCCGCACCGTTGACGAGGATCTCCGGTGGGCCGAGCAGTTCGGCCACGGCCGGTACGACGGTGTCGACCTGATCGAGATCCGACAGGTCGCACGCGACCGCGACACCCCCGATCCGCTCGGCGAGCTCCTCGAGCCGATCCTTCCGCCGGGCCACCACGGCAACCCTCGCGCCGAAGGACGCGAGCGTTTCGGCCACCGTCGCGCCGAGACCCGACGATGCGCCGGTCACGATCGCAACCCGGCCCTCGAGACCGAACATTCGTGCGGCGGTGTCGGGGTTCAGTGCCACAGGGGTCTCCTCGGATTCGAACTGCAAGACGAATTCTTGCAGTGTTGGGCGGCGGTGCAGGCCGATCGTCGGATCGCGTCGGAACGACCGGTCAGGACACGCCGGAACGTCGGTGCGCGTCGATCAACTCGGGAAGCCCGGCGCGCTGGATCTTGCCCATCGCGTTGACGGGTAGCGCATCGACCCGCGTCCAGACCTCCGGAACCTTGTACGGTGAGAGTTCCCGACTGCACAGTTCGGTGAGTGCCTCGAAATCGGGTTCCTCGACCGGGCTTTCGATCACCGCGGCGACCCGCTGTCCGAGTCGATCGTCGGGGATCGGATACACGGCGACCTTGGTGACGTCCGGGTGGGTGCCGATGACCCGCTCGACCTCGAGCGGGTACACGTTGGCGCTGCCCCGGATGATGACGAGCTTCTTGCGGTCCAGCACCGTCAGCCGGCCGTGCTCGTCGACCGTTCCGATATCGCCGGTGGCAACGGGGCCCGGTTCCGGTGGGCTGATGACGCCGTTCTCCAGGTATCCGAGCATGGGTGTCCACACGCGCGCCCACGGACCGTTGTTCGCCGCGGTCAGTTGCAGTTCACCCAGCTCACCCGGAGCGAGGCGCTGTCCCGCGTCATCGTAGGCTGCCACGTCGAGATGCGGTAGGACAGTTCCGCTCGAGCGCGGCTGCCCCTCGACACCCACGGGATCGATCGACACGACGGTAGGTGCCTCGGTCAGGCCGTAGGTGACGCGGGGTTCGAGATGATGTGCGTCGGCGAATGCACGGCGCAATTCATCCGGCGTGTCGCTGCCGCCGCTCCAAACCTCTTGCAGGGAGCCGAGGTCGAGGTCGGGGCGCGCGGCGAGATCATAGATCTGAGCGGGGGCTCCGTTCCACACGGTCACCTCACGTGTGGCGATCCATTCGGCGACGCCCTCGAGATCTCGCCGGTTCATGACGACGGCGCATCCGCCGGCCTGCGCGGTGAGCAGAGTGGACAGCACCATGAGGTTGAGGATCGTGAAGGGGAAGCTGTCGCCCTTACGCAGATCCGGGCCGTACCCACGGGTGGCGACGAGAACCGCGCCCGGAAGCAGGAGATTGCGCTGGCTGTGGACCACTGCCTTGGGCTTTCCGGACGTGCCGCTCGTGAAGGCGATTCCGGCGGGTGCATCGATGTCGAGGTCGAGTGCGGGTGTCTCGCCCCCGCGTGCGAGCAGTTCGGCCCACCTGTCCGGATCTATTCGGCCGGGAGTGCTGAGCTTGCAGTGTTCACCGGCGAGGACAACTGTCGGTGTGCTGAGGTCGTAGAGGTACTGCTGTTCGGCGGCGGGTAGGGCTTCGCCGATGCCGGCCCACACGGCTCCGATTCGTTGGGTGCCGTGGAAGGCTGCGACGATGTCCAGATCGTTGGGCAGGCACGCCGCGACCCGGTCTCCGGGGCGCACCCCGAGTGACCACAGGGCGCCGGCGGCCCGACGGGCCTGGTCGTCGAGGTCCGAGTACGACCAGGTTCCTGAGGCGGCGTCGACGGCGGGCGCATTCGGGCGCTCCGCGAGCGCGGCGTCGAGGACTCTGTCGATCGTTCCCGGGATGGCGGTGTTTTCGTCCACCCACCAGTCATACCACTATCCTTGTAAAGATTCATCTGATAGTTTGGCGCCCACCCGGACGGATGCGCATCCGGGACTTCCGACCCGACGCAGCGAGGTTTCGCCGATGAAACACCCAGGTCCCCTGTCCGGAGTGCGTGTCGTCGATCTCACGGCGATGGTGATGGGTCCGTACTGCACCCAGATCATGGCCGACATGGGAGCGGACGTCGTCAAGATCGAACCGCCGGCCGGCGACAACACTCGATACATTTCGGTCGGGCCGGAGCCGGGAATGGGTGGCGTGTTCGTCAATGTCAACCGGGGCAAGCGCAGCGTCGTCCTCGATCTTCGATCCGACGAGGGTGCAGCGGCCCTGCGCGAACTCATCGCCGATGCCGACGTGTTCATCCACTCGATGCGCGCTACCGCGATCGCGCACCTCGGATTCGGATACGACGAGGTGACGGCCCTGAACCCGTCGATCGTGTACACGAATTGCTACGGGTACGGACGCGGCGGCCCCGACTCGAATCTCACCGCATACGACGACACCATCCAGGCGGAATGCGGGCTGCCGTCCGTGCAGGAGCAGCTGACCGGCGAATCCGGCTACGTCGGAACCATCATTGCGGACAAAGTGGCCGGACTGACCGCCCTGTACGCCACCATGATGGCGCTGTTCCACCGTGAACGGGCAGGGGAGGGTCAAGAGGTCGAGGTCGCCATGTTCGAGACCATGGCGGCCTTCATGCTCGTCGAACACGGCAACGGGGCGATGTTCACGCCGCCATTGGGTCCCGCAGTGTATCCCCGAGTGGTGGCGCCCAACCGGAAGCCATACCGCACCAAGGACGGTCGGATCGCAGCGCTCGTCTACAACGACAAGCAGTGGAGCGCGTTCGTCGACGCTGTGAAACCATCCTGGGCCGGAGAACATTTCGCGACGCTTGCCCAGCGAGCCGAACGCATCGACGAGGTCTACCGGCTGCTCGGCGACACCTTCCTCGAACGCACGACACAGGAATGGCTCGATCTGCTGCGCTCCCATGACATTCCGGCGGCGCCCGTCCGAACACTCGACGAGCTGTTCGAGAACCCGCATCTCGAGGAAGTCGGCTTTTTCGAGGAGGTCGAATCGCCCTACGGCACAGTTAGATTCCCCGGGCCCCCGGCCTGGTTCTCGCGCACACCCGGCCGCATCTCGGGACCCGCGCCCAGGCTCGGTGCACATACCGACGAGATCGTCGACGACCTTTGTGCTCCCGCCTCGGTGCCGAATGCGAATGCCGAGCGCGACGCATGAACGTCCTGGCCACACCGGACATCGACCTCCGCGAGTTCCTGCGCCCCGGCGACCACATCGTCATCGGGCAGGCATGCGGCGAACCCACGACCCTCATCGAAGCCCTGGTCGCCCAGGGCAACGATATCGGCGACCTCACGGCGTTCGTCGCGACCAGCTTCTCCGGGATCTTCTCCCCGGAGACAGCAGGCAGCTTCAGGCTGTCGAGTATGGGCGCGATCGGCGCATTGCGGTCGATGACGAAGGCACATTGCCTCGACGTCATTCCGTGTCACGTCAGCCAGGTCGGGCCGATGATCGAGGCCGGCATCCTGGGATGCGACGTGGCCTTCGTCCAGGTGAGCGAAGCCGATGCCGACGGGAATCACAGCTACGGACTCATCAGCGACTACGTGCAGGCAGCGGTGGGCAAGGCTCGTGTCGTGGTCGCGGAAGTCAACGACCAGGTGCCGTTCACACAGGGCCTGATGCTGCCCGCGTCGAGGATCGACTACGCCGTGCACACTTCGCGCCCGCCGGTCGAGGTGCCACCGGCCCGGATCAGCGACGTCGACGCGGCCATCGCGCGACATGCCGCCGACTACATCGGCGACGGCTCCGTCATCCAGATGGGAGTCGGCGCGGTCCCCGACGCGCTGCTGCGACTGCTGGCAGACCGCAGGGACCTCGGCGTCCATTCGGGCATGCTCGGGGACGGCCTCGTCGATCTCGTCGAAGCGGGTGCGGTGACCAACGCGCGCAAGCGAATCGACCAGGGGGTGTCCATCACCGGAGCGCTCATCGGCACCCGGCGCCTCTACGATTTTGCGCACGACAACCCGCAGATCAGAATGTGCCCTACCTCGTATACACACGACGCGGCCGTGCTCGCGCAGTTGGAGCGGCTCGTCACCATCAACTCGGCGATGGAAGTGGATCTGACCGGGCAGGTCAACGCGGAGCAGAGCGGTGCTGCCTATCTCGGTGGGACGGGAGGCCAGGTCGATTTCGTGCGCGCGGGTTCCCGGTCGCCGGGTGGCCACGCCATCATCGCGTTGCCGGCTACCGCGAAGGGCGGCACGATCAGCCGTATCACCACGGCGCTGTCGGGGCCGGTCACCACCGCCCGCAGCGATGTCGACGTGATCGTCACCGAGTTCGGCGCGGCGGATCTTCGAGGCCGCTCGCTCGCCGAGCGGGCCCGGCGACTGATCTCCGTCGCCCACCCCGACTTCAGAGAAGACCTGGCGCGTGACGCCCACACGATCGAGCAGCGAGGATTCTGAGATGAACGACGCCGTACTGTTCGATGCCCGCAACGACGGTATCGCGATCATCACACTCAACCGTCCCGAGGCGCGGAACTGCCTCGCCAAGGATGTCCGCGAGGGCCTGTACGCCGCGTGGGAACGGTTCGAATCCGACCCCGCGCTGCGCGTCGGGATCCTCACCGGGGCGGGCGACAGGGCGTTCTGTGCCGGCGGCGATCTCAAGGAGATGGTGCAGACCGGGATGCGGGTGCCGCCCCGCGATCTGATTCCCGTGCCGTACGACAACGTCGAGCTGACCAAACCGACCATCGCGGCAGTCAACGGTGCCGCGTTCGCCGGCGGTTGGCTCATCGCCCAGTCCTGCGACCTGGCCGTCGCGAGCACGACCGCCACATTCGCGGTGACCGAGGTGAAGGTAGGGAGGAGCTCGCCGTGGGCGTCGCCCCTGATCCACATGATCCCGCAGCGGATCATGATGGAAATCCTGCTCACCGGCAAGCCCATCACGGCGCAGCGCGCCTACGAAATCGGGCTCGTCAACCGGATCGCGGAACCGTCCGCACTGCTCGACACCGCACTCGAACTCGCCCGCGAGATCCTCGCCGGAGCACCGTTGTCCGTCAAGGCGGCGCGGGAGACCGTGATGCTCGCGACGGAGATGGGCCGAACGGCTGCGCTGCAGGCCGCGCGGCACGCGTCCGAGTACTGCTACAACAGCGACGACGCCCAGGAAGGACCGAGGGCGTTCGCGGAGCGGCGTGCACCCGAGTGGTCGGGGCACTGACAATCAGGTCGGGTTGCTGACGGGAGAACCGTCCCGGTGACAACAACACCCGAGGTGCACGTGTGCACCTCGGGTGTTCGTGTGTGCGTCCTTCTCGGACGGGCCCCGCCGGTCTACCGCGGCTTGCGGCGCCTGACGATGTCGCGAACCAGGATGAAGACGATCGCGGCTGCGAAGCCGATCAGGTAAAGGTTCTCGACCCAGCCGCTGTGGTTGCCGATCATCATCAGCAGCAGGAACACTGCGAAGATCCAGCCCAGGGCGCGGAACAGCCGCGGAGCTTCACCGCTCCATCCCCACTCGGCCGACGGCACCTCGGCCGTGTCGACATGAGTGGACTGCAACTCGGTACCGGCCACCGTTGTTCCTCCTGCTCGCCAGATTCTGGTGTTGCCGCTAATCGTGACATACGACCGCCCGTCGTATGAAGCGGGGGCTGCACTCCGCGCGTCGGATTCGTCCCGGTCCGTCACCGCGGGGCGGAACACTCGGTGCATCAGCAACAATGTGTGGGTGGCCGACACAGAGAACTCTGACCGCACGCGGGTGCTGCTCCTGGGCAGCACCGGCTCCATCGGAACCCAGGCGCTCGAGGTGATCGCCGCGAATCCCGACAAGTTCGAGGTCGTCGGCCTCGCGGCCGGGGGCGGGAACATCGATCTGCTGCAGGAACAGATCCGCGCGACCGGTGTCACGGACGTCGCGGTCGCCGATCCCGCCGCGGCATCCCGGCTCGACCTCCCTGTTCGGAGTGGATCCGACTCAGTCACCCGGCTCGTGCAGGAAACCGAGGCTGACGTCGTCCTCAACGCATTGGTCGGTTCGCTCGGCCTCGAGCCGACCCTTGCGGCCCTCGCGACCGGTGCCCGGCTGGCATTGGCCAACAAGGAGTCGCTGGTCGCGGGTGGGGGATTGGTGACCGCGGCGGCAGCACCCGGGCAGATCGTCCCCGTGGACTCCGAACATTCCGCGCTCGCGCAGTGCCTGCGGGGCGGGACCGGCGACGAGGTCGCGCGGCTGGTGCTCACCGCATCGGGCGGACCGTTCCGCGGATGGACGGCCGCGCAGCTCGACTCCGTGACGCCCGACCAGGCGGGGGCGCACCCGACCTGGTCGATGGGACCGATGAACACGCTCAACTCGGCATCGCTCGTCAACAAGGGTCTCGAGCTCATCGAGACCCACCTGCTGTTCGGAATCGACTACGACCGCATCGACGTCACCGTGCACCCGCAATCGATCGTGCACTCGATGGTCACCTTCGTCGACGGCTCGACTCTCGCGCAGGCGTCCCCTCCGTCCATGAAACTGCCGATCGCGCTCGCCCTCGGATGGCCCGATCGGGTGCCCGGTGCGGCGCAGGCGCTCGACTTCGCGACGGCGTCCACATGGCACTTCGAACCCGTCGACAACGACGTCTTCCCTGCGATCGAACTCGCGCGTGCGGCCGGACGGGGTGGCGGTTGCCTGACTGCGGTGTACAACGCGGCCAACGAAGTGGCAGCCGAGGCATTCCTCGGCGGTGCGCTCTCGTTCCCGCGAATCGTCGGTACTGTGGACGCGGTGCTCAGCGACGCCGACGAGTGGTCGGCCGAACCCGCTACCGTTGACGATGTGCTCGCTGCCGACAGCTGGGCCCGTGAACGGGCCCGCACACTCGTCAAGTAGGAGGATCGGCCACACATGCTGTTCGTATTGGGCGTCGTGCTCTTCGCCCTCGGCATCGCCGTCTCCATCGCCTTGCACGAGGCCGGTCACATGTGGACCGCGCAGAAACTCGGGATGAAGGTCCGCCGCTACTACATCGGCTTCGGACCCCGTGTGTTCTCCTTCCGGCGCGGGGAGACCGAGTACGGCCTCAAGGCCATTCCCGCCGGTGGCTTCTGTGACATCGCCGGGATGACCGCGCTCGACGAACTCGAGCCCGACGAGTACGACCGCGCGATGTACAAGCAGAAGACCTGGAAACGCCTGGTCGTCATGTCCGGCGGTATCGCGATGAACTTCCTGCTCGGCATCGTGCTCATCTACGGGCTCGCCGTCACCGGGGGGCTTCCCAATACCGACAACCGCGCTGTGGTCGGGGCGCTGGACTGTGCCGCGCCGAGCCAGGACGGGCCACCGGACTACAAGCCTGCCGAGTGCTCGGGAACTGGTCCCGCTCAGCAGGCGGGCATCGAGGTCGGCGATGTGATCGTGGCAGTCGACGGCACCCCGGTCGAAACCTTCGGTGATCTGGTCACGGAGACACAGGCGCTGACGGGCACCGCCGAGTTCACCGTCGAACGCGGCGACGAGACCCTCACCCTTCCGGTCACGGTGGAGCCGGTTCAGCGCTGGGTGATCGACCGTACCGACCCGGACGCAGAACCCGTGTCGAAGGAAGTCGGCGCGATCGGTGTCGGGGGCGAGCCGACGGTCCTCGAGTACACTCCGCTGTCGGCGGTGCCCGCCACCTTCGAGTTCACCGGTTTCCTTGCCGCGCGCACCGCCGAGGCGCTGGTGTCGCTGCCGAGCAAGGTCGCAGACCTGTGGACTGCGGTGACCGGCGGAGAACGCTCCATCGACACTCCCGTGAGCGTCGTCGGTGCCAGTGTCATCGGCGGCCAGTTCGCCGAACGCGGAATCTGGGAGTCGTTCGTGCTGCTGCTCGCGCAGCTGAACTTCTTCCTCGGCGCGTTCAACCTCGTGCCCCTGCTCCCTCTCGACGGTGGGCACATGGCCGTCGCGATCTACGAGAAGATCCGCAACTGGGTCCGCGGTCTGCGCGGCAAGCCGGTGGGCGCGCCCGTCGACTACATGAAACTGCTCCCGTTGACCTATGTCGCTGTCGTCATCGGCGGTGCATTCATGGTGCTCACTCTCACAGCAGACATCGTCAACCCCATCCAGCTGTTCTGATCTGCGCCGGTAGAATCGCGCAGTAGCTACGAAAGAAGGCGAACTGTGACCAGCCCCGTTGGATTGGGCATGCCCGAGATTCCAGCCGTCCTCGCACCGAGGCGTAAGACCCGGCAGCTCATGGTCGGCGGTGTGGGTGTCGGAAGCGACCATCCCATCTCGGTGCAGTCGATGTGCACCACCAAAACGCATGACATCAACGCAACCCTGCAGCAGATCGCAGAGCTCACCGCTGCAGGATGCGACATGGTCCGCGTCGCGTGCCCGCGTCAGGAAGACGCCGATGCGCTGTCCGCGATCGCGAAGAAGAGCCAGATCCCGGTCATCGCCGATATTCACTTCCAGCCCCGCTACATCTTCGCGGCCATCGATGCCGGGTGCGCGGCGGTCCGCGTCAACCCGGGCAACATCAAGGAGTTCGACGGCCGCGTCAAGGAGGTTGCAAAAGCGGCAGGCGACGCAGGCATCCCGATCCGCATCGGTGTCAACGCGGGGTCCCTCGACCCGCGGATCATGGCCAAGTACGGCAAGGCCACACCCGAGGCCCTCGTCGAATCGGCGATGTGGGAGGCGGGTCTGTTCGAGGAACACGGCTTCGGAGACATTAAGATCTCCGTCAAGCACAACGATCCCGTCGTCATGGTCGAGGCCTACCGGCAACTCGCCGCCCAGTCCGACTACCCGCTCCACCTCGGTGTCACCGAGGCGGGCCCGGCATTCCAGGGCACTATCAAGTCGGCCGTCGCATTCGGTGCGTTGCTGTCGCAGGGTATCGGCGACACGATCCGGGTGTCGTTGTCCGCCCCGCCCGCCGAAGAGATCAAGGTCGGCGGCCAGATCCTGCAGTCGCTGAACCTCAGACCACGCAAACTCGAGATTGTTTCGTGCCCGTCGTGCGGTCGCGCGCAGGTCGACGTCTACAAGCTCGCGGACGAAGTCACCGCCGGACTCGAAGGGATGGAGGTCCCGTTGCGTGTCGCGGTGATGGGTTGCGTCGTGAACGGTCCCGGCGAAGCCCGCGAAGCCGACCTCGGTGTCGCCTCCGGAAACGGCAAGGGCCAGATCTTCGTCAAGGGCAAGGTCATCAAGACCGTGCCGGAAGCTCAGATCGTCGAAACGCTCATCGAAGAAGCGATGCGTATCGCGGAGGAGATGGAAGGCGCAGGAGCGGGCTCCCCGACCGTGTCCATCTCCTGATACGGATGGGGCGCTCGAGACGTCTGTGGCGTACTCGGATCCGTGGATCGGGACACGATTTCCCCGACGGCGTGACACGTGGCACTCTGATTCCGTATCGGCTTGTCGACGGGTGGTGAGCGAGTGCTCAAGCTTCTTGGTGTCCGGTCGTTGGGAGGCCGCGACACGGCCGCGGTGCAACGGGTGCTCGCCCGCGACCCCGTGGCGTCGTGCATGGTGGCGGGGCGTGTCGAGGAGTACGGCCTCGACCACCGCTCGTTCGGCGGGGAAATATGGAGCCGCGGCGGTCCCGACCAATCGTTGTGTTTCTCCGGCGCAAATCTGATTCCGCTCCTGGGCGACCCGGACGACATCCACGCCTTCGCCGAGCGGGCCGCCCGCGGACCACGGCTGTGCTCCTCCGTGGTGGGGCGCGCTGAGTACGCACTGCCGATGTGGGAGCTGTTGGAATCGACGTGGGGACCGCCGCGTGAAGTGCGGGCGGAGCAACCGCTGCTCGTGCTCGACCGCGAACCCCTCATCCAACCCGACTCGCGCGTTCGGCGAGTCCGGCCGGAAGAACTCGACCGGTATCTGCCCGCGGCGATCTCCATGTTCATCGAGGAAGTCGGCGTCGATCCGCGGGCAGGCGACGGGGGAGCAAGCTACCGGCGTCGTGTCGCGAGTCTCATTGCCGCCGGACGCGCGTGGGCGCGATTCGAAGGCGGCCGTGTCGTGTTCAAGGCAGAGGTCGGGTCGGTGTCGTCGGCCGTGGGGCAGATCCAGGGTGTGTGGGTGGAGCCGGAGATGCGCGGGCAAGGCCTCGGTACCGCAGGCACCGCCGCGGTGGCTGTTGCGGTCACCGCGAGCGGTCGTCTCCCGAGCCTGTACGTCAACAGTTTCAACGTCAGGGCGCGAGCCGCTTACGCGCGTGCGGGGTTCCGCCAGGTTGCGACATTGTCCACGGTCCTCCTGGACTGAGGTGGCGCCTGAGCCGAATTCGGCTCCTGAGCCCTTACGATGGCGGCGATGAGACCTCGATCCGCTCCGTCGTGCCGTGCCGCGGGGAGATCCGCGGCCGCCGTCACGGCGCTGCTGATGCTCCTCGGGCTCGTCGCAGCCTGTACCCCGCGCGCCGCGGGCCCGGAACCGGCGGCCCAACTGTTCTTGAACGCCTTTGCCGAGCAGGATTTCGCGGCGGCGGCCACCCGCACCGACCGACCGGACGATGCCGAGAGCTCGCTCGTCGAGGTCTGGGACGGACTGCAGGCGGAGTCGCTCACGGCAACCACTACGGGAGCCCGGCTCGACGGTGACTCTGCCGTGGTCGACTACAGCTACGAATGGCGCCTTCCCAAGGAACGAGTGTGGCAGTACACCGGACAGCTGCACATGGGTCGCAGCGGCGAGGACTGGGTGGTGCGCTGGTCGAAATCCGTCGTGCACCCGCAGCTCGGTGATCGTCAGACGATGTACCTCAGGAGTGATCCTGCACCCCGGGCGCGGGTCAATGAGCACGCAGGAAGCGACGTGCTCGTGCCGGGCATCGTGTACGGCATCGCGTTCGACGGGTCCCGGAGCCCCGATATTCCGGCTGCGGCGCGCTCGCTGTCGGCGGCGATCTCTCGGTTCGACCAGTCCTTGACTGCCCAGTCGATCGCCGAGTCGGTCACGGCAGCCGACGGACCGCGTGCGGTCGTGCGTCTTCGCGAAGATGACTACGAGCTCGTCGCCGACGCGCTCGCGGCCATTCCCGGTGTTGTCGTCACCGAGCAGGCAGACATGGTCACGACCGATCGGACCTTCGCGCCCGACCTGATCGGTCAGGTCAAGAAGACCGTCATCGACCAGGTCGACGGCACTGCCGGCTGGAGCGTGGTGCTCGTCAACCAGTACGGCGTCGAAACCGGTGTCCTCACGGAGACTGCGCCGCAGCCGGTGCCGTCGTTCTCGATCAGTCTCGACCGCCCGATCCAGGTGGCTGCCCAGGCTGCGGTGGACGGTCGTACCGAGCAGGCGATGATGGTCGTCCTCGAGGCATCGACGGGAGCCGTGCTCGCGGTTGCGCAGAACAAGGCGGCCGACAAGGACGGTCCGGTTGCGCTCATGGGTCAGTATCCACCCGGATCCACATTCAAGATCATCACATCGGGCGCTGCGATCGCGAGCGGACTCGCGACCCCGGAATCGATGGTGCCGTGCCCCGGCCGCATCACGATCGGCGAGCGGAGCGTTCCCAACTACAACGAATTCGCGCTCGGCACGGTCTCGATGGCCACTGCATTCGCGCGCTCGTGCAACACCACATTCGCCAAGCTCGCGTCCGAGATGCAGCCCGATGCACTCACTGTCGCCGCGGCGCAGTTCGGCATCGGCGTCGGCCACGACGTGGTGGGCATGCCGACCGACTCGGGATCCGTACCTCCCGCAGAAGATCTCGTCGAGCGGACCGAGGACGGTTTCGGGCAGGGCAAGGTGGTCGTCAGCCCGTTCGGGATGGCACTCGCTGCGGCGACGGTTGCGAGTGGGCGGACCCCGATCCCGTATCTCATCGAGGGTCGGGACACCGCGGTGGAAGGCGAGGCGCCACCGATCTCACCCGAGGTGGTCGACGGACTGCGGGGCATGATGCGACTGGTCATCACCAGTGGTACCGCCGATCGGATCCGTGATCAGGGCGACGTCTACGGCAAGACGGGCGAAGCCGAGGTCGAGGGTGGGTCGCACTCGTGGTTCGTCGGATATCGGGGCGACCTCGCCTTCGCGACGCTCGTGGTTCGGGGAGGAAGCTCGGACAACGCGGTGGGCGTCACCCGCGACATGTTTGCTGCACTGCCACCCGAGTATCGGGAGGACGGGGCGTGATTCGCACCCGCAACACCGTCAGGGCAGCAGACCCAGTTTTCTCGCGACGATTACTGCCTCGTGGCGGGAATTCACATCCAGTTTGTTCATGGCGCTACGCAGGTAACTCTTGACGGTCTCGGATCCCACCGCCAAGCGCCGGGCGATCTCGGCGTTGGTGCAGCCCAACGCCACATACGACAGGACATCCGTCTCACGCGCAGACAGCGTGACCACGGTGTCCGACGACGACTTGCCGACGAGCGCCGACGCGAGACGATCGGACAGGCCCCTGAGTTGCTGCTGGAGTCCGGCGTCGTCGACATTCCGCGCCAGCGCGCGCAATTCGGCGTGGATCTCCCGCACCTCGGTACCCGCGATGGGTTTCTTCGTGTCGGAGCAGAGGTAGCCGAGCATCGCGACCCGCCGATCCACTTCGTCGCGCACGGTGATCTCGCTCGCAAGCCTGGTCGCGGCGTGGACGAAGGCGCTCACGACGCGATCGCCGAAGCGGCTTCGCTCGCGCACCGCGCCGTACAACACGGCCCGGGCAGCGCCGCCGACCACCACCGGTACCGCCAGGATCGAGCGCAACCCCTCACTGAGCACCGGACGGTCGAAATGATGGGTGATCGACGAGGCGCTTGCGTAATCGGCGACGGTTACCGGACGTGCCTCGTCGAGTGCACGGCCACCGAGTCCTGCGCGCGGCGGTACGACGACCCCCGACAGACCGTTCGTCCGCGTGCCGAGAAACTCGCTCAGGTGCAGGTGGCCGTTCTTCACCTCGCCGGCGAAGACAACGGGGACCTGTGCCTGCGAGGCAGTTCGGCGCAGTTCGCTCCGTAGCGCGTCGCCGTCTCGGGGACGAAGCAGGGAGGAAGCAGTGGACACTGTCGGCCACCCCTTTCCGGGGGTATCGGGAGGGTTCTGTGACAGGAATCATAAATGTGTCAGGGTCGAGTGGGCCCGGGCCCTATGCCGATGCGCGACGAGAGGACGGACCGATGGCCGACACAGCAGCCCGTGTGCAGGAACTTCTGGACCGATACGCCACAGCCGACGCCACCGCTGCCCGCTTGTTGTGCGACGACCACCCGGCCGATGCGGTGGCGTTCACGGTGATCGACGCCGATCTCGCATCGGTCGACTTGACCTACGGCGACCTGTCCGAGCGGTCGGCGCGATTCGCGGCGGCGCTTGCTGATCTCGGTGTGGAACCGGGCGATCATGTCGCCACCTTGATGGGAAAGTCCGCGGACCTCGTGGTTGCGTTGCTCGGCATCTGGCGTCGCGGTGCCGTGCACGTACCGCTGTTCACGGCGTTCGCACCGCCCGCCATCGCCTTCCGGCTCGGCGCGAGCGGCGCGAAGGTCGTCGTCGCGGACGGTGATCAGATGGGCAAGCTCGCTCCCGGCGACGACATCCCTCACGATGCCCCGTGGCAGGTGATCGTCGCCGGTGACGGGGACGGTGTCGGTCTGGACTTCGCCGAGCTCGTCGAATCCCATTCCGCACACGATCCGCGAGGTGAGGCGGTGGCGGTGGGTGGCGAGGGGGGCCTCGTCCAGCTCTTCACATCGGGCACCACCGGCACTCCCAAAGGCGTGCCGGTGCCGGTCAAGGCCCTGGCATCGTTCCACGCCTACCTCGAATTCGGTCTCGACGTCCGTGAGGACGACGTGTTCTGGAACGCGGCCGATCCGGGTTGGGCGTACGGGCTGTACTACGCACTCCTCGGGCCCTTGGCTGCGGGTCGGCGGAGCCTGCTGCTGCACGCCGGATTCTCCCCGGCCCTGACCTGGCAGGTACTCGACACCTTCGGCGTCACCAACTTCGCGGCAGCACCGACTGTGTATCGATCGTTGCGAGCCGACTCGGCACCGCATACCAGGATCCGCCTGCGCCGGGCATCGTCGGCGGGGGAACCGCTCACTCCCGACGTGCTCGCCTGGTCGCGTGAGGAACTCGGCGTGGTGGTGCGCGATCAGTACGGTCAGACCGAGCACGGCATGTTCGTCGTCGACGCGTGGGCCGACGGGCTCCGCGAAGATGTGCCGGAGCGTTCGATGGGAAAGCCGTTGCCGGGATGGACCTGCGCGGTGTTGCGCGACGACAACGACGATATCGCCGCACCCGGCGAGCTCGGCCGGGTTGCGATCGACGTCGAGAAGAGCCCCCTGGTGTGGTTCACCGGTTACGTCGATGCACCGGAGAAGACTGCGACTCGATTCACCGATGATGGGCGCTGGTACCTGACCGGCGATGCCGGAAAGATCGACGAGAACGGCTTCTACTTCTTCTCCTCGCGCGACGACGACGTCATCATCATGGCCGGCTACCGCATCGGACCGTTCGACGTCGAATCCGTGCTCGTGATGCATCCGGACGTCGTCGAGGCGGCGGTCGTCGGACTACCCGACGAGTTGCGCGGTGAGGTGCTCGAGGCCTTCGTGGTGCTTCGTGACGGTGTCGACGGCGACGATGCACTCGAAGCGGACCTGCAGCGGCTCGTGAAGACGAAATTCGCGGCACACGCCTATCCGCGAGTTGTCCATTTCGTCCCTCACCTGCCCAAGACTCCGAGCGGCAAGGTACAGCGGTTCCTCTTGCGGCAGGGAAGTAAATCGTGATCGGCGAGAGACGGTTCGTGGACCGGCGAGCGAGGGTGTGCGGGGCGCGAGCCCGTGGCGGGGTCGGGGGCGACTAACCTGGAACGCATGTCTACCCGTGCCCCGCTCGTCCCAGGAACCCCGACCCCCATCCGCGAGGTCCCCAAGTCCATCGAGCGCCCTGAGTACGTCTGGAAGCCCACGGCGAACGAAGGCAACGAGCCGTGGGTGCAGACTCCGGAGACGATCGAGAAGATGCGCGTTGCATCGAAGATCGCGGCGCAGGCGCTCGTCGAGGCAGGCAAGGCGGTCGCCCCCGGCGTGACGACCGATGAGATCGATCGCATCGCACACGAATTCATGTGCGATCACGGCTCCTACCCGTCCGACCTGGGTTACCGAGGGTTCTCGAAGTCGGTCTGCGTGTCGCTCAACGAGGTGATCTGCCACGGAATTCCGGACACCACCGTGATCGAGGACGGCGACATCGTCAACATCGACGTGACCGCCTACATCCACGGTGTGCATGGCGACACCAACGCCACCTTCCTCGCGGGAGACGTGTCCGAGGAGGCGCGACTGCTCGTCGAGCGCACGCGTGAGGCGACGATGCGCGCGATCAAGGCGGTCAAGCCTGGCCGGGCGCTCAACGTCATCGGCCGGGTGATCGAGTCGTACGCCAACCGGTTCGGATACGGCGTGGTGCGCGACTTCACCGGCCACGGCATCGGAGAGACATTCCACAACGGGTTGGTGATCCTGCACTACGATCGCCCCGACATCGACACGATCATCGAGCCGGGCATGGTGTTCACGATCGAGCCGATGATCAACCTCGGCACCCCGGACTACGAGATCTGGGACGACGGCTGGACCGTGGTCACCAAGGACCGCAAGTGGAGCGCCCAGTTCGAGCACACGCTCGTCGTCACCGAGACCGGTAGCGAGATCCTCACACTGCCCTGAGTGGAGCGGCCGTCGCGAATCGAGCTTGCGAATCCCGCAGTGAAGGTTCGGCCCCGTCGGTCGATGTGAGATCGAGGTGAGATCGGTCGGACTGTTCCGCACACGTGCAGTCGATCAGGAAACGAGTCGGGCGGGTGCGATGCCGGATGCGGGATGCTCCGGCGTGTAGCGTTTGCGCGCATGGAAACCAGGACGGTGAGCGCCCCAGGGGGGAGCGTTCGGGTGTATGTCGGGGGGCCCGACAGTCGGCATACAGTGCTGTTGCTTCCCGACGCGGGAGAGTCTGCACAGGTGTACGACGTCGTATGCGAGCGTCTGCACAACTCGGATCTTCGTACGATCGTCGTCGACGACATCACCGGTCTCGGCCCGGCCGACGTGTTCGCGATCCTCGACGACCTGACTCTGCCGTGGGTGCATCTGGTGGGCAGCGGTGCCGGCGCCGAACTCGCGTGGGCGGTCGCGGCAGGCCGGTTCGGCCGGTTCGCGAGTCTCGTCGTCGCCGAACGCGGGCACCCGGCTGTCGCAGCCGCCGACGGCACCGTGCGAGATGAGTCGGCACCGGCCGCGGAGGTCCCGACGACCATCGTGATCGGGAGCGCCGCGCGGCGGGCGGAGGCGGAGGGCTCGATGCGTTACGTCACCGGCGAGTTTCGCGTTGTCGAACTCGACGGTGTCGAGAACATCCCGGCGCACGCACCGGCAGACTTCGCGTCGGCGATCGCGCTGCGCACCGGAAGCTGGTAGACGAAACGACGCCACCTCCCGGGTTCCGAAGAACCGAGAGGTGGCGTTCGCCGGACCGGTCGGAGACCGAGCCGATCAGAGACCGAGGAGGGCGTTCTCGACGAGCTCGGGCAGCGCCGGATGGATCCAGTACTGGCCGGAGGCCATTTCCTGTGCTTTCAGCCCGAAGCTCATCGCCTGGATCAGCGGCTGGATCACGGTCGACGCCTGCGCCCCGATGATGTGCGCCCCGAGCAGCAGTCCGGTGGACCGATCGGCGATCAGCTTGCAGAAGCCTTCGGTGTCCTCCATCGCCCAGCCGTACGCGACATCCCCGTAGTTCTGGACCTTGACCGAGATGTCGTATCCCTCGGAACGGGCCTGTTCCTCGGTCAGTCCGACGGTCGCGATCTGCGGATCGGTGAAGACCGCCGCCGGCACGAAGCGGTGATCGGCGCGTCGCAGTCCGGATGTGTCGTCGCTCCACGCGTCGTGGAGGAGGTTGTGCTGCACCACCCGGGCTTCGTGGTTTGCGACATGCTTGAGCTGGTACGACGACGACACGTCTCCGAGAGCGAACACACCGCGCGCGGTGGTGCGCTGGAACTCGTCGACGACGATGCGGCCCTCGTCGTCCAGCTCGATCCCTGCCTTCGCTACATCGAGCAGGTCCCCATTGGGCTCGCGGCCGGTCGCTACCAACAGTGCGTCCCCGGACACCACGGTGCCGTCTCCGAGTTCCACCTCGACTCCGTCGCCGACGGGCCGGAACCGGCGTGCAGGAGCGGTCAGATGCACGTCCCATTTCTCGCGGGCCAGCGACGTGAAGCGCTCGGATACCTCGGTGTCGAGATGACGAAGTAGTGCGCCGCTGCGCGCGATCACCGACACTCGGGTGCCGAGTGCCGAGAACACATGTGCAAACTCCATGGCAATGAATCCGGTACCGAGAATCACCAACGACTCGGGGAGCTTCGACAGACGCATGATGTTGTCGCTCGTGTAGTAACGCACGCCGCTGTCGAGAACGCTGTGGGGGACCGCCGCCCGTGAGCCCGCGGCCACGACCACCTGGTCGGCCGTGATGGTCTCGCCGGTTCCCGTG
Organism: Rhodococcus sp. F64268; assembly: GCF_023015605.1. Lineage (NCBI taxonomy): Bacteria > Bacillati > Actinomycetota > Actinomycetes > Mycobacteriales > Nocardiaceae > Rhodococcus > Rhodococcus sp. F64268. Next base: position 19,279 of record NZ_JALKAI010000005.1, read on the forward strand.
TCGATGGTGCGTTCACCGGTGAACCGGGCATGCCCGTCGTACACGGTGACGTTGTCGCAGTCCTCACGGCGGTAGCGCTCGCCGCCCGCAGCGATCGGATCGATGCGCCCGAACACTCGATCGACGATGTCGTTCCACCGCACCCCGTCGATCGAGGCATCGATGCCGTACTTGCCCGCGGTGCGCACAGTCCGTGCAACCTCGGCGGCGTAGACGTACATCTTGGTCGGGATGCACCCGACGTTGAGACAGGTACCGCCGAAGGTGCCCTCTTCGAGGAGCGCGACGCGCTTGTCGTCGTAGCGTCCGTCGATGAGCGAGTTACCCGATCCGGTGCCGATGATCGCGAGGTCGTAGTGGGTCACGCATGCTCTCCCGTGGTTCGTTGCCGGGCGCCGTCTGCCCGGGCGCCGGTCTCGTCGCCGGTCCTGTGACCGTCCAACCATTCCAGCCACAAGTCCAATTCCCGGAACGCCTCACCAAGGGGTCCGGGTGTGGAAAGGAACACATCGTGGCGAGCGCCGTCGATGGGCACGATCGTCGTGCGGTTGCCGAGGCACCCCGCCCACCGGGCGATCTGCCGGACGTCGAGCACTGCGTCGACGGTGTCGATCGCCGGGTCGTACTTCGGTGCCGAACCACTCCTACCCGAACGCAGGACGAGCGAGGGCACCCCGATATCGAGGCCATGGTGCAGCTGCGCATGCCCGTGTCGGATTGCGCGGATCCATCCGAACCTGATCGGAAACCCGGCCAGCGGCTTCCAATCGAGGTCATAGGTCCAGCCGCCCTGCTGGAGGCTCGCCCCGTAGGTGTCGAGCTTCGGCCCGGGTATCGCGTCTTTGGGCCGGAGCCGGCCGATGAGATCGACCGCTGCTGTGCCGATATTGCGCAGGTAGGACGGTCCCTGCAGGTCGAACCACGGACTGTTGAGAATCAGACCCATCACTCCGGCCCCGTGAGCCCCGCCGGGACGCCGCTCGAGACGGTCGAGCCACAGCGGCAGCACGAGACCGCCGGTGGAGTGGGCGGCGAGCAGTACATTCCCGGTCGTGTCGTCACCACCGGTCTCCTCGCGCACGAGACGCAGGGCCTGATCGAGTTCGGAGTCGTAGAACCTCAGATCGGTGACGAAGTGGGGAGTGTGCCCATGACCGCGCGAACGACCGCATTTTCGCAGGTCCAGGGCGTAGAATCGATAGCCCCGTGCGGCGAAGTGCTCGGCCAGGTGCTGTTGGAAGAAGTAGTCGGTGAAACCGTGGACGTAGAGAACCGCACGATCGGGAAGATCGAAGTCGTCCGGCTGGTACCGAACGACTGTCGCACTGATCTGGCCTTCCCCGTCCGGGTCGGTGCCCAGAGGTAAACTGAGCTGCTGGTATCCATCGCCGAGAATGTCGGGCTGCCAAGTTGTCACTATCACACTGTATTGGTGACCGAGGTAGGCGGAAGTGGGTACACAATTGGGTGAAGTGAAACGCCGGTCAACATCCGGGTAACCTGTTCGTCGCAGTCGGCACGATCGTGGTGATCTCGGTATACGAGAGCGTCCATGTCCGTGTACGGGACACTCACGCGGGCGGACCACCACCGCGGCGGCGCGTGCGAACAGACAAGGAAGTCGATTTCCCAGTGTCAGAGAACGTAGAGGCGAAGACCGATGTAGTGCTCGTAGGCGCGGGCATTATGAGCGCGACCCTCGGAGCGCTGCTCCGTCAGCTGCAGCCGGAGTGGTCCATCACGGCATTCGAGCGGCTCGACGCCGCCGCCGCGGAGAGCAGCGACCCGTGGAACAACGCCGGTACCGGGCACTCCGCCCTGTGTGAGCTGAACTACACCCCTGCCAAGCCCGACGGCTCGGTCGACATCACCAAAGCGATCAACGTCAACGAGCAGTTCCAGGTTTCGCGCCAGTTCTGGGCTTACGCGATCGACAAGGGAATCCTGTCGGACCCGAAGAACTTCATCAACCCGATTCCGCATGTCAGCTTCGTCCACGGCGCCGACAACGTGAAGTACCTGCGCGCCCGCTACGACGCTCTCGCCGGACACCCGCTCTTCGCCGGTATGGAGTACTCCGAGAGCCCCGAATGGTTCTCCGAGCGCCTGCCGCTCATGGCCGAGGGCCGCGACTTCTCCGACCCGGTCGCACTGAACTGGACCGAGACCGGCACCGACGTCGACTTCGGTGCGCTCACCAAGCAGCTCGTCAACAGCGTGGCTGCGTCCGGTGGCACCGTGTTCTTCGGCCACGAGGTCACCAACCTCTCCAAGCAGTCCGACGGCAGCTGGATCGTCAAGGTTCGCAATCGCCGGACCGGTGACACCCGCAAGGTTCACGCAAAGTTCGTGTTCGTCGGTGCGGGCGGCGGAGCGCTGCACCTGCTTCAGAAGTCGGGCATTGCCGAAGCCAAGGGCTTCGGCGGATTCCCGGTGTCGGGGGCCTTCCTGCGTTGCACCAACCCCGACGTCATCGCTCGGCACAGCGCCAAGGTCTACGGCAAGGCCGCTGTCGGCGCGCCCCCCATGTCGGTGCCCCACCTCGACACCCGAGTGATCAACGGTGAGCAGGGCCTGCTCTTCGGTCCGTACGCCGGTTGGTCACCGAAGTTCCTCAAGCAGGGCGGCGTGATGGATCTGCCCAAGTCGGTCAAGCCCAACAACCTCATGTCGATGCTCGGTGTGGGCATGACGGAGCTCGGTCTCGTCAAATACCTCGTCAGCGAGCTCAGTCAGTCGCCCGCCGACCGCATCGTGACACTGTCCGAGTTCGCCCCGGAAGCCCGCCTCGAGGACTGGGAGCTCATCGTCGCCGGTCAGCGGGTGCAGGTCATCCGCCGTAAGGGTGCGGGTGGGGTACTCGAATTCGGTACCGCAGTGGTCAACGCAGCCGACGGGACCATCGCGGGCCTTCTCGGTGCGTCGCCCGGAGCGTCCACCGCCGTCCCTGCGATGCTCGATGTACTCGAGCGGTGCTTCCCGCAGCAGTGGGCGGGCTGGCAGTCGAAGCTGAAGGAAATGGTGCCCTCGCTGGGCGTCAAGCTGTCCGACAACCCGGCCCTGTTCGAGCAGATGTGGGACTGGAGCACCAGGTCTCTCGAACTCGACGTTGCATCCGACCCGGTGCCGACCGCTCCGGTCGAAGCTGCTGTCTGACCCTCGCATACATCGTCACAGGCCGGTCCGCACCCAGTGGGGAGCGGACCGGCCTGTGTTCACACCGGACCGGAAAGTGGGGACCACCGAGTGCCAACCGAGAACGCCGACGAGACGAATTATCTCGTCGGCCTGAATCTGTCCGGACGCCGCGTCGTCGTGGTGGGAGGTGGTTCCGTCGCCCAGCGCAGACTCGGGTTGCTCGCCTCGTCGGGTGCGGACATCCACGTGGTGGCGCGTGCCGCGACGCCGGTGATCGAGAGCTTCGCGGCAAAGGGCCGGATCACCCTCGAACTCCGTGACTATGTCGACGGTGACCTCGACGGCGCATGGTACGCAATGGCGTGCACTGACGAACCCGGCACCAACGCCGCGATCGTCGAGGAAGCCGAACGACGCAGGGTGTTCTGTGTTCGCGCCGACAATGCGCGCGCGGGAAGTGCAGTGACGCCGGCAACGGCACAGCACGACGGACTGGCCATCGGTGTGTTGGCGGGAGGCGATCACCGGCGTTCCGCCTCCGTGCGCACCTCGATTCTCGATGCACTTGCGGGTTCGGGAGTCCTCGGGATCTCCGACCCCGGTGACAAACCGGTCGGTGTGGCGCTCGTCGGAGGCGGCCCAGGCGATCCGGATCTGATCACCGTCCGCGGCCGCCGACTGCTCGCGCAGGCCGATGTCGTCGTCGCCGACCATCTGGCACCGCAGCCGCTCCTCGCCGAACTCGCCCCGCACGTCGAGGTGATCGACGCCGCGAAGCTGCCCTACGGACGGGCGATGGCGCAGCAGGCCATCAACGACATCCTCGTCGACCGCGCGAAGGCCGGGAAGTTCGTGGTGCGGCTCAAGGGCGGCGATCCGTATGTGTTCGGTCGCGGCTTCGAGGAGCTCGAAGCGTGCGCAGAGGCGGGCGTGCCGGTAACGGTCGTGCCGGGCATCACCAGCGCGATTTCGGTGCCGTCAGCGGCCGGTATCCCGGTCACCCATCGCGGCGTGACACACGAGTTCGTGGTGGTCAGCGGTCATGTCGCACCCGGCCATCCGGATTCGCTGACCGATTGGGATGCGCTCGCGAAACTTCGGGGAACCCTCGTGCTGCTGATGGCTGTCGCGCGCATCGGGCAGTTCGCCGACGCTCTCATGGCCGGGGGACGTCCCTCCGACACTCCAGTGGCCGTCGTGCAGGAAGGAACTTTGCGCAGCCAGCGAGTTCTCCGCGCCGACCTCGCGACAGTCGCTGCACGCGTCGACGAGGAGGACATCCGCCCGCCCGCGATCATCGTGATCGGCCCGGTTGCCGGATTCACGACGGAAGGTGCGTGACGTGACCGACACGTCGAAACAGATGACCACCCGCGCGGTCGCCATCGCGATGCTCGTCCTGAGCGGACTCCAGCTCATGGTGGTGCTCGACGGCACCGTCGCGAACCTCGCGCTCGCACCGTTGCAGTCCGAATTCGGAATGTCCGACTCCGGTCGCAACTGGGTCCTCACCGCGTACGCATTGGCCTTCGGTGGCCTGATGCTGCTCGGCGGGCGCCTCGGCGACAGTTACGGTCGCAAGAAGATGTTCATCGCCGGCGTCTCGATCTTCACACTCGCTTCGCTGTTGTGCGGCATCGCGAGCAACGACGTGATGCTCATCGGCTCGCGAGCCCTGCAGGGTGTGGGCGCAGCCGTCGCATCACCCACCGCGCTCGCACTGGTGGCGACGACATTCGCGGCGGGCCCCGCGCGCAACCGGGCGATAGCGGTGTTCGCGGCGATGACAGGTGTCGGATCCATCGCGGGTCTGATCCTCGGCGGCGCGCTCACCCAGGTGTCGTGGCGATGGATCTTCCTGATCAACGTGCCGATCGGTGTGCTCATCGTGGTGCTCGCGGTGATCTCGCTCCGGGAGACCGCGGGTGAGCGGCTCGCCCTCGACGTACCCGGGGCGATTCTCGCGACGCTGGGATGCACAGGGCTGGTGTTCGCCTTGACCGAGGGGCCCAGTTTGGGGTGGGGCAGTTACGCGGTGATCGGCGCACTCGTTGCCGGTGTCGTGCTGCTCGGAGCATTCCTGCTGGTCGAGCGTCGCGCCGAGAATCCGCTTCTGCCGTTCGTGTTGTTCCGCAACAAGGACCGTGTTGCGGTGTTCGTATCGATTTTCTTCGCGGGCGCGGTGATGTTCAGTCTTGCCGCATTCGTTGCCCTGTTCGTGCAGGACGTGCTCGGCTACACCCCGCTTCAGGCCGGCCTCGCGTTCGTTCCATTCGCCTTCGGGCTCGGTGGGGCTGCTGCGGTGGCGTCGAAACTGGTTGCGCGGATCCAGCCGCGCTGGCTGGTCGTCACGGGCACGGCCATCGTGGCTGTGAGCCTGGTGTACGGGTCGGGGATGAGTCAGGACGTCGCGTACTTTCCGACCCTGTTCATCCTCGTGCTCGTCGTCGGGTTCGGTGTCGGACTTTCTTCGGTGCCGCTGCCGTTGTGCGCGATCGCCGGTGTGGGCTCGCACGAGATCGGGCCACTGTCGGCGATCGCGCAGGTCGCCCAGACGCTTGGTGGTCCCGTGGGGCTCGGCATCATCGGTTCGCTCGCGACGTCCAGGGCGTTGTCGCTCGGCGGCACATCCGGCCCGGTCACCGCTATGACGGACGCGCAGCTCGCGGCCCAAGGAGAGGGCTACCTGTTCGCTCTCTTCGGCTGCGCGGTGTGCGCGGTCATAGCGGGTATCGCGGCGCTGTTCATCCGGTTCACTCCTGAACAGGTCGCACAGGCACAGGAAGCCGAGAAGACAGCCCAGACGATCTGAGGTCTCGGCACATACGCGACCCTGCCCCTTCAGGAGCGGGGTCGCTGCGCGTCAGGTCAAGACGATCAATTCGGTCGGCGACGCGACCTCGACCCGCAACCCTGCCTTCGACGCGACCCGTGCCACGCCTTTGATGTCCGTCGGCTCGGCGCGTGTGAGCACCAATGCTCTCGCAAGCAGACCCTTGTGATGCTTGTTGAAGTGGCTGACCACTTTGCGGGTGCCGTCGGGTTGCTCGGTGAGCACCGTGGCGGTCACGGCACCGGGTATCGGACCGAGCTGCTGATAGACGCCCGATCGCAGATCGACCATGAGATCGCCGTCCGCCTCCGCCACGAGTGTGTCGGACAACTCCGGTCGCCACAGTGCCGCGAGTGTCCCGAAACCGGGCAGTTTCGATCCCCCCGACAGTCGGTAGGCGGGCACCGGGTCGGCCGCACGGATCGCCCCGAAGAGCGCGGATCCGATGCCCAGTCGCCGATAGGCCTTGTCACGCTGTGCCCTTGTGAAGGCACCGGCGTCGAGTGCGTCGAACAACACTCCCGTGTAGCGGAAGAGCGCGGGCGTGGTCGGGGAGACCCACAGTTTTGCGTTCCGCTCGACCTCGTCGAACTGGGTGGCACCCAATCCGAGGGCACGGGCCGACGCCTCCGGATCCGCTGCGAGGTCGACGAGGGCATTGACGAGGAGTTCGCGTGTCTCGGTCAGTTGCGGCATCGACAGGTCCCCGAGATCGAGTGGGGCGCCGTCGCCGCCCTCGGACTTCGTCTCGGACGGGGGGAGAAGTACCAGCACAAACGACAACCGTACCGATCGGGTCGATCGGGTCGCGAGGTAGGCTGACCGATCGTGATCACCCGCATGTCGCACCTGTTCCTCCGCACGCTCCGCGACGACCCGGCCGATGCCGAGGTCGCCAGCCACAAGCTGCTCGTCCGCGCCGGCTACGTGCGCCGCATCGCGCCGGGCGTGTACTCGTGGCTGCCACTGGGACTGAAGGTGCTGCGCGAGGTGGAACGGGTGGTCCGCGAGGAGATGAACGGCATCGGCGCGCAGGAGATCTCCCTGCCTGCGCTGCTCCCGCGCGACCCCTACGAGACGACGAACCGCTGGACCGAGTACGGCCCCGGCCTGTTCCGCCTTCAGGATCGCAAGGGCGGCGACTACCTCCTCGGCCCGACCCATGAGGAGATGTTCGCGCTCACTGTCAAGGGTGAATACAACTCGTACAAGGACTTCCCGGTCACGCTATATCAGATCCAGACCAAGTACCGCGACGAAGAACGGCCGCGCGCCGGCATTCTGCGCGGCCGCGAATTCACCATGAAGGACTCGTACAGCTTCGATCTCACCGACGAGGGGCTCGCCGAGTCGTACCGCGCACACCGCGACGCATACGAGCGGATCTTTGCGCGCCTCGGCGTGAAATACGTGATCGTGTCCGCGACGTCGGGTGCGATGGGCGGCAGCGCGTCGGAGGAGTTCCTCGCCGAGTCGCCCGCCGGTGAGGACACCTACGTGCGGTGCGTCGAATCCGGGTACGCCGCGAACGTCGAGGCCGTGAAGACCCTGGCCCCCACCCCCGTTCCGATCGAGGGGCAGCCGGAGGCGGTCGTCCACGACACCCCCGACACGCCCACGATCGACACTCTCGTCACGGTGTCCTCGCAGATCCTCGGCCGCGAGGTCGACGCCTCCGAGACGCTCAAGAACATCCTCGTGAAGGTGCGGCAGCCCGGCGGCGAATGGGAACTCCTCGGTATCGGTGTCCCCGGCGACCGCGAGGTCGACGACAAGCGTCTCGAAGCCTCCCTCGAGCCGGCCGAGGTCGCGCTGCTCGGCGAGGCCGACTTCGCCGCCAACCCGTTCCTCGTCAAGGGCTACATCGGGCCCAAGGCGTTGCTGGCGAACGGCGTGCGCTACCTCGTCGACCCCCGGGTGGTCGACGGCAGCTCCTGGATCACCGGCGCCGACGAGCACGGCAAGCACGTGTTCGGATTCGTCGCCGGCCGCGACTTCACCCCGGACGGCACGATCGAGGCGGCAGAGGTGCGCGACGGCGACCCGTCGCCCGACGGAGCGGGACCGCTCGTCTCGGCCCGCGGCATCGAGATCGGTCACGTCTTCCAGCTCGGCAGTAAGTACACCGATGCATTCGACGTGAATGTTCTCGGGGAGAACGGCAAGCCGGTGCGCCCCACGATGGGCTCCTACGGCATCGGTGTCTCACGACTCGTTGCCGTGGTCGCCGAGCAGCAGCACGACGACAAGGGCCTGCGCTGGCCTGCCGAGATCGCACCGTTCGACGTGCACCTCGTCATCGCCAACAAGGACGAGCAGGCCCGCGCGGGCGCCGAGGCACTCGCGCAGGAACTCTCCGACGCCGGCGTCGACTTGCTCTTCGACGACCGCAAGGCATCGCCGGGCGTGAAGTTCAAGGACTCCGAGCTGCTCGGTATGCCGCTCGTCGTCGTGGTCGGCCGCGGTTTCGCCGACGGTCACGTCGAACTGCGCGACCGCTTCACCGGTGAGGCCCGCGAGGTGCCTGTCGCGGATGCGGTGAGCGAGGTTCTCGCAGCGACCCGCCGCTGACCCGACCGACGGCTGCCGATGAGGTGGTGACGGGGGAGACTGTGTTCCATGGCTGCTGATTGGGAACGTACAGACACCTATCTCTCCGACCTCCTCATCGGCAACGACCGTGCCACCGAGGCTGCGCTCGTGGCGAACGCCGAGGCAGGCCTACCCGCCATCGATGTCTCGCGCATGCAGGGCAAGTTCCTGCACCTGCTTGCGCGAGCGATGGGTGCGCGGGCAGTTCTCGAGATCGGCACGCTCGGTGGATACAGCACGATCTGGCTCGCGCGGGCCGTCGGCGACGAAGGACGGGTGGTCACACTCGAGTTCGAGCCCCGTCACGCAGAGGTTGCGCGTGGGAACCTGGACCGGGCCGGGGTCGGCGGAGTGGTCGATATCCGCGTCGGTCCCGCCCTGGAGTCGTTGCCGCATCTCGAGGGCCCGTTCGATCTCGTGTTCATCGACGCGGACAAGGAGAACAACTCCAACTACGTGCGTGAAGCACTGCGGCTCACCCGCCCGGGCAGTGTCATCATCGTCGACAACATCGTCCGCGGCGGTGCGATCGCGGATCCGGATCAGGACGATGAACGCGTCCGTGCGTCTCGGGATGTCCTTGCTCTGTTCGCATCCGAACCTCGCCTCGACGCGACAGCGCTGCAGACGGTAGGGGTGAAGGACTGGGATGGTTTCGCGATGGCGCTGGTCGTCCGCTGAGGGCGCTGCCGGACAGGTTCTCTCCGAATTGTCCTGATCCGCCACGAGAACCTGTTCCAGTGTCGTAATGTGCGCAGCCATGATCTCCACGGTCGTCTGGGGTACAGGAAACGTCGGGCGCGCGGCTATTCGCGCTGTCGATGCTCACCCCGCACTCGAGCTGACAGCGGTTCTCGTCCACAACCCGGACAAGGTCGGGCGCGACGCCGGGGACCTGGCTGATCTCGGCCGTGAGATCGGCGTCAGGGCGAGAGCGGACATCGACGCCGTGCTGTCCGAGGGGCCCGCCGCCGTCGTGTACGCGGCGACCGGCGACATCCGGCCCGACGATGCCTTCGCCGACATCCTCCGTGCGCTGCGCACCGGTGCCGTCGTCGTCACACCCGCGCTGTTCCCGCTGTACGACCACCGCAGTGCACCGCCCGAGATGAGAGAACCGATCCTGGCGGGGATCGCGGAGGCCGGCGGGTCGCTGTTCGTGTCGGGTATCGACCCGGGGTGGGGCAACGACGTGCTGCCGTTGCTGCTCAGCGGACTCGGCACGACAGTCGAGGGCATCCGCTGCCAGGAGATCTTCGATTACTCGACCTACGACCAGCCCGACTCGGTGCGGTACCTCGTCGGGATGGGGCAGCCGATGGACTACGAACCACCGATGCTCGCGCCGTCGATCCCGACGATGGTGTGGGGCGGACAGGTGCGGTTGATGGCGCGAGGCCTCGGCGTCGAACTCGACGAGATCCGTGAGGTCTTCGACCGGCGTGCCCTCGACACCACAATCACTACTGCGACGATGGGCGACTTCGAGGCGGGCACACAGGGCGCGGTGCGATTCGAACTGCAGGGCATCGTCGGCGGACAGCCTCGAATCGTCATCGAACACGTCACCCGCATCCACCCGAAATGTGCGCCGGACTGGCCCGTTCCACCCGACGGCGGTGCGGGTGCACACCGGGTGATAATCGAGGGACGACCGCGGATCGAAGTCAGTATCGAGGCCGACGACGAAGGCGGGAGCCGGGCGGCCGGCGGCAATGCGACGGCGGTGGGTCGGCTCGTCGGCGCGATCGACTGGCTCGTCGAGCACGAACCCGGCCTCTACGACGCACTCGAAGTTCCGCTGCGCCCCGCGATCGGCAAACTCACCGCTCCGGAAGGAGCCCCCGCATGATCATCGACATCCCCGAGGGCAAGGACCCGATCGGCTATGTCTGGGCCGAGATGGTCCCCGGGATAGGGATCCCCGCTTCCCAGTTCTCGCTTTCCGTGTACGAGCACTCGACCATCGACCTGCGTGCGTTCGAAGCCGCGCGGCTGCGGATCGCGCAGATCAACGGATGTGTTTTCTGCCAGGACTGGCGTACCGAACGGGACGGAGTCAAGGTCGAGCCCGGTTTCGACCGAGACGTCGAGAACTGGCGCACCACCGAACACTTCGACGAGCGAACACGACTCGCAACCGAGTACGCCGAGCGATACGCGCTCGATCACCACGGTCTCGACGACGCGTTCTGGATTCGGATGAAGGCCCAGTACACCGACGCCGAGATCGTCGAGTTGTCGATGAGCATCGGATCGTGGCTGGCGTTCGGCCGACTCAATCACGTGCTCGGGTTGGACTCCGCCTGTGTACTACCCCGGCACTGATCGACACGACGAATGATCAGGGTGCGCCGAACACCACGTTGCCCGTGTAGCCGATCATCCACTGCACGCCGTACTTGTCGGTGCACATGCCGAAGCGCTCCGCCCATTCCACCTTCCCCAGTGGCATGGACACCTCACCGCCCTCGGACAGTCCGCCGAACACCCGGTCGGCTTCCTCGGCGCTGTCGGCGTCGATCGAGATCGCGAAATTCGTTCCGGCGGTGACGGTACCCATCGCCTCGGGTACGTCGGATCCCATGAGCATGCTGTCGCCCAACGGGAGCGCGACGTGGGCGACGCCGTTCTTCTGTTCCTCGGTCAGCTCCATGTCGCCGGTGTCCATGTCGCTGAAGCGTGCCAACTGTAGTTCGCCGCCGAAGACGGATCGGTAGAAGGTGAATACTTCTTCGGTGTTGCCGTTGAAATTCAGGTACGGGTCGACTGATTTCATGGTGTGCTCCCATGTCGCTGTACGGACGGTCGAGCACCCGCAGTCTAGTGCGCCGATACCCCACACAACAGCCGACGCCTCGAGGCCGATGGCGTGAACCGCATATGGAAACCTCGCCGACACGTCATGCTGAAAGCGCGCCGCTGTCCCAGCGCCTTGGTGGACGACACGACTGGGGATGTCGCATGACCATCGATCTGCACGGTACGGTGCGACTCTCGCGCTCACTGATCACCCTCGCCTCCGCGGCGACGGTCGCCGTCCTCGCCGCGGGGTGCCTGCCGTCCCCGGCCGACGACCGGGTACCAGACCGGTCGGCCACTGTCACCCGTCCGGCTGCGCCCGAGGGGACGCTTCCCGACCCCCTCCGGACAGCACTGCAGGGCGCACTCGATCGGACGATGACCGAATACGGGGTGCCCGGAGCCGCCGTGGGCGTATGGGTTCCGGGTGAAGGCACCTGGATTGCGACGGTCGGCACCGCAGACATCGAGGGGGAGGTCGCTGTCACCACCGAGATGACCTGGCCACTGCGGAGTATCACCAAGTCGTACACCGTCACCCTCATCCTCCAATTGGTGGACGAGGGCACGATCGGTCTCGACGACACGATCGATCAGTACGTCGACGGCGTCACGGACGGAGACAGAATCACTCTCCGAGAACTTGCCGGGATGTCCAGTGGCAACGCCGACTACACCGACGACAGATTCGTCGAGGTGTTCTCCGAGGACCCCGCGAGGATCTTCACGCTCGATGATTTGAACAGTTTCGTGCTCGGGGCGCCGGCGCAGTTCGCACCCGGGGAGAAGAAGGTCTACACCAACGCGAACACCAACCTGCTCGGCGCTGTCGTCGAGCAGGCAACGGGGCAGCAGTTCGCCGACGTCCTCGACGAGCGCATCCTGAGACCCCTCGGGCTGGAAGGCACCGAGTACGTCCTCGACGCCGCGCAGTGGGCCGACCCACATCCGATCGGGTACGCGGCGGGTACGGGAGGTCTCGAGGAGCATCCCGACAATCTGTCCATCTTCGGGCCGGCCGGTTCCATGATCAGCAACCTCGACGACGGTCGAGTGTGGGGCGAGGTCCTTGCCACCGGCACGCTCCTACAGCCGGAGACCCAAGCCGAGAGGCAACAAGGGGCGCCGTTGGACGTGGGGCCACCGTACGACATCTATGCTCTCGGAATCGGCGAGACGGCGGGATGGTGGGGGCACAACGGCGAGGGCCTCGGTTTCACGGCGGCCATCTTCCACAACCCCGATTCGGGTGCGACCGTCGTGGTCTATATGAACGAATCCGATGTCGTGCCGGAAGCCCACCCTGCCGATCAGATGTTCCGCCGTACGGCCGAGATCCTCGGATCGGGCCGGTAACCCATGGTCCGCGACGCCTACGTCATGTGACACCTCGAGGTCCTCAGGACCTACCGGGGAACGGCACCGACGGCGGAACGATGCCGAGGTGCGTCCGCCAGTGTGCGGCCCGCACCGCAGTGTCCGTGAGTGCCTCGATTGCGTTCGCCCGGACCGGTTCGCTTCGAGCGCGCTCGACCACCGAGCGCCACGCGACCGCGGTGTCGGTTTCGATCTGCAGTGCGAGTTGTGCGGCACTCGCCGGGTCGGTGACAGGAAACGGCACCGTGTATCCGGGTGCCGCGACCGGCGGTTCGACACCGACAGAGATCAACGCGTCGATCGTGGCGTCGCGCCGCGCACGATGCGCTGCGGTGTCGTTCGCGACGTCGTCGGCACGCGCCGGGTCCGCGAATGCGGACACGACGCCGTACCCGAACACAGCGGAGTGTTCGGCCGCGAGGGCATCGACGAGGGATTGCTGTTCGGGACCGAGCTCGGGCGATGTCACGGCAGCAGCACCGCCGTCTCGACCGCGCACGCGGCACTGACGGAGGCGAGCAGTCCCGCGCGGAACCCTTGGAGGCTGCGGCCGACCTCAGCCGCGCTGCGCTGCGACTGGCTCAGGCGCTCGCGTAACAGTTCGACGGTCGGACCTTCTCCGGCCGCAGCGGTCGTGGTCGTCGACGAGGGAGGGGTGTAGCTCGTGGTGGCACCTGCCGCGCGAGCGATCTCGGCTTCGAGCGCGTCGGCGTGTGCCGTGCGCTCGGAGCTGATCGTGGTCAGTGATTCCGCGAGGTCGGGGGCGAGAGCAACCAGGGCGGTCGCGGTCGACGCATCGGTGCGGGCACGCACAGCCTGGGAGAGCAACGGGTCGGGTTCCTGCTCGCCGTCGTCGGTGATTCCACACCCGGTGACGACCGCCACCGAAACTCCTCCTGCTGCAGCCGAGCACCATCGCAACAGTGTTCGTCGGGACATCGAGGATCGCGTCACTGGCATCGGCACCGGACCATCCTGCCAGCCGGGTGTGACGGATATCGACCCCGGGCTGGTCACGGAGCGGCGAAATGCACGTTAGGCTGGATATCTGCCGGTGCGTCCGTCCGGCCGCTGTCCGCTGCGATCACAACTGAACGAGGAGCCCGCTCACCATGCCTGTGCCACCCCCGGAGAGGATCGTCGAGCTCGTCACCGATCTTCTCGACAACGAGGGCTACGACCTCGAGGACGTGGTCGTGACCGCCGCCGGAAAGCACAGCACCGTTCGTCTGATGGTCGACAGTGATGCGGGCCTCGGACTCGACGAGGCGGCCCGCCTGAGTCGTCTGGTGTCCGAAGCGTTCGATTCCGTCTCCGATTTCGGGGAGTCCCCGTACGTCCTCGAAGTGACGAGTCCGGGCATCGGCAGGCCGTTGACGCTCGATCGGCACTGGCGGCGCGCTCAGGGGCGCAAGGCTCGGATCGAGACGGCCGACGAGACGTTCGTCGCCCGGGTCGGCGAGCTCGTCGGCGACACCATTCGAGTGGTGGCCTCCGACAAGCAAGGCCCTTTCGTTCGGTCCTTGCCGCTGTCCGACGTACGCAAGGCGGTGGTCGAGATCGAGTTCTCACCCCCGAATGCGCGCGAGCTGGAACTGGCCGGTGGACTGCCGGACGGGCGCGTGCAGGCCGGTGAGATCGACGAGAACGCGGTCGGCGACACGGCAGACGACGACGAGAACACGGTGGACGACGGCACCGAAAGCAACGAACAGAGGATGGATAAGTGAATATCGAAATTGCGGCTCTGCGGATGCTGGAGTCGGAGAAGAACATTCCGTTCGACGAGCTCATCGAGACGCTCGAGACGGCGTTGCTCACCGCCTACCGGCATGTCGACGGACATCAGCCGCACGCGCGGGTCGTGGTCGATGTCAAGACCGGAGCGATCCAGGTGCTCGCCGAGGAGCGCGACGAGGACGGCAACGTCATCGCCGAATGGGACGACACCCCCGAGAACTTCGGGCGCATCGCCGCGACCACCGCCCGCCAGGTGATCATGCAGCGGATCCGCGACGCGGAGCACGAGCAGCGGTTCGGTGAGTTCTCCACTCACGAGGGTGAGATCGTCAGCGGTGTCGTCCAGCGCGACTCCCGCGCCAACGCCCGCGGCATGGTGGTCGTCAAGATCGGCGGCGACACCAGTGCCACCGAAGGGCTGATCCCGCCGGCCGAGCAGGTCCCGGGAGAGAGCTACGAACACGGCGACCGCATCAAGTGCTACGTCGTGGGTGTCTCGCGCGGCCAACGCGGACCGCAGATCACGCTGTCCCGTACGCACCCGAACCTGGTTCGCAGGCTGTTCGCACTCGAGGTTCCCGAGATCGCCGACGAGTCCGTCGAGATCGTCGCGGTCGCGCGGGAGTCCGGCCACCGTTCGAAGATCGCTGTGCATTCGGTAGTGCCCGGGCTCAACGCGAAGGGCGCGTGCATCGGACCGATGGGTCAGCGCGTGCGCAACGTGATGCGCGAACTCGGCGAAGAGAAGATCGACATCATTGACTTCGACGAGGATCCCGCGAAGTTCGTCGGCAACGCATTGTCGCCGTCGAAGGTGGTTTCCGTCACGGTCGTGGACCCGGATGCGCGCGCCGCACGGGTGGTCGTTCCCGACTTCCAGTTGTCGCTCGCGATCGGTAAGGAAGGGCAAAACGCACGTCTCGCGGCGCGCCTGACCGGGTGGCGAATCGACATCCGGAGCGACGCCGCACCCGTCGAGGCGGAGGATGCCGGTGACTCCCCGACAGGCAGGTGAAGGTGGGATGCGGGATTTCGGGCAAAACAGCGGTACAGTGGTCGATGGTTCAGCATGACCTGCCCTCCGTCGGCTCGGAGCGCACCGGCCCGGTGCGCACTTGCGTCGGATGTCGGCAGCGAACGCTGGCTGCCGAACTGCTGAGAGTCGTGGCGCGAGGCTCGGAACCGGAAGGTTTCGTGGTCGTCCCCGATTCGGGGCGCAGGCTTTCAGGGCGAGGTGCATGGATGCATCCCACCGTGGAGTGTCTGAACCTGGCCGTTCGGCGTCGAGCATTCGGCAGAGCACTGAGGGTGTCCGGAGGTCCGGATATCTCAGCGCTGGATCAGCTGGTCGGGTCCATGGCGGAGAGGTCGCACAACGACCCCGACGGCAGGACACCAACAGTGACATCGAACTCTGAGAAGAACAGGCACGAACACTCATGAGCACACCGTGAAGCACCAGCGATGAACGTCCATCGGAGATAACCCGAGGTCGTGCGGGCATTGGCCGCTCGACCTCATCAGTGAGGAGAGCAGTGGCAGGCAAGGCCCGCGTGCACGAGTTGGCAAAAGAACTCGGTGTCACAAGTAAGGAACTACTCGCAAAGCTCAAGGAGCAAGGCGAGTTCGTGAAATCAGCATCCTCGACGGTGGAGCCGCCCGTGGCCCGCCGTCTTCGCGAGTCGTTCGGTAAGGCGCAGAGCGCCGATGCGCCGGCCGCGAAGGCCGCACCCACCCCGGGCCCCCGCCCCGGCGCACCGCGCCCGGGCCCCCGCCCGGCAGCGCCGACGCCGGCCGCACCGACTCCCGCGCCTGCAGCTCCGGCGCAGGACGCAGCGGCGAAGGAAACCCCCGCGGCACCGACTCCTTCGGCACGGCCGAAGCCGGGCGCCCCCAAGCCTGCAGCTCCCACGCCCGCAGCTCCGGCTCCCACGCCTGCGGCTCCGGCTGCGAAGGCGGCTGCACCCGCGCAAGAGCAGGCTCCCGCTGCGACGCCGGCACCGAAGCCTGCTGCGCCGGGTCCCAAGCCGGCTCCGCGTCCGGGTCCGAAGTCCCCGCGCGTCGGTAACAACCCGTACTCGTCTGCTCCTGCCGAGCGGCCTGCTCCGCGTCCGGCAGGTCCCCGTCCGGGTCCCGGCGGACCTCGTCCGACTCCCGGTCAGGGTGGCCCCCGTCCGACTCCCGGTCAGGGACGTCCGGCGGCCGGTGGCCAGCGTCCGGCACCGGGACAGGGCGGTCCCCGTCCGGCTCCCGGTCAGGGTGGACCTCGTCCGTCTCCCGGCTCCATGCCTCCCCGTCCGAACCCGGGTGCGATGCCGCAGCGTGCTGCACGCCCGGCTGCTTCCGGTCGTCCGGGTCGTCCGGGCGGCGCGCCCGGGGGTCGTCCCGGTGGTGGCGGCGGTTACCGCGGCGGCGGTGCCGGTGGTGGCGCAGGCGGCGGCGCGGGTGCCGGTGCAGGTGCTCCCGGTGGCTTCCGCGGCCGTCCGGGCGGTGGTGGCGGCGGTGGCCGCGGACGCGGCGGTGCAGCCGGTGCGTTCGGTCGTCCCGGTGGCGCTCCGCGTCGTGGCCGCAAGTCGAAGCGGCAGAAGCGGCAGGAATACGATTCGATGCAGGCGCCCGCCGTCGGCGGCGTGCGGTTGCCGCGCGGCAGCGGTGAGACGATTCGTCTCGCCCGCGGAGCATCGTTGTCCGACTTCGCGGAGAAGATCGATGCGAACCCGGCAGCACTCGTGCAGGCGTTGTTCAACCTCGGCGAGATGGTCACCGCCACTCAGTCGGTGAACGACGAGACGCTCGAGCTGCTCGGCTCGGAGATGAACTATGTCGTGCAGGTCGTCTCGCCCGAGGACGAGGACCGCGAGCTGCTCGAGTCGTTCGACATCCAGTACGGCCAGGACGAGGGCGGCGAGGAGGACCTCCAGCAGCGTCCGCCGGTGGTCACCGTCATGGGCCACGTCGACCACGGTAAGACCCGACTGCTCGACACGATCCGTAAGGAGAACGTCGGCGAGGGCGAGGCCGGTGGCATCACGCAGCACATCGGTGCCTACCAGGTCATGACGCACCTCAACGGTGAAGACCGCCTGATCACGTTCATCGACACGCCGGGCCACGAAGCGTTCACCGCCATGCGTGCCCGCGGTGCGAAGTCGACGGACATCGCGATTCTCGTGGTCGCAGCCGACGACGGTGTCATGCCTCAGACGGTCGAAGCGATCAACCACGCCCAGGCGGCCGACGTGCCGATCGTGGTCGCGGTCAACAAGATCGACAAGGAGGGTGCGAACCCTCAGAAGATCCGTCAGCAGCTCACCGAGTACGGTCTGGTCACCGAGGAGTACGGCGGCGACACGATGTTCGTCGACATCTCCGCCAAGCAGGGTCTCAACATCGACCAGCTGCTCGAGGCCGTGCTGCTCACCGCAGACGCATCTCTCGATCTGCGGGCGAATCCCGACATGGAGGCGCAGGGCGTCGCCATCGAGGCCCACCTCGACCGCGGTCGCGGTCCGGTCGCTACGGTGCTCGTTCAGCGCGGCACCCTGCGGGTCGGCGACTCCATCGTTGCCGGCGATGCGTACGGCCGCGTTCGTCGCATGGTCGACGAGCACGGTGAGGACGTTCTCGAAGCGTTCCCGTCGCGTCCGGTTCAGGTCATCGGCTTCACGTCGGTGCCCGGCGCCGGCGACAATCTCGTCGTCGTCGACGAGGACCGCATCGCCCGCCAGATCGCCGACCGGCGCAATGCGCGCAAGCGCAATGCGCTGGCCGCCAGGAGCCGCAAGCGGATCAGCCTCGAAGATCTCGATGCGGCTCTCAAGGAGCACAACGAGCTCAACCTCATCCTCAAGGGCGACAACTCCGGTACCGTCGAGGCCCTCGAAGAGGCCCTCATGGGTATCCAGATCGACGACGAGGTGCGCCTGCGAGTCATCGACCGCGGTGTCGGTGGCGTCACCGAGACCAACGTCAACCTGGCGTCCGCATCGAACGCCGTGATCATCGGCTTCAATGTCCGCGCCGAGGGCAAGGCAACGGAGCTCGCGAACCGCGAGGGCGTCGATATCCGCTACTACTCGATCATCTACCAGGCGATCGACGAGGTGGAGAAGGCCCTCAAGGGCATGCTCAAGCCGGTCTACGAGGAGGTCGAGCTCGGCCGCGCCGAGATCCGCGCGATCTTCAAGTCGTCGAAGGTCGGTAACATCGCTGGTTGCCTCGTGCAGTCGGGGATCGTCAAGCGCAACGCCAAGGCACGTCTGCTCCGCGACAACAACGTGATTGCGGAGACCGTCACGATCTCCTCGCTGCGGCGTGAGAAGGACGACGTCGTCGAGGTGCGTGAGGGCTACGAATGTGGTCTGACGATCACCTACTCCGACATCAAGGTCGGCGACGTGATCGAGGCCTACGAGTTGCGCGAGAAGCCGCGCGACTGACACATCTCGGCCGGTGGCGGTGGACGACCATGTCGTCCGCCGCCACGGGCGTGTCGAGAGATCAGCATCCGGCGGGGAAGGTCGACGATGTATCTGGGAGCGCTCGAACTGGACATCCTCCTGGGCGACGTCCATTCGCTCAAAGGCAAGCGATCGTTGATCAAGCCGGTGCTCGCTGAGCTGCGTCGCCTGGGTGTATCTGCATCGGAGACCGGCGACCAAGATCTGCATCGACGCACGAAACTCGGTGTGGCGGTCGCGGCACCCGATCTTGCGCACGTACGGGAGATACTCGACAAGTGCGAGCGCCTCGCCGCGGACCGCCCGGAACTGGAGTTGCTCTCCACCAGACGAAGAGTGTTCGGTCCGGAAGACTGACGGTCCGAAACAACACAGAGAGTGGTCGCCGGAGACCGGCGACCGAGGAGGAACGAACGACATGGCCGATCCAGCACGCGCGCGCCGCCTTGCGAAGCGCATCTCCACTATCGTGGCTACCGCGATCGACCATGAGATCAAGGATCCACGGCTCGAGTTCATCACCATCACCGACGCGAAGGTCACGCCCGATCTGCATGACGCGACGGTCTACTACACCGTGCGCGGCGCCGATCTGAACACCGAGCCGGACCTCGAGTCGGCAGCAGCAGGGCTCGAGAAGGCCAAGGGGATCCTCCGATCGAAGGTCGGTGCGGCAACCGGTGTCCGGTTCACCCCGACACTGACGTTCGCCACCGACACCGTGCCGGATACCGCCCGTCACATGGAAGAACTCCTCGCGCGTGCGCGTGCGGCGGACGACGAAGTGGCACGGGCACGAGAGGGAGCGGTACCGGCCGGTGACTCCGACCCGTACAAGGAACCTCGCGAACGTGACGACGACGAATAGCGGCCCCATGCCCGACTTCGAAACGTCGACCGTCCCCGGAGGCGCGGTCGATCTCGACGGTGCCGTCGCGTTGCTCTCTGCTGCGCGGACAGTGACCGTGCTGTGCCACGTCCAACCCGACGCCGACACTCTCGGCAGCGGGCTGGCCCTCGGCCTCGCTCTCGAGCGACGAGGAGTTTCCGTGCAGGTGGCGTTCGCGGCGCCGGATACGGTACCCAAGTCGATGCGAGGCCTGCCGGGCGTCCATCTCGTCGTCGCGGCGGAGCAGGTCCGGGACGAGGTAGATCTGCTCGTTGCCGTGGACTGCGGCACCGCCGGCCGCCTCGGCAGCTTGCGGACCCGTCTCGAAGGTGCTCGGAACTCGCTGGTCATCGATCACCACCGATCGAATACGCGATTCGGGACCCACAATCTCATCGATGCGGACGCCGAGGCCACCGCGGCAGTTCTCGCTGACGTATTCGACGCGTGGGGCGTCGAGATCGACGCGAGTATCGCCCATTGCCTGTTCGCCGGTCTGGCCACCGACACCGGATCCTTCCGATGGGTGCGCCCGGGTACGCACTCGCTCGCGGAGCGCCTGCTCTCGACCGGGATCGACGGTGCGAACATCACCCGCACGCTTCTCGACACCCACCCGTTCGGCTGGTTGCCGATGCTGTCGTCGGTCCTGGCGTCCGCGACCCTGATACCCGAGGCCGCGAACGATCGCGGATTGGTGTACGCCCTGGTGCGTCGTGCGGACTCCTCCCATCTCGGCGCCGAAGAGATCGAAAGCGTCATCGACATCGTGCGCACCACCCTGGAAGCAGAGGTTGCCGCGGTGTTCAAGGAGGTCGGCCCGCAGGAATGGACGGTCTCGTTGCGTTCCAAACGCGATGTGGACGTCTCACTCGTGGCGACCACCCTCGGAGGTGGCGGACATCGATTTGCGTCCGGATATACCGCGCTCGGCGACTCCGAGGAGATCGTCGCTGCCCTTCGCGCTGCGCTCGGGTGATGGCGTCGGCCGAACCCACGACCCCAGGCGACGTCTCCGGGCGGCGGATCCTCGGACTCGCGCTGCCCGCGCTCGGAGTGCTGGCGGCAGAGCCCCTCTATCTCCTGTTCGACATCGCGGTGGTGGGGCGACTCGGTGCACTTCCGCTCGCCGGACTGGCGATCGGTGGTCTCGTCCTTGCTCAGGTCACGACACAGTTGACCTTCCTGTCGTACGGGACGACAGCCCGGGCGGCGCGGTTCCACGGTGCCGGTCGGCGCGACGACGCCGTCACGGAAGGGATCCAGGCCACCTGGCTCGCGGTCTGTGTCGGTGCCGTGATCGTCGTGGTCGGCCAGTTGCTTGCCGCCCCGGTCGCGGGTCTGATCGCCGGTGACGAGGAGATCGCGGCTGCCGCGGTGTCCTGGCTGCGTGTCGCGCTGTTCGGTGCGCCGCTGATCCTCATCAGCCTGGCGGGTAACGGGTGGATGCGAGGTGTGCAGGACACCGCACGACCCTTGCGGTATGTGGTGCTGGGATTGGGACTCTCGGCGGTACTGTGTCCGATTCTGGTCCACGGTCTGCTCGGTGCTCCACGTTGGGAGCTCGTCGGCTCCGCGGTTGCCAACGTCGTGGGGCAGTTCGTTGCGGCAACGCTGTTCGTGGTGGCGCTGGCGCGGTCAGGGGTGTCGCGCCGACCGCGCCGCGCCGTGATCGTCGCCCAGTTGCAACTCGGTCGCGATCTCATCGCCCGGAGCCTGGCGTTCCAGGCGTGTTTCCTGTCGGCAGCCGCGGTCGCAGCGCGGTTCGGTGCCGCTGCCGTCGCGGGGCACCAGGTGGTCCTGCAGTTGTGGAACTTCGTCACGCTCGCCCTCGACTCACTTGCCATCGCCGCACAGGCGCTCGTCGGCGCCGCACTCGGTGCCAAGGACACCCGCGGGGCAACTCGGATTGCCTGGCGAGTGACGGCGTGGTCGGCCGTGTTCGCAGTGGCCCTGGCCGTGCTCTTCCTTGCGGGGCGGACACTGCTCCCAGGTCTGTTCACTGCAGACGCCGCGGTACTCGATCAGATCGAGATCGCTTGGTGGTTCTTCGTCGCGATCATCCCGCTGGCCGGAGTCGTATTCGCGCTCGACGGAGTACTACTCGGCGCAGGCGACGCCGCGTTCCTTCGTACTGCGACACTTGCCGCCGCATTGCTGGGTTTCCTCCCTCTGATCTGGTGCTCGCTCGCCTTCGACTGGGGCCTCGCGGGAATCTGGACCGGGCTTACGGTGTTCATCGTGTTTCGGATGATTGCCGTCGTGTGGCGCACTCTGTCGGGGCGCTGGGTAGTGACGGGCGCGGACCGACAGGTCCACGCAGGCAACGGAACGGGAGGATAGAAACCGTGGCAGCGAAGTTGTGGGCGGTCAGTGACATCCATGTGGCACATCGGGGAAATCGGCCTGTCACCGAGGACCTGTTCCCAGAATCACCCGACGACTGGCTCATCGTCGCAGGTGATGTTTCGGAGAAGACCGACGATATCCGCTGGGCACTGAAGCTGCTCAGCGATCGCTTCGCGAAGGTGATCTGGGTTCCCGGCAATCACGAACTGTGGACCACTGCGAAAGATCCGGTGCAAATGCACGGGGTGGCGCGCTACGACTATCTCGTGACGATGTGCCGGGAACTCGGTGTGATCACTCCGGAGGATCCGTATCCGGTCTGGGAGGGCGACGGCGGACCGGTCACGTTGGTGCCGATGTTCCTGCTGTACGACTACTCGTTCCTGCCGGACGGTACCGCGACGAAAGCAGACGGCCTCGCACTGGCGCGCTCGCGCAACGTGGTCGCCACCGACGAGTTCCTCTTGAAGCCCGACCCGTACATCACCCGCGACACGTGGTGCCGTGCACGGATCGAGCAGACGAAGGCTCGGCTCGACGCACTCGATCCTGAGGTGCCGACCGTATTGATCAATCACTTCCCGCTCGTGCGCGAACCCACTCGAATGCTGTTCTATCCTGAGTTCGCGCTGTGGTGCGGCACCACCGAGACCGCCGACTGGCACTTGCGGTACCGGGCATTGTGCAGTGTGTACGGGCATCTCCACATCCCGCGCACCACGTACTACGACGGGGTGCGCTTCGAGGAGGTATCGGTCGGATACCCACGCGAATGGCAACGACGCGGCCTCCCCGACAATGTGCTGCGCCAGATCCTGCCCGTCCCGGACTACCCGCCGGGCACGCTCAACAAGTGGGGCGGTCATTTCACGGTGACGCCCGAGATGGAAGCCGAAGCCGAGAAGTTTCGGGCTCAACGAGAGAAGGAACTGCGGTGACGGAACCGGCGACGAACCCCATGGTCGGTGCACGAGAAGGTTTGATCGAACGGATCGTTCCCGACGGTGTCGCAGCCGCGGAACTGTTCTCCGACCCGCCGGGCCTCGTAGCTCATCCTCAGGAGGAAGCCCTCATCGCCAGGTCTGTCGAGAAGCGTCGCCGCGAGTTCATCGGTGCGCGGCACTGCGCACGTCAGGCGATGGGTCGTCTGGGTGTGGAGCCGGCACCGATTCTCAAGGGGGACAAGGGCGCACCGATCTGGCCGCGCGGAGTGGTGGGTAGTCTCACGCACTGCGACGGCTATCGCGGTGCCGTCCTCGGCTACTCGCTGCAGGTGCGTTCACTCGGAATCGACGCGGAACCGCACGATCACCTCCCGGACGGTGTTCTCGATGCAGTCAGCCTCGACGTCGAACGCACATGGCTCGCGTCGACCGACGACACCGACGTGCACTGGGATCGGGTGCTGTTCTGCGCTAAGGAAGCCACATACAAGGCGTGGTTTCCGCTCACCGGTCGCTGGCTCGGATTCGAGGATGCCCACATAACCTTCGAACGCGACGACTCCGGTGCGACCTCCGGCACGTTCCGGTCGGAGTTGCTGGTTCCCGGCGACACCCGCGACGGCGCGCCGCTGACCGCATTCGACGGTCGGTGGCTTGTCGCCGACGGCCTGGTGCTCACCGCAATCACGGTGCGCTGAACTATGACCGAATCCGCTTCCGATAATCCCGCCCTCACTCGTGCCGGCTTGCTCATCGTCGACAAACCGGCGGGCATGACCAGCCACGACGTCGTTGCCCGATGCCGGAAACTGCTCGGGACCCGAAAGGTAGGCCACGCAGGCACCCTCGATCCGATGGCGACCGGAGTGCTGGTGCTCGGTGTCGAACGCGCCACCAAGTTACTCGGGTTGCTGGCGTTGACCACCAAGTCGTACGCCGCGACGATCCGGTTGGGGCAGCGCACCGTGACCGATGACGCAGAGGGCGAGGTGCTCGAGACCCTGGACGCATCGTCCGTGAGCGACGACAGGATCACTGCGGGCGTTGCCGCGCTGACCGGAGACATCGAGCAGGTCCCGGCGAGCGTGAGTGCGATCAAGATCGACGGAAAGCGTGCGTACGCGCGGATGCGCGAAGGTGAAGCGGTGGAGATCCCCGCGCGGCCGGTCTCCGTGTCGCGGTTCGAGGTTGTCGCGCGCCACGAGACCACGGAGGAAGGATTCGTCGATCTCGACGTCGAGGTCGACTGTTCATCCGGGACCTACATCCGTGCTCTTGCACGAGATCTGGGAGCAGCCCTGGGCGTCGGTGGGCATCTCACGGCGTTGCGGCGTACCACGGTCGGCCCGTTCGGTCTCGAGCATGCGCGCACCCTCGAGCAGTTGGCGGACGATCCGGCACCGAGCCTCGATCTCGACGCGGCTGTCCTGGCTGCGTTCGAAACCCGTTCGGTCACGGCCGACGAGGCCGTGGTGCTCTCGCACGGGCGCTGGCTCGACCCGATCGGTATGTCAGGTGTGTATGCGGCGATCGACCCGGAGGGGCGGGCGGTGTCGTTACTGCAGGAGAAGGGAAAGCGGGCGTCATCGGTATTCGTGGTGCGTCCGTCCAACATCTGAGGTGCGCTCAGGTCGTGACGAATCCCGATTCGTAGGCCACAATCACCGCCTGGGTTCGGTCGCGAACACCGAGCTTTGAAAGTACGGCACTGACATGGGATTTGACGGTCTCGGCGCCGACGAACATGTGCGTGGCGATCTCGGCATTCGACAGGCCGCGCGTCATCAATCGCAGCACGGTGGACTCGCGTTCGGTGAGCGCGGCACGCTCGAGTTGCTCGCGTGCGGGCGCGTTGCCATGGCCTGACGCGAGCGTGCGGACGGCAGCGGGGTACAGGAGTGAATCTCCTTCGGCCACGGTGCGGACGGCATTTGCGATCTCGGCGGGGCGGGCACGTTTGAGCAGGAATCCGTCCGCGCCTGCCCGCAAGGCCCGGTAGACATACTCGTCGTTCTCGAAGGTCGTCACGATCACGATCTTGGGCGGTGACGGTACGGTCCGTAGGATCACCCGCGTCGCGTCGATCCCGTCCATCAGCGGCATCCGTACGTCCATCGCGATCACGGTCGGCCGTAGCCGCCGCAACAGCGGGACGACCGCGGCACCGTCCCCGGCCTCGCCCACGACCTCGATGTCGGGCTGCGCGTCGAGGATCGCGCGCAGTCCAGCGCGGGCAAGTGGTTCGTCGTCGACGAGCAGTACGGTGATCGTCATCCGTATCACTGAGTTCCGTCGAACGGGAGCGTGACGTGGACCTGCCAGATCCCGCCGGCCGGTCCGGTCGCCGCGTGGCCACCGAGTAGTTCCGCGCGTTCGTGGATGCCGCGCAACCCGCTTCCGCGACCGGTGGTCGGCGCGACGACAGGCAATGCGCTCGTCACCTCCAACTCGAGTTGATCGGTATCCACCTGAACTCGGACGAGGACGGGCCCGGGACCGGAATGACGCAGCACGTTGGTCAGCGATTCCTGCAGGATGCGGTAGCCCTCTCGGGAAAGTGGCCCGGGTACACGATCGATGTGGCCGGCGACCGAGACGTCGATGTCGGCACCCGCCGATCGTGCAGACTCGACAAGGCGAGAAGCATCGGCGAGGGTGGGACGCTCACCTGGCCCCGTGGAGTCGCGCAGCACGAGAAGGACCCGATCGAGGTCGTCGAGCGCGTCGCGTCCGGTTTCTTCGATGGCGCGCAGTGCCAGCGCGGTGAACTCGGGATCATCGGCAGCGCGGGCCGCACCGGCCTGCAATACCGCGACGGTGAGGGCATGACCGATCGAATCGTGCAGCTCGCGAGCGAGACGGGTGTGTTCGAGGAGCAGGTCGGTGCGTTGTTCCAAGGCTCGCATCCGATCCGCGGCAGACGGGCCGAGCAACCGGCGCGCAACGGCGGTGACCAGCGCCCCGAGCCCGAGGACCGTTGTGAAGATCACGATGATGGGCAGTGGGATCAGCAGGGCGTACCACCACTGGGGTTGCTCGATCCTCACGAGGGCATCCTCGCCCGGCGCTCCTCCCACCGCTGCACCGACGAGATCCGCGCACAGCAGTATCATCGGCACACAGACCGCGCACAGTATCGCGCTGAGCGCGAGCCTGACCTCGAGCCAGAGCACGGTGCGCCACCGGTCGGACCAACTCGCCGACGACGCGGCGCCGATGGACGGCTCATCAGCAGAGGTTCCTTGACCGGGAGTGAGGAACAGTCGCGCCTGGACCCCTTCCGCGAGCCGCATTGCCGGGAGCAACCCCACTGGCACGACGAACAAGGCGAGCATGTACGGGTGGTCGTCGTCGATGAAGAGCCACACCGCAGCGAACGTCAACGGAATGCACAGATGTAGCCCGCGGGTGTAGGTCGCCGGGCGGGTCGAGAGCCGGCCTATCTCGCGGAACATGTATTCATACTGCCAGCTGCGCGATCGCCGGTGACTCCCCGAAATGGGGGAGACGGATCCCACCCGAGGGGGGAGATCACGCGACCGGTTCGGATGGACGCTGAGTGCATGACGACAATCGAAGTGCACGAGCTGACCAAGGTATACGGATCGATTCGTGCGGTCGACGGCGTGACGTTCACTGTGCGTCCCGGGATGGTGACGGGGTTCCTCGGCCCCAACGGCGCCGGGAAGTCCACCACGATGCGCACCATCCTCGGCCTCGACCGACCGACCACCGGGACTGCCGTGATCGGCGGTAGGCCTTTCGTCGAGTCCGAGCAACCCCTGACCCTGGCAGGTGCGCTCCTCGACGCCGACGCCGCGCACCCCGGGCGGACCGCCCGGAATCACCTGCTGGCGCTCGCGAGGAGTAATCGGCTCCCGGTCGACCGTGTCGGAGCGGTCCTCGACGAGGTCGGGCTGTCCGGTGTCGAGCGTCGACGCGTCTCGTCCTTCTCACTCGGAATGCGCCAGCGCCTCGGGATCGCCGCCGCACTGCTCGGTGATCCGCAGGTATTGATATTGGACGAGCCGTCGAACGGGCTGGACCCGGAGGGCATTGTCTGGATCAGGGAAGCGTTGCCGAGACTCGCCCGCGAGGGACGCACGGTCCTCGTCTCGAGTCATCTGATGTCCGAGATCGCCTCGTATGCAGATCACCTCCTGGTTCTCGGCGAGGGCCGCATTCTCGCCGATGCTTCCACGGACGACTTCGTCCGCGCCCATGCCGAATCGACCGTGCGCCTGCGCACCCCGCACGGCACGCGCCCCGACGAGGTGCTTGCACGCTTCGGATGCACTGCCGTCGAGGACGACCGCGGCAGATGGATGGTCCGCGGCGGCCGGATCGACGAGATCGGAGCGCTGCTCGCCGACGCGGGTATCCCCGTCCTCGAGCTGACCGATCAACAGGCCTCGCTCGAGGAGGCCTATCTCGCCTTGACATCGAACGCGAAGACCCGCGTGACCGGCACGACGCACCAGGAGGCCTAGCCATGTCGTACGCATCCGCCCTCCATTCGGAGTGGATCAAGACGCGGTCGCTGCCGTCACTCGGTGGGGTGCTCGCGCTCCTTTTTCTTGTCACCGTCGGATTCTCCCTGGTCGGCAGTGCAACGTTGGGTAGAGAGGAGGCGGGGCAGCCCGATTTCGACCCGCTGCTGATCTCCTTCTTCGGTGTCAACTTCGGCCAGGTGGTCGCAATCACCTTCGGTGCCCTCGCCGCGGCGGCACAGTTCAAGAACCACGGCACGAGAGTCTGGCTCGTCGCAGTTCCCCGCCGCGGTGTGTTCTACGGGGCCGGTCTCAGCGTTGTCGCGAGTCTCACCTTCGTTGTCGGCCTGGCGACAGCTCTGGCGTGTTTCGTCGGTGGTCAGTTTCTGCTCGGTGAGCACCGGCTGGAATGGACCGATGCGGCTGCCGGCCGCGCAATCCTCGGGTGCGCGGTCTATCTGACCGCGATGGCACTGTTCGCGTCGGGAATGGCAACTCTGTTACGAAGTGCTGCAGCGACACTGGGCGTCCTCGTCCCGCTGGTGTTGTTGTTGTCGTTCGTTCTCGGCGACGTGGCCGGCAGCAGCGGTGTCGCCGACTATCTGCCCGATCGTGCGGGTCGTCAGGTGCTCGTCTTGGATCCGCTCGGTTCACCGGGACCGTGGGCGGGCCTGGTTGTGACAGGGGTGTGGTCGGGCGCGGCCGTCCTCGCCGGTTGGTGGGCGTTCCGTCGTCGCGACTGCTGACCGGGGGTCAGACGAGCCAGATAGCTTCGGCCGCAAGGTTTCCGAGGTCCACGGGGGTGCGGTCCGGGCTACCGATCCGGACCGAGACGGTGCCGGCGAAGTCGCGGCGTTCGACTACCTGGATGTCGGTGTCGAGAGCGATGCCGACCTCGTCGAAGTAGCGCAGCATTGCCGGGTCCGAGTCGGAGATCCGGGCGACACGTCCGCTTTCTCCGTCGCCGAACTCGCTGAGCGCGCGGGCGGGAGGCGCGGGAATCGAGCCTCCCGCAGTGGGGATCGGATCACCGTGCGGGTCGCGTTCGGGGTGGCCGAGTTTCGCGTCGATCGCGGCGATCATGCGCTCGGAGACCGCGTGCTCGAGGACTTCGGCTTCGTCGTGCACCTCGTCCCAGCCGTAGCCGAGTTCACGGACGAGGAACGTCTCGATGAGGCGGTGTCTGCGCACCATGGCGACGGCGGCGTCGCGGCCGTTGTCGGTGAGCGAGATGGACCCGTAGCGTGCGTGGTCGACCATTCCCTGGTCGGCGAGTCTGCGGACGGCTTCGGACACCGTCGACGCCGAGACACCGAGACGCTCGGCAAGCAGCTTGGTCGACACCTTCTCGCCGGACCATTCCTGAATGGTCCAGATGATCTTCAGGTAGTCCTGGGCAACCGACGACAACGTGTCGGTCACGGAGGGCTCACGAGTCTCAGGCACGTGACCAGCTTAGGTAACCGTCAGCGAAGAATCACCTTCTCGGGACGGTCTGCGGCGCAGTGCGGCGGTTACCAGGCCTTGTCGCGGTGCGAAGAGGTACGCGGCAGCGAACAGGGTGGCCTGGGTCAGCACCACCACGCCACCGGTCGCAGCATCGGTGTAATAGCTCGTGTACACGCCCGCCACCGAACCGAGTGCACCGAGCATCGGCGCGATGACCAGCATTCGAGACATCCTGTCGGTCAGCAGGTACGCGGTGGCGCCCGGGATGATGAGCATCGCAACCACGAGGATCACGCCGACGGCCTGGACTGCACTCACGATCGTGATCGCCAGCAGTGCCAGGAGCAGCGCCGACAGCGCGGCAGGGGGGATGCCGAGTGCGTGCGCGTGGACGCGGTCGAACGCGAACAGGGTCAGGTCCCGACGCTTGACCACGAGCACCACGAACACGGCGGTGGCGAGCCCCGCGATCTGCCAGACGTCCGATTGCGAGAGCCCCAGCAGGTTTCCGAACAGGACGTGGTGCAGGTCGATCTGGCTGGGATTCTTCGAGATGAGGACCACGCCCAGTGCGAACAGTGTGGTGAAGACCGTTCCGATCGCAGCGTCTTCCTTGATTTTCGTGGTCCCGCGGACCAGCCAGATCAACGCCACCGCGAGACCTGCGAACAACAACGCGCCCAGGGTGAACGGCGCACCCACGAGGTAGGCCAGGACAACTCCGGGGAGGACCGCGTGCGACACCGCATCGCCCATGAGCGACCAGCCGATCAACACGAGCCAGCAGCTCAACAGGGCACATATCACCGTCGTGACGACCGCGACGACGAGAGCCCGCTGCATGAAGCCGTACTGCAGTGGTTCGAAGATCAGATCGAGCATCACGACACTTCCTGTGACTCGGCGCTCGCACCGAACGCGCGGGCAAGGTTCTCCGGGCGCAGTACCTCGTCGGGCGTGCTGTGCAGGATGACCTGCCTCTGCAGCAGAACCGCCTCGTCGCACAACTGCGACAGACCTGCAAGGTCGTGGGTGGCCACGAGCAGCGTGTGCCCGTCTGCGGCGAGGTCTCGAAACACGTCGGTGAGCGCTGCCTGGGTGGTCGTGTCCACTCCGGCGAAGGGCTCGTCGAGAAGCAGCAGTGGTGCGCGCTGCGCGATCGCTCGCGCGACGAATACGCGTTTGCGTTGACCTCCGGACAGCTGGCCGATCTGGCGGTGGGCGAACGGAGTCAGGCCGACGCGATCGAGTGCCTCGGCGACCGCCTCGTGGTCACCGCGTCGGGCTCGGCGCATCCACCCCTGGCGTCCGTAGCGTCCGGTCATCACGACGTCGCGTACCCCGATCGGGAAGTCCCAGTCGACAGCCTCGGCCTGCGGGACATACGCCACGGCGCCGGACTTCCGTGCCGCGCTGATTCCGACGCCGCCGATGGAGATGTCACCTTCGGTCGGTTCGACCAGCCCCATGATGCTCTTGAACAGAGTGGATTTTCCCGAGCCGTTGGTGCCGACGAGCCCGCACACTCTGCCGGGGGCTACTTCGAGACTCGCCCGGTCGAGCGCGACGACGGAGTCGTACCGGACCGTGACGTGATCCAGGCTCAGCGCAAGGCCGGATGACCGGGCGTGGTCGAGGTGTGCGGTGCCGGAAAGCGTCACGGGTTCAGTCCTGACGTGATGGTTGCGACGTCGTGGCGGAGAAGTTCGAGATATGTGGGCACCGGGCCGTCGGGATCGGATAGGGAATCGACATAGAGGGTGCCTCCGTACGCGGCGCCGGTGTCGGCGGCGACCTGCCGCTGTGCCTTGTCGGAGACGGTGGATTCGCAGAACACCGCCGGAATATCGTTCTCGCGTACGAAATCGACTGTGCGGGCGATCTGTTGCGGAGTGCCCTGCTGGTCGGAGTTGACCGGCCACAGGTAGGCCTCGCGCATTCCGGCGTCGCGCACGAGATGACCGAAGGCGCCCTCACAGGTGACCAAGGCTCGCTGGTGCTCGGGAACGGCCGCCAGCGTCGTGGTCAGTTCGTCGTGCACGGCCTGGAGTTCGGACCGGTATGCGTCGGCGTTGGCCGCGAAATCCGCGGCGTGCTCGGGAGCGAGGTCGCTGAGCGCGGCCTCGATGTTGTCGACGTAGATCTGTGCGGTCAGCGGTGACATCCACGCGTGAGGGTTGAGTTGTGTGGAGGAATCGTCGCCGATCGGCAGGGGCTCGACACCCTCGGTCAGCACTACGTGTGCGGCGTCGGTGTCGGCGAGGAACTGCTCGAACCAGCGTTCGAGACCCAGTCCGTTGTCGAGGACGAGATCTGCCTCGGCTGCGTGCCGCAGGTCGCCGGGCGTCGGTTCGTAGCCGTGCACTTCTGCGCCGGGTTTCGTGATCGATTCCACCCGTACGTGGTCACCTGCGACGGTGCGCGTCATATCGGCGAGCACGGTGAACGTGGTCAGTACGAGGGGCTCGTCGTCGGACTGCGCGGTGCCACACGCGGTGAGTGCGACGAGTGCAGCGAGTGAGGTCGCTCCGAGGACTGATTTGGGTGGTCTCATCGAAAAGTTAGGCACCCCGAAATTATGCCGAGCATCGCTTCGGGTTGTCTACCCGGGGTGAGTGCGAGGGCGAGGATGCCGGTCCGTCCGCGGGGTCGTAGGCTTTCCGCTGTGCAGAGATGGCGAGGTCTGGACGAGATACCCGCGGACTGGGGTCGGTGCGTGGTCACGATCGGTGTGTTCGACGGAGTGCATCGAGGTCACCAGCAGCTGATCACCCGTGCGGTGAAGTCGGCGAAGGAGCGGGGCATCGCCAGTGTGTTGATGACATTCGACCCGCACCCGATGGAAGTGGTGCGTCCTGGGAGTCATCCGGCCCAGCTGACCACATTGGCCCGGCGCGCCGAACTCGCCGAAGAACTCGGCGTCGACGTGTTCTGTGTCATGCCCTTCACCCCCGAGTTCATGAAACTCTCGCCCGAGCGTTACGCCCGAGAGATCCTCGTCGAGCGGCTGCATGTCGCCGAGGTGGTCGTCGGGGAGAATTTCACCTTCGGCAAGAAGGCTGCGGGGACCGTGGAGATGCTCCGCGGCATAGGCGAACGATTCGGTTTCGCGGTGGACGGGCAGACTCTGCTCGCCGAACATGCCGTGACGTTCTCGTCGACCTACATCCGTTCGTGTGTCGATGCGGGCGACATGACCGCCGCTACCGATGCGCTCGGTCGCCCACACCGTGTGGAGGGTGTCGTTGTGCACGGCGACGGACGAGGCCGGGGGCTCGGGTTCCCCACGGCGAACATCGCGCCCCCGATGTATGCCGCCATCCCTGCGGACGGTGTCTACGCCGCATGGTTCACAGTCCTCGACTCGGGCTCTCCCGTGGACGGCCTCGAGGCCGGCCTGCGCTACCGTGCCGCGGTGTCGGTGGGGACGAATCCCACCTTCTCGGGCCGTAATCGCACGGTCGAGGCGTTCGTGCTCGATGCTGAGGCCGATCTGTACGGGCAGCACGTGGCTGTCGACTTCGTCGAGCGGCTCCGCGGCATGGAGAAGTTCGACTCGGTCGAAGCGCTGGTCTCCGCGATGCATCGTGACGCAGACCGGGCCCGGGAGTTGCTTGCGGACGACGCATAGTCCGCGCTGTCGCGCGTCCGAACTTGCGGTGAAATGTGCCTGCTGAGCATCTGGTATTGTCGACCGTCGGTGTGTGCTGCGGTTCGCGGCGGCCTCACCGCCGGGTCCAGGCCCGTTTCCATCACGCGGACGTCAGTGATCAGGAGTACGACAGTGGCATTGACCACCGAGCAGAAGAAGCAGATCCTCGGCGAGTACGGTCTCCACGAGACCGACACCGGTTCGCCGGAGGCGCAGGTGGCGATGCTCACCAAGCGCATCACCGATCTGACCGAGCACCTGAAGCAGCACAAGCACGATCACCACTCCCGCCGCGGCCTGCTGCTGCTGGTCGGTCGTCGTCGCCGTCTGCTCAAGTACGTCGAGAAGGTCGATGTCGAGCGTTACCGCTCGCTCATCCAGCGTCTGGGCCTGCGCCGCTGACGCAGTCCGGAAGCGACACGATCTGCATTCGCTGATCTTTTCCGATAGCCAACGGGGTACCCCTTAGACTGGGCCTCGTTGGCTATCGGTGTATGCGCCGGAATTGCCGGCGCATCACATCGCCGCCGACGGCGATGATCCGTACGCACCGACGGTGTCGGTCTTCGGTAGTGACCCTCCGGCCGCACGAGAAGTGCCGGCGGGTTTCGATCGATGGCCGCCTCCGTGAGTCGGTGCGCAGCCGTGGCCAAGGGGGCCCGGCGCCCGCGTGGGTACGGCGAAGACGAAGAGGGAAGAGAAGATTTCACAGATGACCAGTAACACCGCAGTCGAGGTCGACGAGGGCGTGTTCGAATCCGTCGCCACACTCGACAACGGGTCTTTCGGCACCCGCACCATTCGATTCGAGACCGGACGCCTTGCTCAGCAGGCCGCCGGCTCCGTCGTCGCGTATCTCGACGACGAAACCATGCTGCTGTCGGCCACCAGCGCCTCGAAGCAGCCCAAAGAGCATTTCGACTTCTTCCCGTTGACGGTGGACGTCGAAGAACGTATGTACGCAGCGGGCCGCATCCCCGGGTCGTTCTTCCGTCGTGAGGGTCGCCCCTCGACCGACGCGATCCTCACCTGCCGCCTCATCGACCGGCCGCTGCGCCCGTCGTTCGTCGACGGCCTGCGCAATGAGATCCAGGTCGTGGTCACGGTCCTGAGCCTGAACCCGAGCGATCTCTACGATGTCGTCGCGATCAACGCTGCTTCGGCATCCACTCAGATCGCGGGTCTGCCGTTCTCCGGTCCGGTTGGTGGCGTGCGCGTCGCACTCATCACGTCGGAGGAGAACAAGGCCGGCCAGTGGGTGGCGTTCCCGACGGTCGAGCAGCTCGAGAACGCTGTGTTCGACATGGTCGTCGCCGGCCGCATCGTCGGCGGAGGCGACAACCCGGATTCTGCTGATGTCGCCATCATGATGGTCGAGGCCGAGGCCACCGACAAGGTGATCGCACTCGTCGAGGGCGGCGCACAGGCGCCCACCGAGACGGTCGTCGCCGAGGGGCTCGAAGCGGCGAAGCCGTTCATCGCACGCCTGTGCATCGCTCAGCAGCAGCTTGCCGCTGCCGCCGCGAAGCCGACCGGTGACTTCCCGCTGTACCCGGCATACCAGGACGATGTGTACGCCGCGGTCGAGGCCGCTGCGTCCGCCAAGCTCGCCGAGGCTCTCACCATCGCCGGTAAGCAGGAGCGCGACGACCGCACCGACGAGGTCAAGATCGAGATCCTCGAACAGGTCGCGCCGTCGTTCGAAGGTCGCGAGAAGGAGATCGGCGCAGCATTCCGCTCGCTGACCAAGAAGCTCGTGCGCCAGCGCATCCTCCGCGATCAGTTCCGCATCGACGGTCGCGGCATCACCGACATTCGCGCACTGTCTGCCGAGGTCGCGATCGTTCCGCGCGCCCACGGTTCCGCATTGTTCGAGCGCGGCGAGACCCAGATCATGGGTGTCACCACCCTCGACATGGTCAAGATGGCGCAGCAGGTCGACTCGCTCGGTCCTGAGACGACCAAGCGCTACATGCACCACTACAACTTCCCGCCGTACTCGACCGGTGAGACCGGCCGGGTGGGTTCGCCGAAGCGTCGCGAGATCGGCCACGGTGCACTCGCCGAGCGCGCCCTCATTCCGGTGCTTCCGAGCCAGGAAGAGTTCCCCTACGCGATCCGGCAGGTGTCCGAAGCCCTGAGTTCCAACGGCTCGACGTCGATGGGCTCGGTATGTGCATCGACGCTGTCGCTGCTCAACGCGGGTGTGCCGCTCAAGGCGCCGGTTGCCGGCATCGCAATGGGTCTGGTGTCCGACGAGATCGAACTCGAGGACGGCAGCCGCGAGACCCGGTACGTCGCCCTCACCGACATCCTCGGTGCCGAGGACGCTTTCGGTGACATGGACTTCAAGGTCGCGGGTACCAAGGACTTCGTCACGGCGCTTCAGCTCGACACGAAGCTCGACGGCATCCCGTCGCAGGTCCTTGCCGGTGCGCTCTCGCAGGCGCACGACGCCCGCGCCACGATTCTCGAAGTCATGGCCGAGGCAATCGACACCCCCGACGAGATGAGCGCGTTCGCGCCGCGCATCACGACCATCAAGGTCCCCGTGGACAAGATCGGTGAGGTCATCGGCCCCAAGGGCAAGATGATCAATGCGATCACCGAAGAGACCGGCGCCAACATCTCGATCGAGGATGACGGGACCGTCTATGTCGGTGCCGCCGATGGTCCGTCTGCGCAGGCTGCGATCGACAAGATCAACGCGATCGCGAATCCGCAGCTGCCCAAGGTCGGCGAGCGATTCCTGGGCACAGTGGTCAAGACCACGGCGTTCGGTGCGTTCGTCTCCCTGCTGCCCGGCCGCGACGGTCTCGTGCACATCAGCAAGCTGGGTAACGGCAAGCGCATCGCCAAGGTCGAGGACGTCGTGAGCGTCGGATCCAAGATCCGCGTCGAGATCGCCGACATCGACAACCGCGGCAAGATCAGCCTGATCCCCGTAGAGGAAGAAGCCGCCGCTGAGCCGGCCGCTGCAGGAGAGGCCGCCACAGAGGCTGCCGAATCCTGATTTCTCGCACACACGCCCGCGTGTGGTTCTCCCACTAGAGGAGAACTGCCCGCGGGCCGTGTTGTCTCCGGACGAGGTATCCTCGAAGAAAGTCCCTGTGAGCAGGGGGCTTTCGATCCACCGGCACCTTATGCGGTCTACATCCGCGACAGCCAGGGTCTTTCGTACTCGGGTTCGAATTCACAAATTGCACCCGTTGTAACGTTTACCCAAATATGCGCGCGAGTACCCCTCGGAGTGGTTATCTGAGGGTGTGAACACGGTTGCAGCGACTGGCATCGGGGCACGCCCCGGGTTCAACTTGGCACTGGCCACCTGGGTATCTGCCATAAACTTCTGGGCCTGGAACATGATCGGCCCTCTGTCCACCACCTATGCGGGCAACATGTCCCTCAGCAGTAGTGAGGCGTCGATGCTCGTCGCGACGCCCATTCTCGTGGGATCGCTCGGCAGGATCGCCATCGGACCACTCACCGACCGGTACGGCGGTCGGTTCATGTTCATCCTGGTCACCGTCGCCTCGATCATCCCGGTGCTCGCGGTGGGTTTCGCGGGTGAAGCCGGGTCTTATCCACTGCTCCTGGTATTCGGGTTCTTCCTCGGAATCGCGGGCACGATATTCGCTGTCGGGATCCCGTTTGCGAACAGCTGGTACGACGCTTCCCGCCGAGGATTCGCAACCGGCGTCTTCGGCGCGGGTATGGTCGGCACCGCTCTGTCCGCGTTCTTCACTCCGCGATTCGTCGGCTGGTTCGGGACGATCACCACTCACGTGATCATCGCGATCGCGCTCGCACTCACAGCTGTGGTGTGTGTCGGAACGATGAAGAATTCACCGACCTTCACCCCGAACACCGACAAGGTCACTCCGAAGCTGATCGCGGCCTGCAAACTCCGCGTGACGTGGGAGATGTCGTTCCTCTACGCCATCGTCTTCGGCGGCTTCGTGGCGTTCAGCAACTACCTGCCCACATACATCAAGACGATCTACGATTTCTCGGCTGTCGACGCGGGGACGAGAACGGCAGGGTTCGCGGTCGCCGCAGTGATCGCTCGGCCCATCGGCGGTGCTCTCTCCGACCGGATTCCGCCGAAATACGTTGTGCTCGCCTCATTCGCCGGTACCGCGGTCACGGCATTCATCGCCACCCTCAAGCCTCCGCCGGACATCTGGTCGGCCACCGACTTCATCACGATGGCGGTCTTCCTGGGGATCGGCACCGGCGGCGTCTTCGCGTGGGTTGCACGGCGGTCACCGGTGAAGTCGGTCGGTAGCGTTACCGGAATCGTTGCTGCTGCAGGTGGTTTGGGTGGATACTTCCCACCGCTGGTAATGGGTGCGACGTACGACCCCGTCGACAACGACTACACGGTCGGCCTGCTACTGCTCGTCGTGACGGCCTTGGTCGCGCTGGTTTACACCGCGCTGAAACTGAAAACACGTGAACCGGCGACCGAAGCGGCAGCCGGTGCACCACAGCCACAGGAGGAATCAAAGTGACCACAGAGAAGACCGGCACGGGCGGAGCGCTCGAGGATCTCCTGGTTCGAAGTGGTCGTTTCTTCACTCCCGGAACGGGTTCCGAGGACGGCCGTACGGTCACCCGCCAGGGTGGTCGTGAAGGCGATGTGTTCTATCGCGACCGCTGGAGCCACGACAAGGTGGTTCGCTCCACCCACGGAGTCAATTGCACCGGTTCGTGCTCGTGGAAGATCTACGTCAAGGACGGGATCATCACCTGGGAGACGCAAGAGACGGACTACCCGTCGGTCGGCCCCGACCGTCCCGAGTACGAACCTCGAGGATGTCCCCGGGGCGCCGCGTTCTCGTGGTACACCTACTCGCCGACCCGGGTGCGGTACCCCTACGCGCGTGGTGTCCTCGTCGAGATGTATCGCGAGGCCAAACAGCGTCTCGGCGATCCGGTCCTCGCGTGGGCCGACATCCAGAACGACCCCGAGCGGCGCACGCGCTACCACCGGGCCCGCGGCAAGGGCGGTCTCGTGCGCGTGACGTGGACCGAGGCCACCGAGATGATCGCGGCTGCGCACGTGCACACGATCAAGGAGTACGGGCCCGACCGCATCGCGGGTTTCTCGCCGATCCCGGCGATGTCGATGGTGTCGTTCGCAGCGGGTTCGCGATTCATCGAACTGCTCGGCGGCGTCATGACCTCTTTCTACGACTGGTATGCCGACCTTCCCGTTGCATCTCCGCAGGTGTTCGGTGACCAGACGGACGTGCCCGAGTCCGGCGACTGGTGGGACGCCGCATACCTCATGATGTGGGGCTCGAATGTCCCCGTGACCCGGACACCGGACGCGCACTGGATGGCGGAGGTCCGCTACCGCGGTACGAAGGTCGTCTCGATCAGCCCCGACTACGCCGACAACACCAAGTTCGCCGACGAATGGATGCCGTGTGCGGCAGGGACGGACGGCGCCCTCGCGATGTCGATGGGCCATGTGCTGCTCAACGAGTTCTACGTACAGCAGCGGGTCCCGTTCTTCGTCGACTACGTGCGTCAGTACACGGATCTGCCGTTCCTGGTGAAACTCGAGGACCGCGACGGCGCGCTCGTGCCGGGTAAGAACCTCACGGCGGCCGACCTCGGTCACGAGGTCGAGAACGCCGCGTTCAAGCCGGTCCTGCTCGATGGCGCTACCGATACCGTCGTCGCGCCGAATGGCTCTCTGGGGCACCGTTACGGTGACGACGGCGTCGGGAAATGGAATCTGGATCTCGGCGACCTCGTACCGACATTGACGGTCGCTCCGGCCGGCGGCGCCGCGGGGGAGACCGCCTCGGTGCATCTGCCGAGCTTCGATTCGATCGACGGGCGCGGTGAGAGCATCGAACGCGGTGTCCCTGTGCGAAAGGTCGGAGAACACCTCGTGTGCACGGTGTTCGACCTCATGCTCGCGCAGTACGGCGTGAACAGGCCCGGTCTGGATCTGCCCGGGCAGTGGCCCAGTGGATACGACGATGCGGACTCGCTCTACACACCGGCATGGCAGGAATCGATCACCGGAGTCTCCGCAGAGCAAGCCATCCGGATTGCGAAAGAGTTCGCGCGCAACGCCGAGGAATCCAACGGGCGCTCGATGATCATCATGGGCGCGGGTATCTGCCAATGGTTCCACGGCGACGCCACCTACCGCGCTGTGCTCGCGTTGCTGTTGCTCACAGGGTCGATGGGCCGCAATGGCGGAGGTTGGGCGCACTACGTCGGTCAGGAGAAGTGCCGTCCTGTTACCGGGTGGTCGGCGATGGCGATGGGTACCGATTGGAGTCGGCCCCCGCGGCAGATGGCGGGTACCTCGTACTGGTATGTGCACACCGACCAGTGGCGCTACGACGGCTACCGCGCAGACGCCTTGGCGAGCCCGCTCGGGCGCGGCCGATTCCGTGACAAGCACACGATGGATGTGATGGCCTCCGCCGTCGCCATGGGATGGACTCCATTCTACCCGCAGTTCGACCGGAACAGTCTCGACGTCGCAGACGAGGCGCGTGCCGCAGGCAAGGAGATTCCGGCGTACATCGCGGAGCAATTGGCGAGCGGGGATCTCGGACTCTCCGTCACCGATCCCGACAACCCGAAGAACTGGCCCCGCGTCCTGAGTGTGTGGCGCTCGAACCTGCTCGGCTCCTCGAGCAAGGGCAACGAGTACTTCCTGCAGCATCTGCTCGGAACGGACTCGAACCTGCAGGGTGACTCCACCACCGACGGCCTGCGACCGGGGGAGGTGACGTGGACCGACGCAGTACCGGAGGGCAAGCTCGACATGCTGATGTCGATCGACTTCCGCATGACGTCCACCACGCTGTTCTCGGACGTCGTACTGCCCGCTGCGACATGGTACGAGAAGGGCGACCTGTCGAGCACGGATATGCACCCGTACATCCATGCGTTCAGTCCGGCAATCGACCCGCCCTGGGAAACACGTTCGGACTACGAAGCATTCGGTGCCATCGCGAAGGCCTTCAGTGCACAAGCGCGCACGCACCTCGGCACTCGCACCGATGTCGTGATGGGCACACTCCAACACGACACCCCGGGAGCGATGGCGTTCCCGTCCGGTACCGAGAACGATTGGCGCAAGACCGGTGAGGTTCCGGTTCCGGGAAAGACGATGGGCCCGCTCGTGGTCGTCGAGCGTGACTACGCCGCTGTCGCGGACAAGTGGTCCACACTCGGCCCTCTCGTGGACGAACTCGGGCTGACCACCAAGGGGGTGACCACCCATCCGACCGAGGAGGTCGCCGAGCTCGCCGCGAAGTTCGGTGTGATGAACACGGGCGCCGGTGCTGGGCGCCCGGCCATCACCACCGCGGAACGGATGGCCGACGTGATCCTGTCGCTCTCCGGAACCTCCAACGGCCGACTTGCGGTCGAAGGATTCAGGGAACTCGAGAAGCGCACCGGCAGACGTCTCGTTCATCTGGCCGAGGGCAGCGAAGAGCGCAGAATCACCTACGCAGACACCCAGGCCAGGCCCGTTCCGGTGATCACCAGCCCCGAATGGTCCGGCAGCGAGACCGGTGGCCGGCGCTACGCTCCGTTCACCGTGAACATCGAGGAACTCAAACCGTTCCATACGCTCACCGGTCGCATGCACTTCTATCTGGATCACGACTGGATCGAAGAGGTCGGCGAGCAGTTACCGACCTACCGGCCGCCGCTGGACATGTCGAGACTGTTCGGGGCGTCCACCATCGGGACGACGGACGGAGTCGGCCTGACGGTGCGGTATCTGACACCGCACTCCAAGTGGTCGATCCACTCCGAATACCAGGACAACCTGTTCATGCTGTCCCTGTCGCGTGGCGGACCGACGATGTGGATGAGCCCCGCCGATGCAGCGAAGATCTCGGTCCGGGACAACGATTGGGTCGAGGCCGTCAACCGCAACGGGGTGGTGGTGTGTCGCGCGATCGTCTCGCACCGTATGCCCGAAGGAGTCGTGTACGTCTACCACGCCCAGGAACGCACGATCGACGTTCCTCTGACCGAGACCACCGGCAAGCGCGGCGGTATCCACAACTCGATCACGAGGATTCTCATCAAACCGACACACATGGCAGGCGGTTACGCGCAGACGTCGTACGCCTTCAACTATCTCGGGCCCACCGGGAATCAACGCGACGAAGTGACGGTGGTCCGCCGCCGTAGCCAGGAGGTGACGTACTGATGAAGGTCATGGCGCAAATGGCGATGGTGATGAACCTCGACAAGTGCATCGGGTGCCACACCTGTTCGGTTACCTGCAAGCAGGCGTGGACAAATCGGTCGGGCACCGAGTACGTGTGGTTCAACAACGTCGAAACCCGTCCTGGACAAGGGTATCCGCGCAGGTACGAGGATCAGGAGAAGTGGCGGGGCGGTTGGGTCCGCGACAAGAAGGGCCGACTGCGCCTACGCGACGGCGGGCGCCTCCACAAGCTCGGCCGCATCTTCTCCAACCCGAAGATGCCGTCGATCGACGACTACTACGAGCCGTGGACCTACGACTACGAGAACCTCACCACCGCGCCCCTGGGCAACGACATCCCTGTGGCGGCCCCGCGCAGCCTCATCAGCGGCAAACCGATGAAGGTGGAGTGGTCGGCGAACTGGGACGACGACCTCGGGGGTTCCCCCGAGATCGTGCCGCAGGACCCGATCCTGCAGAAAGTCAACGAGGAGGTCAGACTTCAGCTCGAAGAGACCTTCATGTTCTATCTCCCGCGAATCTGCGAGCACTGCCTGAACCCGTCGTGCGTGGCGTCCTGCCCGTCGGGTGCCATCTACAAGCGCAGCGAAGACGGGATCGTGCTCGTCGACCAGGACCGCTGCCGCGGCTGGCGGATGTGTGTGTCGGGCTGCCCGTACAAGAAGGTGTATTTCAACCACAAGACCGGCAAGGCCGAGAAGTGCACATTCTGTTACCCGCGGATCGAGGTCGGGTTGCCGACGGTCTGCGCGGAGACCTGCGTCGGCCGGCTCCGATACATCGGTCTGGTGCTCTACGACGTCGACAAGGTGCTCGAAGCCGCATCCGTCCCGGACGACAAGGATCTGTACGAGGCGCAACGGCAGCTCATCCTCGACCCGAACGATCCGGAAGTCATTGCCGGTGCACGGGCCGAAGGGATCTCCGACGAGTGGATCACGGCAGCGCAACGGTCGCCGATCCACGCGCTGATCAACAAGTACAAGGTGGCGTTGCCGCTGCATCCGGAATACCGGACCATGCCGATGGTCTGGTACATCCCGCCGCTTTCGCCGGTCGTCGACGCGGTCAGCCGTGACGGCCATGACGGTGAGGATCTCGGAAATCTCTTCGGGGCACTCGAATCGCTGAGGATCCCGGTCCGATACCTCGCGGAGCTGTTCACAGCGGGCGACACCGACGTGGTCGAGGGTGTGTTGCATCGGCTCTCGGCGATGCGCTCGTACATGCGCGACGTCAACCTCGGACGCGACACCCAACCTCACATCCCGCAGGCGGTGGGCATGACCGAGGAAGAGATCTACGAGATGTACCGGTTGCTTGCGCTCGCCAAGTACGACGAGCGGTACGTCATTCCGACCGCGTATGCGGCTGAGGGGCACAAGCTCGAGGAGACCGCCACAGACTGCTCGTTGTCGTTCGACGGCGGACCGGGTATGTACGAATCGGGGCCGTTCGGTGAGTCCAGCGGGGGGCCGGTACCGGTCGCCGTCGAGACCTTTCACGCGCTGAAGCAACGACAGACAACGGAGGGTATGGCCGCGAACGCGAGCCATCCGTCGCGAGTGAACCTACTCAACTGGGACGGCAAGGGCGTGCCCGCGGGCATTTTCCCGGATCAGCACCGCGACGAAACAGAGGAGAACCGATGAAACTGCTGCGCCGCTCTGCGCGACGAGACTCGGCGGCGATTCGGTTGCAGCATCGGGCGATCCGGCAGGCGGCGTCGTTGTTGCTCGCCTATCCGGACGAGCGGACCCCTGGCCGCCTCGTGACCGTCGGCGCCCTGCTCGACCACATCACCGGGCCCGAACGCGACGCCCTGGACCGTACTGCGTCGTATCTTCACGCGACAGATCCCCTCGTGGTGGCACGCGATTACGTCGAGACGTTCGATATGCGCCGCCGTTCGACGATGTATCTGACCTACTGGACCGGAGGCGACACACGGAACCGAGGCGCGGAGATCCACGCCTTCGCGAGTGCCTACCGTGGCGCGGGAGTCGAGCCACCCGTCGGGGAGGCCCCCGACCACCTACCTGTGGTGCTCGAGTTCGCGGCGACGGTAGATCCGGAGATCGGGGAGCAGTTGCTCGCGGCACACAGGGCGCCGCTGGATGTGCTGCACACCGCGCTCGTCGAATGCGGATCGCCGTACGCCGACACCCTGACCGCGGTGTGTGCCACGCTGCCTCCCGTCACAGATCAGGAGGTGCAGCGAGCCCGTCACCTGGCAGAGACAGGGCCCCCGGCAGAGGCGATCGGTTTGCAACCGTTCACTCTCACAGTGCCGCCGCGACGCGACGGTAGTCCAGCTCGAGAAGGAGATCGACCGGCATGAGCGCGGGCGAGATTTTCTGGGACATCGTGCCGTACGTGGCCCTTGCCATGATCATCGTCGGCACGTGGTGGCGATACCGATACGACAAGTTCGGGTGGACCACCCGATCTTCACAGCTGTACGAGAGTCGGTTGTTGCGGATCGGCAGTCCGCTGTTCCACTTCGGCATGCTCGTGGTGATCCTCGGACACGTCATCGGGCTGCTGATCCCGGAGTCCTGGACGGAAGCCGTCGGTATCAGTGAGCACATGTACCACTGGGGCGCCGCGATTCCGGGGGTCATCGCGGGTGTCGCGACGCTGATCGGCGTGGCCCTGTTGGTCTACCGGAGGCGCACCAGTGGTCCCGTCTTCAGCGCGACCACCCTCAACGACAAGATCATGTATCTGGTGTTGGTTGCCGCGATCGTCGCAGGACTGGCCACGACGATGATCGGCGCGTTCGAAGGCAACGAGGCGCACAATTACCGCGAGACGGTGTCTCCGTGGTTCCGGTCGATCTGGATACTGCAGCCCCGGGGCGATCTGATGGCAGAAGCACCGCTCTCGTTCCACATCCATGTGATGATTGCGCTGGTGCTGTTCGCCATCTGGCCGTTCACGCGACTCGTCCACGCTTTCAGCGCGCCTTTCGCGTATCTGTTCCGTCCCTACATCGTCTACCGCGGGCGTGACGAAGCGTCGAAGGGCCAGCTGGTCGGATCCCAGCCTCGACGTCGAGGCTGGTGACGCGAACGTAGCAGTGATCGTCGACGGCGGCGCAGCGGTACTCGCGTGTAGTGTGTGGTGTTCCGTGCCTTGAACAC
Organism: Rhodococcus sp. F64268; assembly: GCF_023015605.1. Lineage (NCBI taxonomy): Bacteria > Bacillati > Actinomycetota > Actinomycetes > Mycobacteriales > Nocardiaceae > Rhodococcus > Rhodococcus sp. F64268. The sequence continues at coordinate 63,370 of NZ_JALKAI010000005.1, forward strand.
AGCTCTCACCACAGGCGAATCACCGACAGCGCAGGACCGTAGAACACCCCATGGCCACAACCTTCGATTCTCTTTCATTCGACAGCCCGCCGGCTGCCGCGGACACCGGCGTACGGCGCACTGTTCTGCCGGGCGGCGTGCGAGTCGTCACCGAACATGTGCCCGGTGTGCGATCGGCAGCAGTGGGCGTGTGGGTGGGTGTCGGCTCCCGCGACGAGCAGCCCTCGGTTGCGGGAGCTGCTCATTTTCTCGAGCACCTGCTGTTCAAGGCGACCCCCACGCGCACAGCCCTCGACATTGCCGAACTCATCGACGGGATCGGTGGCGAGCTCAACGCGTTCACCAGCAAGGAACACACCTGCTTCTACGCGCACGTACTCGACGACGATCTGCCGATCGCGGTCGATGTCGTCGCGGACGTGGTGTTGCGCGGTAAGTGCCGCAGCGTCGACGTCGATGTCGAGCGTCAGGTGGTGCTCGAGGAGATCGCCATCCGCGACGACGACCCCGAGGATCTGCTGGGCGATGCTCTGTTGACTGCGCTATACGGTGATCATCCCGTGGGCCGTCCGATCATCGGTTCGCCGGAATCGATCGAATCGATGACCCGCAACCAGTTGCACTCGTTCCATGTGCGCCGCTACACGCCGCAGCGGATGGTGGTCGCGGTGGCGGGCAACGTCGATCATGCACACACGGTCGAGCTCGTCCGCAGGGCATTTGCAGGCCATCTCGATGAGTCCGCCCAGGCGGCACCGCGTCGCGAAGGGACATTGCGGTTGCGCACCGCACCCACTTTGAGCATCACCGATCAGGACAACGAGCAGGCGCACTTGAGCCTCGGCGTCCGCGCATTCGGCAGACACGATCCTCGACGTTGGGCGCTGTCGGTCCTCAACACTGCGGTCGGAGGAGGCCTGAGCTCACGGTTGTTCCAGGAGGTGCGGGAGAAGCGAGGGCTCGCGTACTCGGTGTACTCGGGTGTCGACACGTTCGCCGACACGGGTGCCTTCTCGACATATGTCGGGTGCCAGCCCGAGAATCTCGGCGACGTCGCCTCGGTGGTGCGTGAAGTCCTCACCGAGGTTGCCGAGCACGGCATCACCGACGCGGAGTGTGCGCGCGCGAAAGGGTCACTGCGGGGCGGACTCGTACTCGGACTCGAGGACACCGGCGCCAGGATGCATCGGATCGGACGTAGCGAACTGAGCTATGGGCGGCATTGGGGGATCACCGAGACTCTGGAGCGCATCGCCACCGTCAGCACCGAGCAGGTGCGTGAGGTCGCCGGTGAAGTGCTCCGGCGTCCCTACGCGGCGGCGGTCGTGGGGCCCTATCGGCGACCACGCGACCTCCCGGCGTCCGTGCGCAGTGTCGTGGCCTGAGCTCGCGACTCATCCCGCCATCCCGACGATCGTGCCGGTTGCGTAGGCTTTCTCGAGAGTACGGCGACGGGAAGGGCGTGGATCGGTGGCGGACAAGACAGGTCTTCGAGTAGGGGTCCTCGGGGCGAAGGGCAAGGTGGGTCAGGCCATCTGCGACGCGGTGGATGCCGCACCAGACCTCGAACTCGCTGCGAGGGTCGACAAGGGCGACGACCTCGATACCTTTGTCACGTCAGGAACCCAGGTCGTCGTCGACTTCACCCATCCCGACGTTGTGATGGGCAATCTGCAGTTCCTGATCGAGAACGGTATCCACGCCGTTGTCGGCACCACCGGTTTCGACGACGCACGCCTCGAACAAGTCCGCGGATGGCTCGCCGCGAAACCGGAGGTCGGCGTGCTCATCGCACCCAATTTCGCGATCGGCGCCGTACTGTCCATGCGATTCGCGCAGGCCGCCGCGCGCTTCTTCGATTCCGTCGAGGTCATCGAACTCCACCACCCGAACAAGGCCGATGCGCCGTCGGGCACCGCGTACCGCACCGCCCGGTTGATCGCCGAGGCCCGTGAGGCAGCCGGAGTGGGGCGCAGCCCCGACGCCACCAGCACCGAACTCGAGGGCGCGCGTGGAGCGGACGTCGACGGCGTCCGGGTTCACTCTGTGCGGTTGGCGGGTCTGGTGGCACATCAGGAAGTGCTGCTCGGCACGCAGGGGGAGACGCTCACGATCCGGCACGATTCGATCGATCGGTCGTCGTTCGCTCCCGGTGTGCTCCTCGGCGTCCGTGAGGTCGGCTCCCGGCCCGGGCTGACCGTCGGAATCGACCCCCTGCTCGACCTGTGAGTTCGTCAGCATCCACCGGTCGCGATGTCGCGAAGGTGGTCCTCGCGATCGCCTTCATCGTCGCGGCACTCGCGTTCTACTTCGTGAGACTCGGACACACCGGGATCTCGCTGATCACCAGTGGTGAGGCGGTCTCGATCGTCTTCGGCATCGGCGTGTTCCTGCTCCCGCTCGTGGGTGTGTGGATCGTGTACGCGACGCTGCGTGCGGGACTGGACCACCAGCGACTGTCCCGGCGCATCCATGAAGAAGGCCTCGACCTCGATGTCGGCGACCTTCCACGGATGGCCTCGGGACGGATCGAGCGCGACGCTGCGGACGAGTTGTTCCAGTCGGTGAAAGCGGAGTGGGAATCCGACCCCGACAACTGGCGTAACTCGTATCGCCTCGCCCGTGCGTACGATTTCGCGGGCGATCGCAGCCGGGCGCGCGAGACGATGAAACGTGCTGTGGCCCTGGAGAAATCCGAGCGCCACGGTGAGGTGTAGCGGACCGCCGTAGTCTGCGGGCATGACCGAAGAGAATTCTCGCACCCTGCTCGTGGTCCACCACACCCCGTCGCCGTTCATGCAGGCCATGTTCGAAGCAGTGCTGGCGGGCGCGACCGACCCCGAGATCGAAGGTGTGACCGTGATCCGACGGCCTGCGCTCACCGTCTCGCCGATCGACATGCTCGAAGCGGACGGTTATCTGCTCGGCACACCCGCCAACCTGGGGTACATCAGCGGTGCACTCAAACACGCGTTCGACGTCTGCTACTACCCGTGCCTCGATTCGACACGTGGCAGGCCCTATGGGTTGTACGTTCACGGCAACGAGGGCACGGAAGGCGCCGAGCGCGCCGTCGACAGCATCACGACGGGACTCGGCTGGGTCAAGGCCGCCGACTACGTTGTCGCGTCGGGTAAGCCGAGCAAGAGCGATCTCGAGGCGTGCTGGGAACTCGGTGCGACCGTGGCGGCCCAGCTGATGGATTGACCGTGGCGGCCGGGCTCACTACCGGAAGTTCTTCTCCACGAATTTCGTCAGGCCCTTGCCCGCGGTCTCGATCGCGGTCTTTTCCGCACGGCGTACCAGGAATCCGGGCACGGGGATCTTGGGATCGATGGTGAGAGCGAAGTCGACCGTGGTCCCGTTGTCGGTTGCGGTGAGCGTGTAGGCGCCGTCCTGCACGTTCTGCTGGGCGCTCTCCACAAGGGTCCACGACATCGACTCGTTGCCATTCCACGAGTAGTCGACGACCTGCTCGTCGGTGATGCCGATGATGGACACGGTCATGCGGACGCGGTGCGGCCTGCCGTCGGGGTGGGTGCTCTCGATCGTCACGGACTTGTGCGTCGACGACCATTCGGGGAGTCGCTCGACTGCTGCGATACCCGCCATCACCTGCTCCGGTGTCGCCTTGATCTCGAAGCTTCTGGTGCTGCTGACGGCCATGACTACTCCACCCCTCGGGTCCGCATCTTCGCGGACTGTGCCTTCGCGTGCGACGGAAATCTACCCCACCGGCACGCCGGGGGCGCGTCAGTCGGTCGGCCGGTCGTCGGTGCTGCCGGTGGGGTCGTCGCCGGCGGAATCGGCCGGTGCGGGTTTCTCGGTGTCGGCCGGAGCTTCGGCGGGGGGCTCGGGTGCCGGGGGTGTGGTGGTGGGTTTGGCGGTGGGCCAGCGCCATTCGTCGGCGCGGCGCTGGTAGCGCATCTGCTCGCGCAGCGCGCCCTGGACTGCTTGTCCCACCCACGAATTGAGCGAAACCCCGCTCTGCGCGGCAGCTTCCTCGGCGCGGGTCTTGATCTGCTCGACGAGGCGCAGCGTGACGCGGCTGATGTCGCCGGTCATCTCCTCGAAGGTCGGGGGAGTGTCGTCGGGTTCGGATGCGTGGCCGTCATGGACCTCGACGACCGCGTCGGCTCCGTCGAGGCGGACGGTGACTCTGCGGTCGCCGAGTTGTTCGGACACCTGGGAGGCCAGGTCGGACAGTGCGCTCAGGACTGCGAGCCGGGCGGGGGCGGCAACGGCGGTGGCGAGGGCAGCGGCAGTGCGACGAGTCTGCTCGTCGCCCAGTTCTGCGGCGTTCCGCACGGAGTCGGCGATGGCATCGGTATAAACATCGATATTCATGACGTCAGTGTGACGTCATGAATGATGTCAGTCAACCGTCGGGGTTGATGTCACTCGGGAGAGTTGCTCGACCGAGCGCTAAGGTCGAGCAGCAACACCGTGCGGAACCGCGGAAGGGAGACGAGCGTGGCGCCGGAACCGATCGGACCGAGGGTCAGGCTCATCGCCAAGACGGAATTCCTGCCGCCCGACGACGTGCCGTGGAGTACCGATGCCGACGGCGGGGAAGCGCTCGTCGAGTTCGCCGGCCGCGCGTGCTATCAGAGCTGGTCGAAGCCGAACCCTCGGACTGCCACCAACAGTGGGTACCTCAACCACCTTCTCGCCGTCGGTCACGATTCGGTGCTCGAACATGCGACGGTCACCTTCTACATCACCGGTATCTCCCGGTCGTGCACGCACGAACTGATCCGGCATCGACACTTCTCCTTCTCTCAGCTCTCTCAACGGTTCGTCCCGGGTGGGGATGCACCGGTCGTCGTCCCCCCTGCCATCGAGGACGACCCTGAGCTCGAAGCCTTGTTCTTTCGCGCAGCAGAACGCAGCCGCGACGCGTACGTCGAACTCATCGACGCGCTCGACGAGAAGCTTGCGCACCTCCCGCCCGGACCTCTGCGAGCCAAACAGGTCCGTGAAGCCGCGAGAGCCGTCCTGCCGAACGCGACCGAGACCCGGATCGTGGTGACCGGCAACTATCGGTCGTGGCGGCACTTCGTGGCGATGCGCGCCACCGAACATGCCGACGTCGAGATCCGGAGGCTCGCCGTGGAATGTCTGCGGCAGCTCACCGAGGTGGCACCGAACGCCTTCTGCGACTTCACGATCAACACGCTCTCCGACGGTACCGAAGTTGCCTCCGGGGGCTTCCAGATCGACGGCTGAAAACGCTGCCTGCCCGTGTCGTACACGAGCCGTGTTCCGGGTGGCAGCTTCTACGCGGTAGCCTTCTGACCATGACCAACGGTGATTCCGCAACTGCTGTCGAGCTTCCGTTCGGCACCATCGCAACAGCGATGGTGACCCCGTTCACTGCCGAGGGCAAGCTCGATATCGATGCGGGTGTGCGCCTCGCGAGCTATCTCGTCGAGGGTGGCTGCGACGCACTGGTTCTCGCCGGCACCACCGGCGAATCGCCCACCACCACCGAGAACGAGAAGATCGAACTGATGCGGGCGGTGCTCGCCGCTGTCGGCGACCGCGCGAAGATCATCGCGGGCGCAGGAAGCAACGACACCGCCCACAGCGTCGAGCTTGCCCGCGACGCCGCTCGTGCGGGGGCCCACGGTCTGCTCGTCGTCACCCCGTACTACTCCCGGCCGCCGCAGGCCGGCCTCTACGCGCATTTCGTTGCGGTGGCCGATGCCACCGATCTTCCGGTCATGATCTACGACATTCCGCCACGCTCCGTCGTCCCGGTCGAAACGGAGACTCTGCGCCTGCTGGCGGAACATCCCCGCATCGTCGCGGTCAAGGACGCCAAGGGCGACCTCAACGCCGGTGCAGAATTGATCGGTACCACCGACCTGAAGTTCTATTCCGGCGACGACCCACTGAATCTGCCGTGGCTCTCCGTCGGAGCCGTCGGTTTCGTGAGCGTCATCGGACACCTGGTCCCCGGACGCCTACGCGAACTGCACGCCGCATTCGTCGAAGGCGACCTCGAACTCGCACGGAAGATCAACCTGTCGTTGATCCCCATCTACCGTGCGGTCGCGCGGCTCGGCGGGGTGAGCGCCTCCAAGGCCGGCTTACGCCTGATGGGAATCGATGTCGGGGAACCACGTCTACCGCAAGTGGCCCCGGTGACCGCCCAGATCGACGCGCTGGCCGCGGATCTGCACGCAGCGGGGGTGCTGTGATGAGCCGTCCCAACCGTGGCCGTGGTCGCGCGACCCGCAACGCCGGGCCTCCGACATCCAAGCCCACCCGTCGCGTCCCTCAGAACTCCGCCGCTACCAAGCGCCCCGACGCGAGACCAGCGACCGATCCCACCGCCCGCCTCGGTACGCCGCCGAAGGCCCCGAAGACCGGCCTGCGCGTCGTCGCACTCGGCGGCATCGGCGAGATCGGCCGCAACATGACGGTGTTCGAGCACCAGGGCCGTCTGCTCATCGTCGACTGCGGTGTGCTGTTCCCCGAGGACCAGCAGCCGGGCGTCGACTTGATCCTCCCTGACTTCCGGTACATCGAAGACCGCCTGGACGACATCGACGCGGTCGTCCTGACCCACGGACACGAAGATCACATCGGCGCGCTGCCGTTCCTGCTGCGACTGCGTCCGGACATCCCGGTCGTCGGCTCGAAATTCACGCTCGCGCTCGTTTCCGCCAAGTGTCGCGAACATCGGCTGCGCCCGAACCTCACCGAGGTCACCGAAGGGGAGCGGACCACCCACGGACCGTTCGAGTGCGAGTATTTCGCCGTCAACCACTCGATCCCGGACGCGATCGCGGTCGCGATCCGCACCACAGCCGGCGTCGTGCTGCACACCGGCGACATCAAGCTCGACCAGCTTCCGCTCGACAACCGGCTCACCGATCTCGCCGGGTTCTCACGCCTCGGCGACGAGGGCGTCGACCTGTTCCTCGTCGACTCCACCAACGCGGAGGTTCCCGGGTTCGTGACCCCGGAACGCGAAATCGGCGGCGTGCTCGACAACGTCATCGGCAAAGCGAAGAACCGTGTCATCGTCGCCTCGTTCGCGAGTCACGTGCACCGCATCCAACAGGTCGTCGACGTTGCACACCGCTACAACCGTCGGGTCGCGTTCGTCGGGCGTTCGATGGTGCGCAACATGCAGATCGCGCAGGATCTCGGCTACCTCAACGTGCCGGACGGCCTCGAGGTCAACATCGACACAGCGGCGTCGCTGCCGGACGATCGGCTCGTGCTGGTCTCGACGGGTTCGCAGGGCGAACCGTTGTCGGCCCTCTCGCGAATGGCGCGCGGCGAACACCGCCAGATCAACGTCAAGGAGAACGACCTCGTAGTCCTTGCCTCGTCGCTGATCCCGGGCAATGAGAACTCGGTGTTCGCGGTAGTGAACGGGCTCGCCAAACGCGGCGCCACTGTCGTCACGCAGCAGAACGCGAAAGTTCACGTCTCGGGCCACGCCTCGGCCGGTGAGCTGTTGTACCTGTACAACGCGGTGCGACCGACCAATGCGATGCCGGTGCACGGCGAGTGGCGTCATCTCCGTGCCAATGCGGCGCTCGCGGAAGCGACAGGTGTACCGAAAGAACGGATCGTGCTCGCGGAGGACGGCGTTGTCGTCGACATGGTCGACGGGCTCGCGGAGATCGTCGGCCGGGTACCGGTCGGCCATGTGTACGTCGACGGTCTCTCCGTCGGCGACGTGGGCGAGTCCACCCTGTCGGACCGGTTGATCCTCGGCGAAGGTGGCTTCATCTCGATTTCTGTCGCCGTCGATGCCACGACCGGTCGTGCGGTGAGCGCACCGGAGGTGTCGGGGCGAGGGTTCTCCGACGATCCGACCGCGCTCAACGAAGCAGCGCAACTGGTGGACAAGGCACTCAACGAACTCGCCGCGGAAGGCGTGACCGAAACGCACCGTATCGCGCAGGGCATCCGTCGTGTCGTCGGTCGGTGGGTCGCCGACACATACCGGCGCCGGCCGATGATCGTTCCCACGGTCATCGCGGTCTCCTGAGGCACCTGCCTGGATCGGTGGTGCCGTCGTTCTAGTTGCTCGTTAGAGTGGCGGAATGAGCCTTGCCCGACGTGAACGGCATGCCTTGGTCAAAACGATGTCGGAGGTCGGTCCGGAAGCCCGGACGCTTTGTGGTGACTGGACGACACGCGACCTCGCGGCGCATCTGCTGGTGCGCGAACGACGCATCGACACGATGCCCGGAATCATGATCCCGGCGTTCGCAGCGCACACGGAGAAGGTCCGCCGCGAGGTGACCGACCGTCAGTGGGCGCACCTGCTCGCCGACATCGATTCCGGGCCTCCCAAGTGGTCGCCCCTGTATCTCGTCGACTCGGTGGCGAATGCCACCGAGATGTTCGTGCACCACGAGGACGTGCTCCGGAGCGTTCCGGGATGGGAACCGCGTCCCCTGCCCGCGGACGATGAAGATCAACTCTGGAAGTATGCGCGGACCATCGGTCGCACAAGCTACGGAGGCACCGACATCACCGTCGTGTTCGAGCGCGTGGGCGGTGAGCGAGTGACCGTGCGCAAGCGAGGGCCGCGCACCGTCGTATTGAGCGGACGACCGTCCGAATTGCTCCTCCACGCGTTCGGGCGTGACGAGGTGCGCCTCGAACAAGACGGGGCCGAAGCGGATATCGCCGAGCTCGCGGGTTCGAGAAGGGGACTCTGAGCAGCACGCATCGTCGCCGGGGAGCAGTCTTCCGGTTCGGTGCTGTGACCAGTGCCGCCGTGTGGGCCCCGTGTTGCTGATGGTTCGCCAGTGGGCCATGCGGCTACCCTGGCGGATATGGCAGGAAAGTCGGGTAGCCGCGCATCGTCCGCCGCGACCTCTCGGTCGCGGTCGGGTACGCGCGCGTCGACCTCATCCGGTCGAGCGGAGGCTGCCGCCACCAGATCGACCTCGTCTGCGAGAAAACCCGCCGCGCGTTCCGCGAAGGGTTCGTCTGCGAAGAAGTCGGCACCGAGGAAACCTGCCGCGAAATCCTCGAGTTCCAAGTCGCCCAGCAAACGTCAGCCTCAGGCTTCCGGTGCGCGTGCCTCGTCCGCGGCGCGCCGAACCCCCGCGAGGCGCCCGCGGGGAGGTTCCGCCGCGCCACCTCGCCGAGCATCGGGAGGACTGCTCACAGCGATCGGCAAGAGCGTCGGTGCCACCTGGTTCATGATCGCCAGGGGACTCGGTGCCACCACTCGAACAATGGGACGCGCGACCGATATCGAACACGGTCACCGTCGTGACGGAATCGCACTCGGTCTCGTCGCGTTCGCGGTGGTTGTCGCAGGTTCCGTGTGGTTCGGCGTTGGCGGCCCGGTCGGGGAGTGGATCGAAACCGGAGTGCGGGCGGTCACGGGAGGGGCGAGTGCCGTATTACCTCTCGTCGCCGTCGGTGTGGCGGTGGTTCTCATGCGGACCGAACCCTGGCCCGAAGCGCGCCCGCGCCTGGTACTCGGGTCGTTGCTCGTCGCGCTTCCTGCGCTGGGACTCTGGCACATCGCGTCCGGCTCACCCACCGACGCCGACGGGCGCTCGGAGGGCGCGGGATTCGTGGGTGCAGCGGTCGGCGGTCCGGTCACCGCCGGCCTGACGGTGTGGTTGTCGGTACCGCTGATGTTGATGGCCATGGGTTTCGGGATCCTGCTGATCACCGGCACCACAATCCGTGAACTACCCGAACTCTTCCGCGACTTCTTCGGCCTGCCCTACCGCGAGGACGACGGGTACGGGCATCACGACGAGTACGGTCCATACGACCCCGAGCACGACGGCTACTCCGACCATCTCAATCCCCTGCTCTACGAGGACGACACCGAGAAACCGCGGTCGCGCCGTCGCCGGACCCCCAGCGAGAACTACCCGACCGACGAGTTCGACGGCGACGCACGCACCGAGGTCCTGCCGCTGTGGGACGAGCCGGATACGTCGCAGGCACCCGAGCCGGAACCGGAGCCGGAAGCTCCGAAACCGCGAGCCCGCGCCAAGCCGAAGGCGTCCACAGCCGCGGCGGCCGTGCCGACGCCCGCCCCGCCGGAGCCCGCTTCCGACGTCATGGAGCCTCTCGTTCCGGACCGGGTCGTCGAGGGCGACTACACACTGCCGTCCCTGTCCCTGTTGATGGAGGGCGACCCGCCCAAGACTCGCTCGGCGGCCAACGATCAGATGATCGAGGCGATCACCGAGGTCCTGGAGCAGTTCAAGATCGACGCAGCGGTCACCGGTTTCACCCGAGGCCCGACCGTCACGCGATACGAGGTCGAACTCGGGCCCGGTGTCAAGGTCGAGAAGATCACTGCCCTCGCACGAAACATCGCGTACGCAGTCGCGACCGACAACGTCCGGTTGCTCGCACCGATTCCCGGGAAATCCGCGGTCGGCATCGAGGTACCCAATTCCGATCGTGAACTCGTACGCCTGTCCGACGTACTGGGGGCCGCTTCCACTCGGCGCGATCACCACCCGCTCGTCATCGGTCTGGGTAAGGACATCGAAGGCGACTTCGTCTCTGCGAACCTTGCGAAGATGCCGCACCTCCTTGTGGCAGGTTCCACCGGCTCCGGAAAGTCCAGTTTCGTCAACTCCATGCTGGTGTCGCTGCTCATTCGTGCGACACCGGAGGAAGTGCGAATGATCCTCATCGACCCGAAGATGGTCGAACTGACGCCGTACGAGGGCATTCCACACCTGATCACACCGATCATCACGCAGCCGAAGAAGGCTGCAGCCGCACTGGCGTGGCTCGTCGAAGAGATGGAGCAGCGCTACCAGGACATGCAGGCCAACCGAGTACGGCACATCGACGACTTCAATGCGAAGGTGAAGTCGGGCGAGATCACCGCGCCGCTGGGCAGTGAGCGTGTCTACCGCCCGTATCCGTACATTCTGGCCATCGTCGACGAGCTCGCGGACCTCATGATGACCGCGCCGCGCGACGTCGAGGACGCGATCGTGCGGATCACCCAGAAGGCTCGTGCCGCCGGTATCCACCTCGTATTGGCCACCCAGCGGCCATCTGTCGACGTCGTGACCGGCCTGATCAAGACGAACGTGCCCTCACGGCTCGCGTTCGCGACGAGCTCGCTGACCGACTCGAGGGTCATCCTCGATCAGCCCGGCGCCGAGAAGCTCATCGGTATGGGCGACGGACTCTTCCTGCCGATGGGTGCAGGCAAACCGATCCGCATGCAGGGCGCCTTCATCACCGACGAGGAGATCTCGGCGGTGGTCGAGTTCTCGAAGACTCAGGCCGAGCCCGAGTACAACGAGGGCGTCACGGTTCCGAAGGCCGGCGAGAAGAAGGATGTCGATCCCGACATCGGCGACGACCTCGATGTGTTCCTGCAAGCGGTCGAACTCGTGGTCACGAGTCAGTTCGGATCGACGTCGATGCTGCAGCGCAAACTCCGCGTCGGGTTCGCGAAGGCCGGCCGTTTGATGGATCTCATGGAGACCCGAGGCGTGGTGGGCCCGAGCGAAGGCAGCAAGGCTCGTGAGGTACTCGTCAAGCCGGATGAGCTCGACGGTCTGCTCTATTCGATTCGGGGCGGTGGCGATGCGGCCGAAGGTGACGACGGCGGCATGTGACGTGTCGCGGCGTGCGCCGCGTGGTGCATGTGGCACAATCGTGACAGCTGTGGAGGGGAGTATCCCCTTATTCGCGGCAGTCTCGTCAACACGTTCGGCACCGCTGTCGCTCCGGGACTGCCGGTCCGGGATTCGTTCCCGGGCGGGAGAGACCTCCGGCAGGTACATACCTACCGGAAGGCCGAGTGCATATGCACGTCACATTGGCGACCTGGTTGATCACGATCGCAGTGATCATCGGGCTGTTCGTCTTCGATTTCTTCGCTCACGTCCGCAAACCACACGCGCCGACCCTTCGGGAATCCGGTTTCTGGTCCGCGGTGTTCATCGCCATCGCGATCGTCTTCGGTGTCGTCGTGTTCCTGGTGTGGGGACCGACCTACGGCGGCGAGTACTTCGCCGGCTACATCACCGAGAAGGCGCTGTCGGTCGACAACCTGTTCGTCTTCGTCATCCTCATGGCGACGTTCGCAGTACCACGTGAATTTCAGCAGAAGGTCCTCACGATCGGGATCGTGCTGGCGTTGGTGATGCGCGGCATCTTCATTGCGGTCGGAGCCGCCGCGATCAACGCCTACAGCTGGGTGTTCTACCTGTTCGGATTCTTCCTGATCTACACGGCCGTCAAGCTCATCCGAGACCACGGCGATGAAACCGAGAGTGTGTCCGAGAACAAGATGGTTGTTCTCGCCCGCAAGTTCCTGCCGGTCCACGACGAATACGACGGCGACAAGCTCGTCACTCGGATCGACGGCAAGAAGATGGTCACCCCGATGCTGCTGGCGTTGCTCGCGATCGGCTTCACCGACATCCTCTTCGCGCTCGATTCGATCCCGGCGATCTACGGACTGACCAGCGAGCCGTATCTGGTGTTCACCGCCAACGCCTTCGCTCTGATGGGGCTACGCCAGTTGTTCTTCCTCATCGGTGGTTTGCTCGAGCGCCTTGTCTTTCTCTCGTACGGCCTGTCGGTGATTCTCGGCTTCATCGGCGTCAAGCTCATCCTCCACGCTCTGCACGAGAACACACTCGGATTCATCAACGGTGGCGAACACGTGATGGTCCCGGAGATCTCGACTGCGGTGTCGCTGATCGTGATCGTCGGGGTGCTCATCGTCACCACGGTCGCGAGCTTGATCAAGTCTCGACACGACGACAGGCGGCAGAACGACGAGCCCGGTGACCACACGTCCGGGGCGAAGGGCCTCAGTCGTTGAACACACCCATCACCGGATTCCAGCCGGTGATCCGGACGGCGTCGATCAGCGTCAGCTGAGCGAACGGATCCTGCGCCATCAGTTCGTGCGCTGATGCCTCGTCGGCGACGTCGATGAGGATCAGCGCGCCGGAACCGTCTGCCCAGGGCCCAGTTGCTCGCACCGTGCCTTTCTCGACCAGATCTCCGAGCCAGGCACGGTGCTTCGGGCGGTGCTCGTCGCGGGCCGCGGTGGTGGCATCGGAGTAGGTGTATTCGACAGCAAACAGGGCCATGGGTTCTCACTTCCGTACAGGGTCGACGGTTCGGGATTCTCGGATCGCGGGGTCGAACTCACAGGGTCAGCAACATCCGGGTGTTGCCGAGCGTGTTGGGCTTCACGTAGCTCAAGTCCAGGAATTCCGCGACGCCCGTATCGTACGACCGGCACATTTCTGCGAAAACCTCGGAGGTGACCGGCGTTCCGTCGATCTCCGCGAACCCGTGGCGTGCGAAGAACGAGACCTCGAAAGTGAGGACGAAAAGCCGTTCGAGTTCGAGTTCACGTGCGACCTCGATCAAGCGCGAGACGATGAGGTGCCCTGTGCCGCGTCCGGTGACTTGGGGGTCTACCGCGATGGTGCGAATCTCGCCGAGATCCGACCACAGAACGTGGAGAGCCCCGCACCCGACCAGTTTGCCTCCGAGTTCGGCGACCCAGAACTCCTGAACGGATTCGTACAAGGTCACGAGATTCTTCTCGAGCAGAATCTTCCCGGCGTAGATGTCGATCAGCTGTTTTATCCCCGGCACGTCGGAGGTTCGGGCGCGCCGCACGACAATCCGGTCGTTCGTGTCCTGTTCGTGGGCCGGTGAAGTCATGCGGTGAACAGTAGCGCGTGAGTGTACCGATATTGTGGGCGCATGAGCACGCCCCGCCAGTCCGTTGCCGCATCGGGCGGGAGCGGCGCCGCACCGGGACCGAATGCCGGTTCCGCGCACGACCCGGTCCCGCTGTGGAACATCGCCAACATACTCACGGTGCTGCGTATTGCACTGGTACCGGTGTTCCTCGTCTTCTTGTTCATCGGCGATGGACAGGAGACTCTCTGGCGGCTCGCGGCAGCAGGGGTCTTCGCGATCGCCGCGATCACCGACCGTATCGACGGGCAACTCGCCCGGAGGTTCGGGCTCGTCACGGACTTCGGCAAAATGGCCGATCCGATCGCGGACAAGGCGCTCATCGGGGCTGCCCTGGTCGGGCTGTCGCTGCTCGGAGATCTGTCGTGGTGGATAACCGGCATCATCGCCGTGCGCGAGCTCGGTATCACCGCATTGCGCTTCGCGGTACTACGGCACGCAGTGATACCTGCCAGCCGTGGCGGCAAACTCAAAACTCTGGTGCAGACCGTCGCAATCGGCGTGTATCTGCTTCCGCTGCCCGACGTCGTGGCACCGTTCGCTATGGCTTTGATCGTGCTGGCGGTAGCGCTCACGGTCGTCACCGGGCTCGATTACATCGTCCAGGCGGCGAGGCTGCGCGCCGGTGTACGTCGCGCCGAACAGGAGCACCTCAACGGTGAGCCCGCGTGACAGCGCGTCAGGCTCCGGCTGAGGACACTGCGACGCGAGCTGCCTGATGACGAAGCGAACTGGGATGTTCAGGTTTGCCCACCGGAAGGCAACGGCTACTCACGCGCTCGGGTTCCCCGGCGGCGATGTAATGTCTGTGCACCGCGGTATTCGAAGTCCGGTGGATGCCCGGGAACCTCGCGACCGTGTCGCGCGTTGTCGAGGTATAGGCACGACGGACGAAGGAGGATGCGATGGCGCTGTTGTTGCGTGAGGCACTCGGTGACAGCCTTCGGCGCACCCGTGTTTCGCAGAGCCGCACCCTGCGTGAAGTCTCCAGCAGCGCCAGGGTCAGTCTCGGTTATCTCTCGGAGGTCGAACGAGGGCGGAAGGAAGCGTCGAGCGAACTGCTCGCCGCGATCTGCGACGCACTCGACGTGCCCCTGTCCGACGTGCTTTTCGACGTCAGTGAGTCGCTTGCCGACCGGGCTCTGCAGCCTGCCGGCGCGGACGTGATGATGCCGGGTGGCTATGCGGGCCCGGACGCTGCGCACTCCGAGTCGGGTGTCGAAACGGTCGACGCAGCCCTGCTGAACTCGGACCCGCTGCTTGCCCAGGAGTCGCTCATCACGCAGGAGACTCGCGTGGTGATTCCAGCACCGGCGGCACGGGCGCTCGCCGCGGCATAACATGGATCGCGACCGTGTCGGCCACGCCGAATACGGACGATAGCGACACAGCGTGGGTCACCGTCCCGGGGGGTGGCTCGAGTCGCCAGGTGGGATCGCCGGATCGGTCGAGTCGAAGGTGACCGGCACGGCGAACCGGAACCGGTGCGCGAGGGTCGCGCACCGGGTCGCGTTCGGCGCGGCGTACAGATGGAGGCGGGATCACACCCATGGCTAATCCGTTCGTCAAGGGTTGGAAGTACCTCATGGCGCTCTTCAACTCCAAGATCGATGAGAAGGCCGATCCGAAGGTTCAGATTCAGCAGGCGATCGAGGACGCACAGCGTCAGCACCAGGCGCTGTCACAGCAGGCAGCATCGGTGATCGGCAACCAGCGCCAGCTGGAGATGAAGCTGAACCGGCAGCTGGACGAGGTCGAGAAGCTCAATGCGAGCGCTCGTCAAGCCGTGATGATGGCCGACCAGGCCAGCAACGCCGGCGACACGGAGAAGGCGATCCAGTACACGAATGCAGCCGAGGCCTTCGCCGCGCAGCTCGTCACCGCCGAACAGTCGGTCGAGGATCTGAAGGTCCTGCACGACCAGTCGCTGCAGGCCGCGGCTCAAGCCAAGAAGGCCGTCGAGCAGAATGCCATGGCGCTACAGCAGAAGGTGGCCGAGCGCACCAAGCTGCTGAGCCAGCTCGAGCAGGCGAAGATGCAAGAACGCGTCAGTGAATCGCTGCGGTCCATGGACTCGACGCTCTCCGCACCGGGCAGCACGCCCAGCCTGGATGCCGTGCGCGAGAAGATCGAGCAGCGCTACGCCACCGCACTCGGCTCGGCCGAGCTTGCCCAGAACTCGGTGCAGGGACGCATGCTCGAAGTGCAGCAGGCCACCGTTCAGATGGCCGGCCACAGCCGTCTCGAGCAGATCCGTGCTTCGATGAAGGGCGATGCACTGCCGGGCGGCGCACCGGCGAATCCCGCCGTCAACACTGCAAAGGAGCCTCCGAACGCTGCAGGCTCTGCAGGGTCCCAGTAGTCGCGCAACCTCCATCGAGCGAACTCGACAACCATGAGCACACCCGACGACGGCCGGACCGGAATGACTCCCGGTCCGGCCGTCGCCGCGCTCAGAGAGGTGACCGACGCTGCGGTGGACGTCGCCCGTCGATGGCGTGATCCGGCGGCGAAGCTCCGACGAAAGAAGCGCCGTGCACGGCGTCGTGCCGGATTCTTCGGTATGACCGCCGGAACGTGGGGGATCGGCACCGCAACTCTGGTCGCGGCGTCGGCGCCCGAGTGGACGGTCGTGGCTACCGGCGGTGCAACCGCTGTGTTCGCGGTACCGGCGATCTTTGCGTTGCGTACCTTCCGTCGTCTCGACGCGGTTCCGCTCCCACCGGCCTCTCCAGCGCGCCGGTCCTTACCGCCGCCCGGATCGGTGGCCCGAGCTGCAATGCAGCGGCTGTCGAGTAACGAGCAGGGCCTCGAGCGACTACTCGCCGTCGTCTCCAAATCCGGTGCCGTGGCGGGTGACGACCTCGAGGAGATCGGAGAGGCCGCACGGTCGGCGTCGTCGGCGCTCGACAGCGTCGTCGAAGACATCGTGGCGCTCGAATCCGCTGCCCGAGCCAGCGAGGCGGCCGGCGTTCACCTGGGTCCCGCCATCACGGCGGCGGGGCAGCGGCTCGACTCGGGCGTCGATCAATACGAACAACTCGTCTCCGCTGCTGCGAAACTGGCCGCAGCGCCTGAAGGTACACGGTCGATGGCGTTCCTCGACCGGCAGCGGACCGAACTCATAGATGCGTCGGAACGGCTGGAGAGCTGGGCGCAGTCCTGGCGTGAGATCGAGCAGATCCAGGAACGCCACCGACACTGACCCGCTACTGCATCGGCGAGAGTCGGTCGTCGACCCTGTCAGTCGTCGACACCGCGTGCCGCGAGCGCCTCTCCCATCGCCTCTGCGGTCATGAGCGCGCCCACTACGATCGGCACGACCAGAGCCCGCAACGAGAAGCCCAGCCCTCGTGCCTTACGAGCCTCGGTGACACGTGCGACCATCGATCCCAACAGCGGGATGCAACGAATCGTCATCACGAGCACGAGACCGACCCGGTCCGGGTCCACTCCCACCCGTCGAAGGGGTCGTACAGCCGCAACGATCGCGTCGAGCATGTCCGTCATACGAGTGGTCAGTGTGATCAGCAGGGCCAGAGCAATCGCCAGAAACAGCGATCCACAGATGACTACGGCGCGTTCCCATCCAGCCACGATCACCTGGAAAACCGCGATGACCGCGAGCATCCACAGCAGCGGCCGCAATTGCGTTGCGGCGAGCCGTACCGGGATCCGGGCGAGGGCGTAGGCACCTGCCACGGCGACCGCACAGGGAAGGACCTGCCACGGCTGTCGGATCCACAGCGTCATGACGACGATCGTCAGTGACACGACAATGAGCTTGGCCCCTGCAGGAAGTCGGTGCAGCGGGGAGTGCCCAGGGTGGTGCAGGCCGACGATGCTCACCCGATGAGGTCCCGGTAGAACGTGATCGCCGGACCCGGTGCATCGTCGGCAACGATGCGTCCTGCATCGACGACGAGGACCCGATCGAAGTCGCCGAGCAGATCGAGTTGGTGGGTCACGACGATCAGCTGCTGTCGGAGGTTCGAGAAAGTCCGGGCGATCAGTTTGGTGTTGCGTAGGTCGAGGAGAGTGGTCGGTTCGTCCGCGACCAGGATCTGCGGGTCGGTGACCATGATCGCGGCGAGCGCGAGCAACTGTTTCTGTCCCCCGGACAGGAGGTGACTCGGGTGGTCATGATGCGCGGCGAGGCCGAAGTCGTCGAGCACCTGCCGGACTCGCTCGTTGCGCTCGGCCTTACCGAGGGAGCTACGGCGCAGGGAGAATGCAACGTCCTCTGCGACTGTCGGCATCACGATCTGGTGGTCCGGGTCGGTGAAGACGAATCCGACGCGTTTACGGACCTCGCGCCCCTTGCGGCCGGTGTCGAGTCCGTCGACGGTCACCGAACCGGAGGTGGGGACGACCAACCCGTTGATCATGCGTGCGAGTGTCGACTTGCCGCTGCCGTTCGCGCCGACGATGCCGATGCGGGGCTCGGTCAGGACGACGTTCACGTCGTCGAGGACCGCACGCTCACCGTAGGCGTGGCGGACCTGCTGGAAACGAATCTCGCTCATCGGGTGGTGCAGCGTTCAGTGTGCGGGGTCGGCGGTGGGCGTGTGTCTGATCGGGGACATGAGCAGGGCGGGATAGGCCCGATGCACCTGGGCGGCCACTGCGGCGGCCACTGCGGCCTTGAACAGATCGCCAGGAAGGAACGTGACGTTGGCTGCGAGCGCGGCCCACACGGTCAGATCGGTTCGCAACACCATGCCTGCGATTCCGAACACGTACAGCACCACAATGCCGCCGAGTACATTCGCCGCGATACCCGGGAGAACGCGATAGCGGGGAAGCATGCGAGCGC
The DNA here is from genome assembly GCF_023015605.1 of Rhodococcus sp. F64268. Classification (NCBI taxonomy): domain Bacteria; kingdom Bacillati; phylum Actinomycetota; class Actinomycetes; order Mycobacteriales; family Nocardiaceae; genus Rhodococcus; species Rhodococcus sp. F64268. The sequence goes on from NZ_JALKAI010000005.1 coordinate 81,905, forward strand.
TGAGCCATCCGATCACCGCGACTGCCGGGATCCAGCCGAGCAGGAAGCCTGCCGTGGGGCCGGCAAGTGAGGTGAGTGTCGTCCGTCCCCCTGCGAGTACCGGAAGTGCAAGCCCGAGAAGGATCACGGTCGAGACCGACAGCATGCCCTTGCGTGCGCCGAGCAGTGCACCGGCGAGCATGACGCCGAGGGTCTGCAGGGTGATCGGGACGCCCGAGGAGCCGATCGTGATCTGCCCTGGCAGGCCGAGAGCGATGATGAGGGCGGCGAACACCGCGATCTGCGCCAGGTCGCGGGCGGGGGTAGGGCGGCTCGGGGACACGTTCACTCAGCTTCCGACAGTCGACTTCCGAATTGAGGACCAAACCCGTCGAGCGTAGGCGGGTACGGAGAGTTCCGCACCACCACCCTGGGTGAACGGCGACCCCGAGTGGTCCCCCCGGCTTCTGCGGGTATCCCCTGATCTTTCCCTGATCTATGCTCTGAGCTGGTGTTTTCTCGGCAGTGTCGTGTCAGGATCGTGTGAGTACGACACGGAACGTGCGCAGGCACGAGGCGGGAGAAGACGATGTTCTGGAAGATTGTCGGTGTAGTGGTGCTGGTATGGATCGGGCTTGCGGTGATCGGCGCAGTCTTCGACCACCTGTTCGGGATCCTGGTGCTGGGTGCGATCGCGTTCGGCGGTTACATGCTGTACAAGGCCATCTCCGGAGGGAATCGGCGCGACGACATCACGCGGGTCTGAGCGAGACCGCATAGTGGACGTATGGAACCTGTGCCGGAGGACTGGACGAGGGGAATCGTCGTCGTTGCTCATCCCGACGACATCGAGTACGGCGCGGCTGCGGCGGTGGCCCGGTGGACTCGGCAGGGCAAGGACCTCCGGTATGTCCTCGCTACCAGTGGGGAAGCCGGGATAGCGGGCTTGCCGCCCGCAGAGTGCGGTCCGCTCCGGGAGGAAGAGGAGCGGGCATCAGCGGCGATCGTCGGTGTCGAGTCCGTCGAGTTCCTCGGCCACCCCGACGGGCGTCTCGTTGCGGGACCCGACCTGCGGCGTGATGTGGCAGGAGCGATCAGGAGGCATCGGCCCGAGATGGTGGTGACCGCGAATTTCGGGCTCACGTGGTTCCCGGGCATGCTGAACAGCGCCGACCATCGTGCGTTGGGGTTGTGTGTGCTCGATGCCGTCTCCGACGCCGCCAACGAATGGATCTTTCCGGAACTCAGCGTGGAGCAAGGACTCGCGCCGTGGCCCGGAGTGCGGTGGGTAGCGGTCAATACCCCCGCCGCGTCGCACGCAGTCGATGTCACCGGCACTGTCGACGTGGCGGTGGAGTCACTCGCCGCGCATCGCCGGTACCTCGAGGCACTCTCCGACATCGACGTCGTCGAGCAGGCCCGAGCGCAGGTCGACATGGCGACAGGACCGTTGGCAGGGTTTCCGGCGACCCGCGCTGTCGGTTTCGACCTCTATACCTTCGCCGGATAGGCACCGGGCGTAGGGTCGGGCGCCCGCGCGCTCGAGATGATCACGCTCATGTGGCAGTCTGGCCCGATGCGAGTGGCGTTGGTGGCAGGGCCGGATGCGGGACACGCAATTCCCGCCATTGCGCTGGGTAAACGGTTCGTCGATGCGGGTCACGAAGCGGTGCTCTTCACCGGCCGGCGTTGGTTCGACATCGATGTGCCCGGCGTGACGGTGGCGCCGCTCGAAGGGCTGACTCCGAGGGCCGACGACGACGACGGCGATGCGGGTGCGAAGATCCACGCGCGGGCCGCGCACATCGCAACACTTCTGCTACCCGCTCTCAGCGCGCTTCTGCCTGATCTTGTCGTTTCCGACGTCATCACCGCGGGCGGCGGAATGGCCGCCGAGCGGCTCGGGATTCCGTGGGTCGAGCTGTCTCCGCATCCGCTCTACCGGCCGTCGCGCGGCCTGCCTCCGATCGGCAGTGGTCTCGAGCCCGGGGTGGGGCTCCGCGGACGGGCCCGTGACGCGGTGTTGCGCGGCCTCACGGCGCGATCCTTACGGCAGGGGGAGCGCGAACGTTCCGCCGCGCGCGTCGGGATCGGTCTACCTGCGCAGGACCCAGGACCGATCGCGAGACTCGTCGCGACCGTGCCTGCCCTCGAGGTACCGCGGCCGGATTGGCCGTCGAACGCCCACGTCGTGGGCCCGCTGCATTGGGAGCCGACCGCGACCGTTCTCGAACCTCCTCCGGGCGACGGACCTCTGGTGATGGTTGCTCCGTCGACGGCGACCACCGGAGTCGTCGGGATGCTGGACGCGGTGTGTGAGGGCCTGGATGGGCTCGGGATGCGCGTTGCGGCCACGATGCTCGAACCGCCGGAGAGTGTGCTCCCGGTATGGGCGGTCGCGGGGAGCGGACGTCAGGACGTTCTTCTGAGCGATGCCGATGTCGTTGTCTGTGGGGGCGGGCATGGAATGCTTGCCAAAGCCTTGAGCGCGGGGGTGCCCGCGGTGATCGTGCCGGGTGGAGGCGATCAGTGGGAACTCGCGAACCGGGCTGCGCGACAGGGGAGCGCGGTGGTGGTCCGGCCTCTCGACGCCGCGTCGGTCCGGATTGCGGTCACAGAAGTGCTGGCAGAGCCGCGGTTCGCGGAGGCGGCCAGGCGCGCCGCCGCGACAGCAAAGGACGTCGAGGACCCGGTCGCGGTGTGTGTGGGCGCAATTCGCTGATCGGATCGTCACTGCGGGCAATTCGGTTCGGCCGTTACGGTGGTGCCGTGCGATTGACAGAGTTCCATGAGATGGTCCGAGACGAATTCGGGCAGGTATACGGCGATGCCCTGTTACGGGACCACATTCTGCTCGAGCTGGATGGACGGACCGCGGAGCAAGCGATCGAGGCAGGTCAGGAACCTCGCGAGGTATGGCGGGCGCTGTGTGAGGAGTTCGGCGTGCCCGCCGCACGTCGTTGATCGAACACATTTGCATGCGTTCGAACAAATGTTCCCCTATGCTGAGGATGTTCGATGGCGAAAGGCGTCCGTCCACAGGCGGCGATTTTCTCCACAGTTTCGGCGGGTCCGCGGTCATGGCAGCGAAAGATGTCGGTGCCCGGTTGTAGCGTCGTCGACAATCAGGACGGGACACGATGAAGGGGACCAAGATGGCAGCACAGGCACACGATCGCGAGAAGGCGCTCGAGCTTGCTCTGGCGCAGATCGACAAGAATTTCGGCAAGGGATCCGTGATGCGCCTGGGGGAGGATGCCCGTCCTCCCATTGCTGTGATCCCGACCGGGTCGATCGCACTCGACGTGGCGCTCGGTATCGGTGGCCTGCCTCGCGGCCGGGTGGTCGAGATCTACGGGCCGGAATCCTCGGGTAAGACCACGGTGGCCCTCCACGCTGTGGCCAACGCTCAGGCTGCAGGCGGCATCGCCGCGTTCATCGACGCGGAGCACGCCCTCGACCCGGAGTATGCGCGCAAGCTCGGTGTCGACACCGACGCCCTGCTCGTGTCGCAGCCCGACACCGGCGAGCAGGCCCTCGAGATCGCCGACATGCTGATCCGCTCCGGCGCGCTCGACATCCTCGTCATCGACTCGGTCGCAGCCCTCGTGCCCCGCGCCGAGATCGAAGGTGAAATGGGCGACAGCCACGTCGGCCTGCAGGCCCGACTGATGAGCCAGGCGCTGCGCAAGATGACGGGTGCGCTCAACAACTCGGGCACCACCGCGATCTTCATCAACCAGCTGCGAGAGAAGATCGGAGTCATGTTCGGCTGCTTCAACTACTCCACAAGGGTGCAGTTGGCCGACGGCACGACCGAGAAGATCGGCAAGATCGTCAATCGGAAGCTAGACGTCGAGGTCATGTCCTACGACGCCGACACCGACAAGATCGTGCCCCGCCGTATCGTCAACTGGTTCGACAACGGCCCGGCCGACCATTTCCTGCAGTTCACCGTCGAGAAGTCCGGTGGAAACGGTCGTTCCCAGTTCGCTGCGACGCCGAACCACCTCATTCGCACGCCCGGTGGTTGGTCGCACGCAGGCGACATCATCGCGGGCGACCGCGTTCTCGCGATGGAACCGCACCGTCTGAGCGATCAGCAGTTCGAGGTCGTTCTCGGATCGTTGATGGGCGACGGTAACCTGTCGCCGAACCGTCGAGACCGCAACGGTGTTCGCTTTCGGATGGGTCACGGTGCGAAGCAGCACGAGTACCTCGACTGGAAGTCCGGGCTGCTCGGCAACATCGGTCAGTCTGTGCGCACCAACGACAAGGGTGCCAAGTTCGTCGACTTCACTCCGTTGCCCGAGCTCGCCGAGCTTCAGCGCGCGGTCTATCTCGGCGACGGCAAGAAGTTCCTGTCAGAGGAGTACCTCAAGGCACTCACGCCGCTGTCGCTGGCCGTCTGGTACATGGACGACGGCTCCTTCAGCGTGCGCTCGAAGGGGCTGCAGCAACGGACCGCGGGTGGGAGCGGCCGCATCGAGATCTGCGTCGAGGCGTTCAGTGTAGGCTCCCGAGAACGAGTGCGAGACTACCTGCGCGACACTCACGGTCTCGACGTGAAGTTGCGCAGTGCGGGCGCCCGCGGAGTTGCGGTTCTCACGTTCACCACTGAAGCGAGCGCGAAGTTCCAGGAGATCGTGGCGCCGTACATGGCCCCGTCGATGGAGTACAAGCTCCTGCCGCGGTTCCGCGGTCTCGGCACCGTGACGCCGCAGTTCGTCGACACCACGCAGCGTTTGGTTCCTGCTCGGGTGCTCGATGTCCACGTCAAGCCCGATACTCGTTCGATGCATCGTTTCGATATCGAGGTCGAGGGCAATCACAACTACTTCGTCGACGGCGTGATGGTGCACAATTCTCCTGAAACCACCACGGGTGGAAAGGCTTTGAAGTTCTATGCCTCCGTCCGGCTCGACGTTCGGCGCATCGAGACGCTCAAGGACGGCGGCGACGCGGTCGGCAACCGCACCCGCGTCAAGGTCGTCAAGAACAAGGTGTCGCCGCCGTTCAAGCAGGCCGAGTTCGACATCCTCTACGGGCAGGGCATCAGTAAGGAAGGCTCGCTGATCGACATGGGTGTCGATCAGGGCTTCATCCGAAAGTCCGGCTCCTGGTACACGTACGAAGGCGATCAGCTCGGTCAGGGCAAGGAGAACGCCCGCAAGTTCTTGCTCGAGAACACCGACATCCGCGACGAGATCGAGAAGAAGATCAAGGAGAAGTTGGGTATCGGTGCTGTGTTGACCGACCCTGAGGCGGAGGAAGCCGACTTCTAGCCGCCGAGCCGATGAGAAGGAGGCACGGATCGAGCGATCCGTGCCTCCCTTCCGATCCGACGTGGGGCGCCGTCGGGCAGCCGAGACAGTCCGGGCGGCCGCGACAATGCGGACAGACCCTGCGGAAGTCGATGCCGAAAAGTAGTGTCCTGTCGCGTGACCACACGACATTCAGCAAGGATCGCAGCTTTGGCCGGACTGAGCGCCGCAACGATTCTCGGTGTCACCGGAACTGCCGCCGCCGATCACACCGACTACATGATCGTCCCAGGCCACACTCACACCCTCGGTGAAGGCAACGACCCGTTGTGCGCCGGCCAGATCACCACGAGTATCCGATCTCCTCACGATCATCCCGGCGCCGCACTCGTATCGATGACCTTCGCGCCGTACCTCGGTACGGCAAGCGGAGGGAAGCCGACGTGCGCCGTGACCGCGTTGGTGAACTGGAACAACCTCGATACCGGCGCTTCGGGTTCGGTTCCGGAGTACATGGTGAACCATTCGAGGGGGCTCGCGCCGAGTCGTCAGGACGGCGGATACGTGGATATCTCCACGGGGCCGGGGCGAGTCCTGTTCTCCGTCGCCACCACGAGTCTGCACCATGTCGTCCCAGCGCCCCTCGAGGTGTTCGTTCCCTGAGCGCTTCACTGATCGTCTGGCAGCATCGGTGGGATGACGGTGCGTCCCATACGGTTGTGTGTCTTCGGTGATTCCTTCGTCGCGGGTGTCGGAGATCCCGCGTTTCGCGGTTGGGTGGGACGAGTCGCCGAGCTTGCGCTCCGCGAGTTGTCCGTCGACCTCACGGTCTACAATCTCGGTGTCCGGCGCGACACGTCCTCCGATGTGCGGGCACGTTGGCAGGGCGAAGCGCTCGCCCGGTTTCCCCGCGAGTGCGACAACCGGGTGATCGTGTTGTTCGGTGTGAACGACACGACTCTGCAGGACGGCGCACTTCGCGTCGAGCCCGCGGAGTCCGAATCCAATCTCGCCGCGATCCTCGATGATGCTGCGTCCCACGGGTGGCCCACACTCGTGGTCGGGCCACCACCGATTGCAGACGGACAGCAGAACACCCGTACAGCGGCCCTCGACGAGCGGCTGGCGGCGGTGTGTCAGGGGCGCACTGTGCCCTACCTCCGCACGTTCTCGCATCTCGCGGGCGCGACCTCGTGGATGAGAGAAGCAGAGCAGGGCGATGGTGCGCATCCGTCCGCGCAGGGCTACACCGACCTCGCCGAACTCGTGCGCGCGGACATCGCAGCGTGGCTCGGGACGCCGGCGGAATCGGTCGGTGGCCGCGTCTAGGGTTTTCAGCATGGACGATCCTGAAGATGTCGGACCATCCGAGAGCGACACGGCCACCGCACCGGGAGGTCGCGGGCGTCGGGCCCGCCCCGAACCGGGTGGTGGCACCGAAGCGCAGGCCAAGGACGTGTGCCTGAGGCTTCTCACCGATCGTGCTCGGAGTCGTGCCGAACTCGCCACCAAACTCGAACAGAAGGGCTTCACGGCTGAGATCGCCGAGCGCACTCTCGATCGTCTCACCGAGGTCGGGCTGATCGACGACGCCGACTTCGCCCACCAGTGGGTGCGCTCGCGGCATCTGTACTCGGGGAAGGGTAAGCGTGCGATAGCACTGGAGTTGCGCCGCAAGGGCATCGACCAGCAGGACGCGGCCGATGCCCTCGACGCGATCGACAGTGATTCAGAACGCGAACGGGCCGTGGAACTGGTCAGAAAGAAGCTCCGCACCCAGGCGCCGTTGCCTACGGAGGGCGACCGGCGTGAGATCGCGGCCGAGCGCGACAAGCTGGTTCGACGACTCGTCGGGATGCTTGCCCGTCGCGGCTACGCGCAGGGGATGGCGTTCGAGGTGGTCCGCGACGAACTCGGGGCTTTCGAAGCTGACGCGAACGAGCCACTCGACTGAACTTTCTGCTCGTCACCTCACCGAGGGGGACCGGTGATGTCCATCCCGGGTACTGCCGTCACGGGCACCGGGGCATCCGGCTCACCGTCGGTGGTCGAACCCCGGCGCCTGCTCGACCGCAACCGCTTCTCGAGCCACGTTGCGAAGCGGGTCAGGGCGCTGTTGAGGATGATCATGATTGCAGCCACCACCAGCAGCGACGGCAGGTAGTTCTGGAAGTAGGCACCGAGCTGCTGCCCCGACCGCACCACTTCGACATAGCCGATGAGGTAGCCGAGTGCGGAGTCCTTGAGCGCGATCACCATCTGCGACACGATCGCAGGCAGCATCACGGTCACCGCCTGCGGCAGGAGGATCAGCCGCATGGTCTGCCCCTTGCGCAGACCGATGGCCGACGCTGCTTCGGTTTGTCCCTTCGGGAGTGAATTGATGCCTGCGCGCACGATCTCGGCGATCACGGACCCGTTGTAGAGCGTCAGACCGGTCACGACTGCGGCGAGCGCAAGGTAGTCGGACTTGAACAGTCGATACTCCGCGAACACCTGGTACGCGAAGATCATCAGGATGAGGACGGGAATCGCGCGGAACAGCTCGACGATGAACCCGGACACCATCCGAATGGAACGGTGTTCCGACAGTCGGCCGATGCCCAGTATCGCCCCCAACGCCAAGGCCAGCACGATCGACAGGGCGGCGGCAATCAGCGTGCCCCGGATACCGGGGATCAGGTACGTCGTCCAACTCGACGACTCGAGGAACGGCTCCCACTTGGCTGCGGTGAGCTGGCCCTGGGAATCCAGTGCGCGGTACACGACGTATGCAATGACCACGAGAACGACCGCCACGACCACGGACAGCACCCGGTAGAGCGCGCGGGCCTTCGGGCCGGGAGCGTCGTAGAGAACAGTGCCTTCCGAACTCATCGCGCTACCTCGAATCGCTTGCTGAGCCAGCCGAACAGCAGGCCGGTGGGGAGGGTCAGGATCACGAAGCCCAGAGCGAAGATTCCACCGATGACGAAGATGGCTGCCTCGTTCTCGATCATCGTCTTCATCAGCAGCGACGCTTCGGCCACACCGATCACCGATGCGATGGTCGAGTTCTTGGTGAGGGCGATGAGCACGGAACCGAGCGGTGCGATGACTGCGCGGAATGCCTGCGGCAGCACGATGAAACGGAGATTCTGGCCGAACGTCAGACCCAGCGAGCGTCCGGCTTCGGACTGCCCGAGGTGGACGGTGTTGATGCCGGATCGCAGCGACTCGCACACGAAGGCGGCGGTGTAGACGGTCAACCCGAGGACCGCGAGACGGAAGTTGTTGTCCACCAGAAATGTCGGCGAGGACTGCGGTGCGAGATGGATCTGGAGGGTCTGTGACAGGCCGAACAGGCAGAAGATGATGATCAGGGTCAGCGGGGTATTGCGGAAGACCGTCACGTACGCGGTTCCGACTGCTCGGGCGACGGGGATCGGTGACACCCGCATGGCGGCGAGGATCGTGCCGAGGATCAGCGAACCGATCGCGGACAACACTGTCAGCTGGATTGTCGTCCAGAATGCTTCGAGCAGCTGACTGCCGTACTTGCTGAACAGATCCACAGGTCAACTCCGGGATCGACGGGACGGGACTGTGAGGGTGGAACCGGCCGGTCCGTGAACTCGTCACGAACCGGCCGGACGTACCTCGGGAGCAACGCCGGATCAGTACCGATCGACGGTCGGCGGCTCGGGCAACGGGTATCCGGACGCGCCGACGGTTGCCTCGAAGGCCTCCGCCCAGGCTCCGCTGTCGATCATCTCCTGGATCGCATCGTTGATAGCAGCGCGCGAAGCGTCGTCGCCCTTCGCCAGGCCGATGCCGTACCGCTCCTCGGTGAAAGGTTCACCGACCACCTTGAAGGAGCCGGGACTCTGGGCTGCATAGCCGGCGAGGATGATGTCGTCGGTGGTCACCGCGTCGACCGCACCGTTACGCAACGCCTCGACGCACGCGGAGTAGGTGTCGAACTCCTGCAGCTGCACATCTTGTGCATAGGTGTCCTTGACGTTCTGTGCCGGGGTCGACCCCGTCACAGAGCACAGACGCTTGCCGCCATTGAGCGATTCCGGACCGGTGATCTCGGTTTCGTCTGCGCGCACCAGCAGCGACTGGCCCGCGATGAAGTACGGACCGGCGAAATCGACCTTCTCTTTGCGGGAATCGGTGATCGAGTAGGTTGCGACGATGTAGTCGACCTCGCCGTTCTGGATCAGCGTCTCGCGCTGAGCCGACGGCGATTCCTTGAACTCGATGTTCTCCTCGGACACGCCGAGCTGCCCGGCCACATACTTGGCCACCTCGACATCGAAACCGCTGAAGGTGCCGTCGGGATTGCGCAGGCCGAGTCCGGGCTGATCGAACTTGATGCCCACCACCAGGTTTCCGTTCTCGGCAGAGGACGTGACACTGCGGGATTCGTCGCCACCGCACGCTGTTGCGGCGAGAGCGACGGCGATCGCGCCGATGCCCAGGCGGATCGAGCGAGACATTTTCATCGAGTACCTCCGGTTGTGGTGTTCGATCGGGCTGTCGTGGAACGGGGCTGGTGGCTGAGGATCTTGCCCCCTCAGTGGCTGAGAATCTTGCCGAGGAAGTCCTTGGCCCGATCGGAGGACGGTGCGGTGAAGAAGGTGGTGGGGTCGGTGTCCTCGACGATGCGGCCGTCGGCCATGAACAACACGCGGTCGCCGGCCTTGCGGGCGAAGCCCATCTCGTGCGTGACGACCACCATCGTCATCCCCTCCTTCGCGAGCGAGGTCATCACGTCGAGAACTTCCTGGACCATCTCGGGATCGAGCGCGGAGGTCGGCTCGTCGAACAGCATCACCTTCGGACTCATTGCCAGGGCGCGGGCAATCGCGACACGTTGCTGCTGACCGCCGGACAACTGGGCGGGATACTTGTCGGCCTGGTTCGCGATACCCACTCGTTCGAGCAAGCGCAGCGCGTTCTCCCGTACGGTTTCCTTCTTCTGCTTGCGGACCTTGAGTGGGCCCAGCATCACGTTCTCGAGGATCGTCTTGTGAGCGAAGAGATTGAACGACTGGAACACCATGCCGACGTCGGCGCGCAGCGCTGCCAGGGCTTTACCTTCGGCCGGAAGAGTCTTGCCGTCCACCCGGATCTCGCCGGAGTCGATCGGCTCGAGCCGGTTGATGGTTCGGCACAGTGTGGACTTTCCGGATCCCGACGGGCCGACCACGATGACCACCTGACCACTCGGAACCTCGATGTCGATGTCCTGGAGGACGTGCAGCGCACCGAAGTGCTTGTTCACGTTCGTCATCGTGATCATCGGAGTGGAGCTGCTCGATACCTCCGAGGGCTTCGCCGAACCCGCATCCGCTGCTGTCATGATCAAGACCCTATGCGGTCGTTCTCCGAAACCCCCACATTTCGTCCCATCGACATTCAACTTTTACAGCGGCAATCGGGCGAGGCCGGACCGTGGCCGTCCTCGGCATGGGTGCGGCGCGGCGCACACTGTCACCGCCGGGACGGTCGGTTACTCTCGTGAGCTACCCTGAGACGTGTCATTGATCGACGATGTTGCCCCGAACACAGGTGCTCGGACGTATGAGGTCCGCACTTACGGCTGCCAGATGAACGTGCACGATTCGGAGCGTTTGTCAGGCCTGTTGGAAGACGCCGGCTTCACCCGCGCCGAAGCGGGTGCATCTCCCGACCTTGTCGTCTTCAACACGTGCGCAGTGCGCGAGAACGCCGACAACAAGCTGTACGGCAACCTCAGCCATCTCCGGCCTGTCAAGGACGAGAACCCGAACATGCAGATCGCAGTCGGGGGTTGTCTCGCGCAGAAGGATCGCGCCACCGTCGTGAAGAAGGCGCCGTGGGTCGATGTGGTGTTCGGCACTCACAACATCGGCAATCTCCCGGCGCTCCTCGACCGCGCACGCCACAATCGGAAGGCCGAAGTCGAGATCCTCGACTCGCTCGAAGCGTTCCCCTCGACGCTCCCGGCGAAGCGCGAGTCGCCCTATGCAGGATGGGTGTCGATCTCGGTCGGATGCAACAACACATGCACCTTCTGCATCGTCCCCGCCCTGCGCGGCAAAGAGGTCGATCGTCGACCCGGCGACATTCTCGCCGAGGTGCAGGCACTCGTCGACGAGGGTGTCCTCGAAGTCACCCTGCTCGGACAGAACGTCAACTCGTACGGACGGTCCTTCGCCGACCCGGAACAGCCCCGCGACCGCGGCGCGTTCGCGTCGTTGCTCCGCGCCTGTGGCGACATCGACGGCCTCGAACGCGTGCGGTTCACGTCGCCGCACCCCGCCGAATTCACCGACGACGTCATCGAAGCGATGGCGTCGACGCCCAACGTCTGCCCCCAGCTCCACATGCCGCTGCAGTCGGGCAGCGACCGGATCCTGCGCGCAATGCGCCGGTCGTATCGCAAGGAGAAGTTCCTCGGCATCATCGAGCGGGTCCGTGCGGTCATGCCGCACGCGGCGATCACCACCGACATCATCGTCGGATTCCCCGGTGAAACCGAAGAGGATTTCCAGGACACCCTCGACGTCGTCGAGAAGGCGCGATTCACCAGTGCCTTCACGTTCCAGTATTCCAAGCGCCCCGGCACACCCGCTGCAGAGATGGACGAGCAGCTCCCCAAGGCTGTCGTGCAGGAGCGGTACGAGCGCCTGATCGCGCTGCAGGAGCGCATCACCCTCGAGGAGAATCGCAAGCTCGTCGGTACCGAGGTCGAATTGCTCGTCGCGGACGGTGAAGGCCGAAAGAACGCGGCAACCGCCCGAATGAGCGGCCGCGCCCGCGACGGGCGACTCGTGCACTTCCGGCCCGAAGGCAACGTCGACACCGCGGTTCGGCCCGGTGACATCGTCACGATCGTCGTCAGCGATGCTGCGCCGCATCATCTCGTCGCCGATACCCCGATCCTCACCCACCGCCGCACCCGCGCGGGCGATCACTTCGAACAGGGGCGCCTGCCCAAGACGAAACCGATCGGTGTGGGACTCGGCCTGCCGAGCATCGGTGCCCCCGAACCCCTACCGACACAGATGGGATGCAACGCATGACCACGGGCGAGAACAGTCCGAACACCCACCGGGGCACGGATGGCAACACCGACCGGCTGAGCGACCACGGACTCAGGGAGGCCCGCGCCGACCTCGAGGCCGCCGAACGCAAGATTGCGGGTGAAATCGACCCCGGGGCCCGCGCGATGTTCGTCGCCGTCGCAGTGCTCGTGCTGCTCGGTTCGTTCAGCCTCCCACACGCCGGTGCCGCGAACGGGTGGGAGGTGCTCTCGTTCGCCTCCGACGCGACAGCGGAATCCATTGCGCTTCCGTCCCGCATCTTCACGTGGCTTGCGCTCGGCTTCGGCGCGGTCGCCTCGATTCTCGCACTCGTGACCCGAAAGTGGTTCCTGGCATGGGCCGCGGCTGCCGGCTCTGCTGTGTCGATCATCTTCGGGTTGCTCACCGTGTGGTCACGTCAGACGCTCCCGGTCGACTCCGGCGCGTCCGGACCCGGAATCGGTCTGTTCCTCGGCTGGGTCGCCGTGATGGTCCTGACCTTCCATTGGATCCGCGTGGCCTGGTCCAGAACGTCCGCACAGCTCGCGGCCGAGGCCGAGCTGCGGCGTATTGCCGAGGAGGACGACCGCCGGGGGATGTTCGGTGGACATCTGAAATAGACCACCTACAGCGACGAGACGAGCCCCGTTCGGGCCGGATGCCTTTCGGACCGAACGGGGCTCGTGGTCACAGCGGACGCGATCAGCGCTCGCCGACGGCGCTCTCTGCAGCTTCCGCCCACTCCCGCCACTGTGCAGCCTGGGCGAGTGCCGCGTCGGCGTCCTTGGTGCGGCCCTTCGCCTGCGCCTTCTCCGCCTGCTCCTCGAACTGCTGGACCCGCTCGCGGAACTGAGCGGCGCGGGCAAGGGCTTCGGGGTCGGTCCGACGCCACTCGCTGTCGGACGCTTCACGGACGCGCTTCTCGATCGCGCGGAGGCGACCCTCGAGATCGTGCATCCGGTCGCGGGGAACCTTGCCGATCGCCTCCCACTGTTCCTGAAGTTCGCGCAGCCGGGTACGCGCGGCTTCCAGGTCGGCCGCAGGGTCGATCGTCGATGACGACTCCAGCAGCGCCTCTTTGGCGCGGGCGTTCTCCTCGAACTCGGCGTCGCGTTCGGCGGACGCGGCATTGCGCGCGGCGAAGAAGACGTCCTGCGCGCCCTTGAAACGTTTCCACAGTTGGTCGTCGGCTTCCCGAGGTGCGCGCCCCGATGCCTTCCATTCGGCAAGCAGATCCCGGAACGCTGCGGCGGTTGCGCCCCAGTCGGTGGAGTCCTGCAGAGCTTCGGCGCGTGCGACCAGGTCCTCCTTCTTGGTCTTCGCGGAGGCACGTTCACGATCGAGTTCGGCGAAGTGAGCGCCGCGCCGACGATTGAAGGCCTCTCGTGCCTTCGAATACCGGCGCCACAAGACGTCGTCGGTCTTGCGGTCGACCCCGCGGATCGACTTCCACTCGTCGAGGATCTCCCGCAGACGATCGCCCGCGGTCTTCCAATGAGTCGAGTCGGCGCCGATCTCTTCGGCCTCTGCCGCCAGCGCTTCCTTGCGGGCAGTGGATTCCGCGCGGTGCCGTTCCTTCTCCTGTTTCTGGACGATCGCCGCCTTCTCCGATTCCTCGATCACGCCCGTGAGCCGCGTCGAGAGTGCGTCCAGGTCGCCGATCACCGCCGCGGTCGGTAACGATTCGAGGATCGCTTCGGCCGCCGCGCGGGTTTTCTTGACGTCACCGGAGCCCGATGTCAGACGTGTCTCCAACAGCGCGACCTCGGTTGCGAGATCGTCGTAACGCCGACCGAAATGCTCGAGGCCTTCGGCAGCGTCGCCTGCCTGCCACGAACCGATGCAACGCTCACCGTCAGCGGTCAGAACCCACGCGGTGCCGTCATCGTCGACCCGTCCGAACCGGCTCGGATCGCTCGCCGGTACCGCAGGGGCGTGCGGATGCGTCTGTCCAGGGGCCGGATGAGGCTTGGGGGCGTGCTCCGACTCGGTCGGGGCGGGCTTCGGCGCGCCGGGGCGTGGGCTTCCCGGCTTCGGGGGACCAGGACGCGGCGGTGTGCCGGACACCTGCTCGGGCGTCGGGTCCTGTGCGTTCGGGTCGGTCATCGCTACCTCATCTCTGCCGCGCGGCACGGCTGCCTGATCGCATCGCTTACCGCAGGTCCGGTCACGGCATCCGTGATCACGTCCGCCCCCTATTGAAACAGGTCGCGCGCCTGCGGGGCTCCCGGTCCGGTCGACTACCGTTGCCGATGTGTTGATTGCCGCGGTGTTCGTGCCTTCCCCGCCTCTTCTCGTGCCCGAATTGCTCGGACTCGCTGCCGCCGAGACCGACGAGCTACGACACGCCGTGCTCGCTGCGGCGCGTGTGGTCGGCGATGTCGACGAGTGGATAGTGGTGGGTACGGGGACCGAGTCCGAGGAAGTCCCGTCCGACGCCGTCGGCACCTTCCGCGGATACGGTGCCGACGTCCGGATCTCACTCGGTCCCGCAGGGGATCCGGCCTCAGGGTCTCCGGACGTCGACATGCCGCTAACTGCGTTGATTGCCGGATGGCTGCGCGAGCGTGCAGCGCCTGGAGCCCGCGCCGAGGTACACGTCCTCGCCCGCGATACGGATCCGGCCGAATGTGCACAGCTGGGCAAGACTCTGCGAGCGCAACTCGACGAAGGCGCCGCGCGGCGCGGGCTGCTCATCGTCGCCGACGGCGCTGCCACCCTGACCGCCAAGGCTCCTGGCGCATTCGACGAGAGATCCGCTGCAGTCGAGCAGAGTCTGGGCGGAGCGCTCGCTGCCGGTACTCCCCAGACGCTGGCTGCGCTCGACGCCGGACTGTGCGCGGACATCGCACTCGAAGGTCGTGCTGCATGGCAGGTGCTGGCAGCGGCGTTCGCCCAGCCTCCGTCCGAGGCCACGATCGAATACAGCGCCGCACCGTACGGGGTGGGCTATCACGTGGGGACCTGGCGCCCGTGAGTCTCCCGGTGCATCGCCGCCCCATCGCGGTGGTGGGTCCGACCGCCACAGGGAAGTCGGATCTCGGACTGGATCTCGCAGAGGCGCTCGGCGGCGAGATCGTCAACATCGACGCGATGCAGCAGTACCGCGGTATGGACATCGGCACCGCGAAACTGCCGGTAGGCGAACGACGCGGGATTCCGCACCACCAGCTGGACGTTCTCGACGTCACCGAGACCGCGACCGTCGCGCGCTATCAGGAGTCCGCCACCGCTGACGTCGAACGCATCCTGGCGTCGGGCCGGGTGCCGGTCGTCGTGGGCGGGTCGATGATGTACGTGCAGTCTCTGCTCGACGAGTGGCAGTTCCCGGCGACCGACCCCGACGTCCGCGCGAAATGGGAAGCCGTCCTCGCCGACGGGGGCGTGGCCGCCGTGCACGAAGCCCTGCGCCATGCCGACCCTGCCGCGGCCGCCACGATCCTGCCTACGGACGGGCGGCGTATGGTGCGCGCGCTGGAAGTCGTCGAGCTGACCGGTCTTCCCTTCGCTGCGTCACAACCGACCGTCGGCGACCCACGCTGGGGCACGATCATCCTCGGTGTCGACCGCGACACGACAGATCTGGACGAGCGCATCGAGAAACGCACCGATCTCATGTTCGAACTCGGTCTCGTCGACGAGGTCCATGCCCTGATCGAGCAGGGACTCCGCGAGGGTGTGACTGCGCCCCGCGCTATCGGATACTTCCAGGTCCTCGACTATTTGGAAGGCAAGTGCGACCTCGACTACGCGCGGGAACGGACGTTTATCGGAACCCGCCGGTATGTCCGGCGGCAGCGTTCGTGGTTTCGCCGCGATCATCGGATCCGCTGGCTCGACGGCGCCGACCCGAACTTGGTCACCGAGGCGCTGCGAGTCGTCGACTCCGAAATGCTGTGATTCGTCGACGCTGAAGTGCTGTGGAGTCGTCGACTCCGAAGCGTTGTGAGTCACCGACTCCTGGAGCCGAGCGCAGCGAGGCCCTCGCTAAGGTTGACGGCATGGAGTTCAGCAAAGGCCACGGCACCGAGAACGATTTCGTCATCCTTCCGGATCCCGATGCCCGGCTGACTCTCACATCCGACCGCATCGCGGCCCTGTGTGACCGACGACGCGGTCTCGGAGCCGACGGCGTGCTACGCGTAGCGCGGACCGGAGCATTGGTCGAGTCGGGTCTGCTCGATGCGGTCCCTTACGGGGCGAGCGTCGGCGACTGGTTCATGGACTACCGCAACGCCGACGGATCGATCGCCGAGATGTGCGGCAACGGGGTGAGGGTCTTCGCTCACTACCTCACCGCGGAAGGGCTGGAGACTCGGGAGAGCTTCGTCGTGGGGTCGAGAGCCGGCGGCAAGCCCGTGCGGGTCCACTCTGCCGGACCGGTTACGGGCGAGGTCACCGTGGAAATTGGACGGGTTGCACAGCTCGGTGAGTCGTCCGCCACGATCGACGGCCGCGTGTATCCGGGGATCGGCATCGACGTCGGAAACCCGCATCTGGCCTGTGTCGATCCGAATCTCACCGGCGCGAGCCTCGCCGCACTCGACCTCACGTCGCCCGGTTACGATCCAGGCTTCTTCCCGCAGGGCGTCAACATCGAGTTCCTGAGCCCGATCGAATCAGGAGCCGTTCAGATGCGCGTGCACGAGCGGGGGGTCGGCGAGACCCGCTCGTGTGGAACGGGCACGGTCGCGGCGGCCGCAGCGGCGCTGCGGTACGACGGTGCCGACGCCGGTGTCGTGCGGGTGCGGATTCCCGGCGGTGCAGTGGAGGTGCGGATCGAGGACGAACATGCCTGGTTGAGGGGGCCCTCGGTGCTCGTTGCGCGCGGCACCATCAGCGACGACTGGTGGTCGTCGCTCGGGTGAACGCATACCTTCTCGGGGTGGTCCGAAAAACTCGAATGCACCGAATCGGACTTCGTGGGACGATGAAACCTGTATGACGAACACATCGCGCACTCGCAACACGACAGACGACACCGATCGCACAGGATACGACGGACCCGCAGGCTGGGCTCACGACGATCCATCGGTGGGCGAGATGCAGCTCGAAGACCGCAGCGCCCTGCGGCGCGTCGCGGGTCTGTCCACTGAACTCGAAGACATCACCGAAGTCGAGTATCGACAACTCCGCCTCGAACGGGTTGTGCTGGTCGGCGTATGGACGGGAGGCACCGCCGCACAGGCCGACGCGAGCCTCGCCGAACTTGCCGCACTTGCCGAAACTGCCGGCTCCGAGGTGCTGGAGGGGATGGTGCAGCGCCGCGACAAGCCGGACGCCGCCACCTATATCGGCTCGGGTAAAGCCGACGAGCTCCGCGAGATCGTGCTCGCCACCGGCGCCGATACCGTGATCTGCGATGGCGAACTCACGCCTGCTCAGCTCACAGCGCTGGAGAAGGTGGTCAAGGTCAAGGTCATCGACCGGACGGCACTCATCCTCGACATCTTCGCCCAGCACGCAACCTCTCGTGAGGGCAAGGCGCAGGTCTCCCTCGCGCAGATGGAGTACATGTTGCCGCGACTGCGTGGCTGGGGTGAGTCGATGTCTCGCCAGGCAGGTGGCCGTGCCGGCAGCAACGGGGGTGTGGGACTCCGCGGACCCGGTGAAACCAAGATCGAAACCGACCGTCGTCGGATCCGTGAACGGATGGCGAAGCTGCGCCGCGAGATCAAAGGGATGAAGGCAGCGCGAGATACGAAGCGGACACGCCGGCTGCGCAACCGGATCCCGTCCGTCGCGATCGTCGGCTACACCAACGCGGGCAAGTCGAGCCTGCTCAATCGGCTCACCGGTTCCGGAGTCCTGGTGGAGAACGCTCTGTTCGCGACCCTGGACCCGACGACACGACGCGCAGCGCTACCCGACGGCCGGGAGTTGGTTCTGACCGACACGGTCGGTTTCGTACGTCACCTGCCGACTCAGCTCGTCGAGGCCTTCCGGTCGACCCTCGAGGAGGTCGCCGATGCCGATCTTCTGCTGCACGTGGTCGATGGATCCGATCCTCTCCCGACAGAGCAGATCAAGGCCGTCCGCGAGGTTCTGACGGACGTGTTACGTGAGTCCGACGGACCGCCGCCGCCCGAATTGATCGTTGTCAACAAGGTCGACGCGGCCGATCCGGTCACGCTGACCCAACTCCGCGGGCTCCTGACCGATTCGGTGTTCGTTTCGGCGCATACCGGTGAGGGTGTCGACGAGTTGCGTGAGCGGCTCGGGCGCATGCTCGAGGACCCCGACGTCGAGGTGAAGGTACTTGTGCCCTACACCCGCGGCGACCTGTTGTCCCGAATCCACTCGGACGGCCAGATACTCCACTCCGCGCACGAGGCGGACGGAACACGCGTGCATGCCAGAGTTCCTCGGCCGCTCGCCTCCGTGCTGGACGAGTACGTCGTCTGATGAGTCCGCTGCGCGGCGCCGGGGTCGTCGCTGTCGTCGCGCTCGCCTGTGCTCTACCCGGTGCGGCGCTCGCCGAGGCGGATACCGCGGGCGTCCCAGTCGCGGAGTTTCCATCGGAAAACCTGTGCACACCGGACGACCCCGCACTCGACGAGCTGTCGGGCCTCGCCGCGGTCGGTGGGCGGCTGTTCGCGACCCCCGACGCGGGAGTCGACGAATCGGTGGTCGAGCTCGACCTGGATTGCACAGTGATGCAACGGTTCCCGGTTCCGGTCGACCCGTATGACATCGAGGACCTCGCGGCAGGTCCCGACGGCAGACTGTGGCTCGCGGACATCGGCGACAACACGTCAGCACGACAGACCGTGGCTCTGATCTCGCTCGACCCGGACAGCGGGGCCGGCGACCTGTACCGCTTGACCTACCCGGACGGTCCTCGCGACGCCGAGGCCGTGCTGGTATCGGCGAGCGGAGAGCCGGTGATCGTCACCAAGACGTTGTTCGGTGCGAGCGGTGTCTATCGGCCGGCTCGCGGTCGAGCACTCGAGCAGCTCGCGACACCAGGACCGACACCGCTGGAAAAGGTCGGGTCGCTCGCTCTCGGTCCTACCGACACCCCCGGCGGACCTCTTCCGGGTGCGTCGTCCACGTTGATCACCGGTGGTGCGGTGAGCCCGGACGGAACTGTCGCGGCGGTCCGCACCTACACGGACGTCTACCTGTTCCACGCGCCCGACACCGACCTGGTAGCAGCGTTGACTGCGGGCCCCGCACTGCGAATCCCGGTGCCCGACGAACCACAGGGGGAGGCGGTGGCCTTCACCTCGTCGGGCGATCTGGTGACGGGCTCCGAAGCGGTCGTTCAGGGCGGCACCCTTACCGAAGCGCGACCTCCGATCCGGGTGTGGCGTGGTGTCACCGACCATTTCGGTGCGAAGCCGGTGTCG
Source organism: Rhodococcus sp. F64268 (assembly GCF_023015605.1). Classification (NCBI taxonomy): domain Bacteria; kingdom Bacillati; phylum Actinomycetota; class Actinomycetes; order Mycobacteriales; family Nocardiaceae; genus Rhodococcus; species Rhodococcus sp. F64268. The sequence continues at coordinate 101,555 of NZ_JALKAI010000005.1, forward strand.
GACACAGAATCGAACTCGGACTCGTATGCCGGGCCGATCGGAGTCGCCGCAGGTGTTGCCGTGCTCGTGGCGGTCGGCGCCGTGATCCTGAGGTTTCTGCGGACGCGACGGTCCTGAGTCGGAGGTTCCGGAACACCTGCTCCCTCTCGACCGGAACGGCAGGAAGATCTCCGGGGCCGACATCACATGCACCTGTCGTGAGTCATACGATCTCCGTCGTGAATGAACGCGTGCGACCTACGAGTCGCAACATGGGATTCGGCTGGGAGCTGCACGGAGACGGGCGGCAGATCGATGCCGGGGCGGTCGTTGCTCCCGACGAGCGGCTTTCGTGGCCGCGAACCATCGGCATCGGGATGCAGCATGTGGTCGCGATGTTCGGTGCCACTCTGCTCGTGCCCACGATCACCGGCTTCCCGGTGACCACCACGTTGCTGTTTTCCGGCATCGGCACCGTGTTGTTCCTGCTCATCACCCGCGGGCGTGTACCGAGTTATCTGGGATCGTCCTTCGCGTTCATTGCGCCCTTGACGGCCTCGGCGGGGAGCGGTCCGGCCGCGCAGCTCGGCGGTATCGTGGCGGCAGGCGTCGTGCTCGCCGTCATCGGACTGATCGTCAAGGCGCTCGGCTCGCGGGTGATCGATGCCGTGATGCCACCCGTCGTGACCGGCGCTGTGGTCGCGCTGATCGGGCTCAATCTTGCACCGACCGCTGTCGGATCGTTCGAAGCCCAGCCGTTGATCGGTGCGGTGACGCTGATCGCGATCCTTGTGGTGACGGTGCTCGGCCGCGGCCTTCTCGGCCGGCTCGGCATCCTCGTCGGTGTGGTCATCGGATGGCTCTTCGCATGGATCACCGGAGGTCTCGCGTCCGACCGCGTTGACGCGCTGAAGGAAGCGGCCTGGTTCGGCTTGCCCGAGTTGCGCGCCCCCACCTTCGAGTTGTCGGTCGTCCTGCTTGCCCTGCCGGTGGTCGTCGTCCTCGTCGCAGAGAACGTGGGTCACGTCAAGGCTGTTGCCGCGATGACAGGCCGCAATCTCGACAGTGTCGCAGGCGACGCGCTGCTCGCCGACGGTCTGGCCACCACGCTCGCGGGCGCAGGCGGAGGATCGGGAACCACCACATATGCCGAGAACATCGGCGTGATGGCCGCTACCCGGGTGTATTCGACCGCTGCGTACTGGGTGGCGGCGGTGACTGCAGTGGTGCTCGCGTTCTCCCCGAAGTTCGGGGCGCTCGTGTTCACGGTGCCCGAGGGCGTTCTGGGCGGAGCCACTCTCGTCCTCTACGGATTGATCGGCCTTCTGGGCGTGCGGATTTGGATGGACGCAAAGATCGACTTCACCGACCCCGTGAATCTCACGGTGGTCGCGGCGGCACTCGTTGCAGGGATCGGTGACCTCACGCTGTCGATCGGATCGGTGGAGCTGGGCGGCATCGCGTGGGGGTCGATAGGAATACTCGTGGCCTATCCACTGCTGCGCCGATTGGCAGAACTGCGCAGCTGATCCGCGAGTTGTCGCGGTCACAAAATCTGCTCGCTCCTGTCAGCGTCATCGTTCACGCGCGTGCATACCGTGGGTACGTCCACGTCGTCACTGACAGGAGCGCAGATGGAACGCACCCTTTTCGAGCCCGAACACGACCTGTTCCGTGAGTCGTACCGGAAGTTCCTCGAACAGGAGGTGGCCCCTTTCCACGAGCAGTGGGAGAAGGACAAGATTGTCGACCGCGAAGTATGGAAGAAGGCCGGTGCACAGGGCTTTCTGGGCATGGCAGTGCCTGAAGAGTTCGGTGGCGGCGGCGTCGACGACTTTCGTTACAACGTTGTCCTGACCGAGGAAACCACCCGCGGCGGATACAGCGGTGTCGGTTTCATGCTGCACAACGATGTCGTGGCGCCCTACCTGCTGAACCTCGCGAACGAGGAACAGAAGAAGCGGTGGCTCCCCGGATTCTGTTCCGGTGAGATCATCACCGCCATCGCGATGACCGAGCCGGGCACCGGCAGCGATCTCCAGGGCATCAAGACCCGGGCGGTTCGTGACGGTGACGACTGGGTGCTCAATGGGTCCAAGACATTCATCACCAACGGAATCAACGCCGATCTGGTGATCGTGGTTGCCTGCACCGACCCGGAGAAGGGCGCCCAGGGATTCTCCCTGCTCGTCGTCGAGCGCGGAATGCCCGGCTTCGAGCGTGGCCGCAATCTCGACAAGATCGGTCTCGATGCGCAGGACACCGCCGAGTTGAGCTTCAACGACGTGCGTGTTCCGGCGGCCAACATGCTCGGCGAAGAGGGAATGGGCTTCATCTACCTGATGCAGAACCTTCCGCAGGAGAGACTCTCGATCGCGGTCGTCGCGGCTGCCGCAATGGAGCAGGTCCTCGAGGACACCATCCAGTACTGCCGCGACCGCAAGGCCTTCGGCAAGCCGATCGGACGTTTTCAGAACACCCGATTCGAACTCGCCGAACTGTCGACGGAAACCCTGCTTGCCCGGGTGTTCGTGGACCGATGCGTCGAGTTGCTCAATGCCGGTGCGCTCACCGTCCAGGAGGCCGCGATGGCCAAGTACTGGACCACGGACAAGCAGGTCGAACTCATCGACCGCTGCCTCCAGCTGCACGGCGGCTACGGATACATGCGCGAATACCCGATTGCCAAGGCGTACCTCGATTCTCGGGTCCAGAAGATCTACGGCGGTACGAACGAGATCATGAAGGAGGTCATCGGCCGCGGGCTGAACCTCTGATCGCTGCACGTTCGTAGCGGGCGCATTACCAGAGGCCGGTAGGGCTCCATATCGATGGAGCCCTACCGGCCTCGGCGTGTAAGTAGGTCGACGACGGTCTGTGATGCGCGACGGAAATGTGCGGTCAGAGCTTGCGGATGACTGTGACCACCTTGCCGAGTACGACCGCGTCGTTGCCCGGAATCGGTTCGAACATGGGGTTGTGTGGCATGAGCCAGACATCGTTCTTCACGCGCTTGAAGGTCTTGACCGTGGCTTCGCCGTCGAGCATGGCGGCAACGATATCGCCGCTCTCGGCCACATTCTGCTGACGAACCACGACCCAGTCTCCGTCGCAGATCGCTGCGTTGATCATCGATTCGCCCACGACTTTCAGCAGGAACAACGATCCCTGGCCCACGACCTCCCTGGGCAGCGGGAAGACGTCCTCGATGGCCTCTTCTGCGAGGATCGGACCGCCTGCTGCGATCCGCCCGACGACGGGAACCAGGGCAGCCGAGGGGATGTCCTCGGAGGACGCCGCCGTGAGCTCCTCGCCGACGACGTCGGACGCGACCTGAGGGTCGTCGAATCCGCGTACATCGACTGCGCGGGGACGGTTCGGATCGCGGCGCAGCAGGCCTTTGCGCTCGAGGGTGCGAAGTTGGTGCGCGACCGAGGAGGTGCTGTTGAGGCCGACCGCGTCTCCGATCTCTCGGATGCTCGGTGGGTAGCCTCGCTCGGCAACCGAGGTGCGAATCACCTCGAGGACGCGGCGTTGACGCTCGGTGAGCGTGGTGCCGTCGGTGCCGGACGACTTCTTCCGGCTGGTCGCGGAGTTGGCGTCCGTCATGCTCGTGACCTCCGTGCGTCGAGTTTCTGATGTGTTGTGTGTGATCTATCGAATCTATCCGCATCGGTGCGGTATATCAAACATCTGTTCGAGATTGTTTCGAACAAACGGACGACAAGAATGCCGAAGCGTGATAGAAACTTCGAACAGGCATTCGTTCGAATGAATGGGCGAACCCACCCGGCTCATGACTGCCACGGAGGACCCGATGGGCACAACACTGTTGACGGAATTCCGAACGACCGATGCGGGCGGGGCTGTCGCTCTTCCGCGGCGGGCGTCCACGCTGCCGACCGGAGTCGACGGGCACCCGCCGCGGAGCGAGGGAAGGTCCTGCGCCCACCCGCCCACGCCGCGAATCGGGCTCGGGTACTCGCTGGTACAGATGCTCGCGACGGTGATGTTCACAGCCGTCGCGGTGACGGCGATCCTGTGTGTCGCACACGTTCGCACGAGCCAGGTCGCGGCGGAAGCCGTCGGCACGATACCGGTGATGACCGACTCGGCACCGCCTGCGGACGGAGTAGGGGCGGTCACCGATGGAAGATGACGACGCGGTGCCGACCTACCCGGACTCCCGGAGCACACCACACGTGCGGGTATTGTCTGAATCTGTCAGTCACACCACCCCGTGTGGTCGCGTCGGGAAGACCCTGCCCCCGGGCAGGATCGATCCTTCGAACACGACATCGTTTCGTCGGCGACGTCGCGGTCACCACGGCAGCGACGAAGGAATCGACATGTACTGCCCGTATTGCCGGCACCCCGACTCCAGGGTCGTCGATTCGCGTGAAGCCGACGAGGGCGCCGCGATTCGTCGCCGTCGGGCGTGTCCGGAGTGCGGTCGCCGATTCACCACGGTCGAAGCCGCGGTGCTGTCCGTGGTCAAGCGCAGCGGCGTTACCGAACCCTTCAGTCGTGAGAAGGTCGTGCGCGGTGTCGCGCGAGCCTGCCAAGGCCGCGATGTCGACAACGACGCCCTGAACAAGCTGGCGCAGCAGGTCGAAGACGCAGTGCGGGCCAAGGGTGCACCTGAGGTCCCCAGTCACGAGGTCGGGCTTGCGATTCTCGGGCCGCTGCGCGACCTCGACGAGGTCGCTTACCTCCGATTTGCCTCGGTGTACCGGTCATTCAGCTCCGCTGAAGATTTCGAACGCGAGATCACGGAACTGCGCGAACACCAACGCACCCGCGACGTCGCCGCCGGCGCGGAGTGACCCGTCAGGGTCGAGCCGGTCGCGACGTCAGCGGATCGAGCCGATGGCCTTGAGGATCCGTTTTTCCGACACCGGAACCCGTGTACCCATCCCTTGGGCGAACAGGCTCACACGTAGTTCCTCGATCATCCAGTAGACATCCAGGACGTCGCGCGCGTCTCGGCGTTCCTCCGGCAACCGCGCGAGCAGCTTGTCGTACGCCGCATACACCCGATCGAGGACATCCATCGCCTGGGCATCGCGATTCGCGCTCGCCGGGAGTGATTCGAGACGGTGAGCTGCAGCGGCGAGATACCGAGGCAGTTCGGCCAGCCGACGAGAACCCAGGTCGGTGACGAACCCGGCGAAGAGCAACGAAGACAGCTGCTCACGGACGTCGTCCGCCGCCTCGCCGCGCACCCGATCCAACTGCACACCCACCTCGTGAGCCTTGCTCAATACAGGCACGACGGATTTCAGCAGGTGCGCGACGCGCCGGGGAAGCTCGCTGCGCACTACCACGGCGAGTGCTTCGAATTCGTCGGGTGTCCGCACCGACTTCCCGTTGGCTGCGATCAATTCGTCGACCGCGCATGCCCGGCAGTCTTCGATGAGTGCGTCGAACGAGCCATCCGGATTACGCCCGAGTGTCAGCCGTTCCGAGTTCGTCAGCCCTGAGGTGACGACCTTCGCCTTGGTCGGCGCGGCAGCGAGAAGGAGCGCTCGCACTCCGGCGCGGGTGGCGGAACGTTGTGCCTGAGGAGTGCTCAGAACTCGTACCGCCACACCCTCGTTCTCGGGCACCAAGGCGGGATAGCCGGTCACCTGCTGGCCACCGACCTCGCGCGTGACCGTCTGCGGAAGGGTGCCGAGGGTCTCCGCCGTCCATGCGAGGGCGGGCGCCCGTTCGGTGCCCGAGGCCGCGCGGGCGACCTCGGCGTCGACCCGCGTAGCGAGTTGCTTTCGCAGTGCGGTGAGACTCTTGCTGCGGCCCAGCACCTTTCCTTGCTCGTCGATCGCTGCGAAAGTCATCTTCAAGTGATCGGGCAGCGCGGCCGGAGTGAAGTCACCCGGTTCGATCCTGCAGTTTCCGAGCCGCGACAGCTCCCGGGCGAGTGCGTTGACGAGAGGTTCACTACGCGCGGTCACCGAGGCGAGGGCAGCCTTCGCGAAATCGGGTGCCGGAACCACCTGGCGTCGAATCTGTTTCGGCAGTCCCTTGATCAGGGCGGTGACGAGTTCGTGCCGAAGTCCCGGGACGAGCCAGTCGAATCCGACGGGTCGGACTCCTGCGAGCAGCGCCAACGGGATCCTGGCGGTGACCCCGTCGTCCTCGGTGCCGGGCTCGAACTGGTAGGTCAGCGGGAATTGCAGCTCGCCCTGACGCCATGCGTCGGGATAGTCGCCTTCCAGAACCGTGGCCGCGTCCTGGTTGACCACCGTCTCGGGTGTGAAGGTCAGCAGATCCGGTTGCTCCTGCCGGGCTTTCTTCCACCAGGTGTCGAAATGCCTGGCCGAGACGACCTCCCGCCCCACACGCCGGTCGTAGAACTCGAACAGTGTGTCGTCGTCGACGACGAGGTCCCGCCGCCGCGCGCGGTGTTCGAGTTCTTCGACGTCGTCGAGCAGTGCCCGGTTCTCGTGGAAGAACTTGTGACGAGTCTGCCACTCGCCCTGTACGAGTGCGTGCCTGATGAACAGCTCGCGCGAGACCTCGGGATCGATCCGTCCGTACTGCACCCGTCGTTGCGCGACAAGCGGTATGCCGTAGAGCGTGACGCGCTCGTACGCCATCGCCGCCTGCTGCTTCGTCGACCAATGCGGCTCGGAGTAAGTGCGCTTGACCAGGTGCGGCGCGAGCTTCTCCGCCCACTCGGGTTCGATCCGCGCCGCCATCCGGCCCCACAGCCGCGACGTCTCGACCAGCTCGCCGGCCATGACCCACCGCGGTGGCTTCTTGAACAGGGACGAGCCGGGGAAGATCGCGAAGCGTGCCCCGCGCGCGCCGAGGAAGTCGCGTTTGTCGCCTTCGCGCAGCCCGACATGTGAGAGCAGGCCAGCGAGTAGCGACTGGTGGATCGCGTCGTCGGAGACCTCCTGATGTGCGGTCTCCCAGCCCAGGCCCAGCGTGATCTGGCGAAGCTGGCCCTGGAGGTCCTGCCACTCCCGGATACGCATCCAGTGCAGAAACTCGCTGCGGCACAGTTTTCGGAACTGGTTGGACGACAGCTCTCTCCGCTGTTCCTTGAGGTAGTCCCACAGGCGGAGGAAGGCGAGGAAATCCGATCCGTCGACGTTGAACCGCGCATGCTTCTCGTCTGCGGCCTGCTGATGTTCGGTGGGCCGCTCGCGGACATCTTGGATCGACAGCGCCGACACGATGATGAGGACCTCGCGCAGACATCCGTTGCGGTGACCCTCGACGATCATGCGCGCCATGCGGGGATCGACGGGCAGCCGCGCGAGTTCCCGGCCGGTACCGGTCAGGCGCGGGTTTTCGTCCTTGCCGGCGGGTTCGATTGCGCCGAGTTCGTGCAGCAACGCGATACCGTCGCGGATCGCGCGTGGGTCGGGCGGCTCGACGAACGGGAAGGAGGCAATATCGCCGAGACCGAGTGCCGTCATCTGTAGGACGACCGACGCGAGGTTGGTGCGCAGGATCTCGGGCTCGGTGAACTCCGGGCGCGACTCGAAATCGTCCTCCGAGTACAGGCGGATGCAGATGCCGTCGGCGACACGACCGCAACGACCGGCGCGCTGCCGAGCGGACGCTTGGCTGATCTCCTCGATGGGCAGTCGCTGGACCTTCGTCCTCACCGAGTATCGCGAGATGCGGGCGGTGCCGGGGTCGACGACGTAGCGGATGCCGGGCACCGTCAACGAGGTCTCGGCGACGTTGGTCGACAGCACGACACGCCGCCCGGTGTGCCCGGCGAAGACGCGATGTTGTTCGGCAGCCGACAGCCGGCCGTACAGGGGGAGGATCTCGGTGTTGCGCAACTTTCGGTCGCGCAGTGCGTCCGCAGTGTCTCGAATCTCGCGCTCGCCGGAGAGGAACACGAGGATGTCGCCGTCGCCGGCCGACTGCAGTTCTTCGACTGCCTCGCACACGGCGTCGACAGGGTCGCGGTCGACGAGTTCGTCGCCCCGCTCGACGGTCAGCGGTCGGTACCGCACCTCGACCGGGTAGGTGCGTCCCGAGACCTCGACGATCGGGGCCGGCGTCCCTTCCGCATCGGCGAAGTGCTTCGCGAATCGCTCGGGATCGATCGTGGCCGAGGTGATGATCACCTTCAGATCGGGCCGGCGGGGGAGCAGCTGCTCGAGATACCCGAGCAGGAAGTCGATATTGAGGCTGCGTTCATGCGCCTCATCGATGATCAGGGTGTCGTAGCGGCGGAGCATACGGTCGCGCTGGATCTCGGCGAGCAGAATGCCGTCGGTCATCAGTTTGACGAGAGTGCGCTCGGACACCTGATCGGTGAAACGCACCGTGTAGCCGACGGTATCGCCGAGTTCGGAGCCGAGTTCGTCGGACAGTCGCTCGGCGACCGCGCGTGCCGCGATGCGTCGGGGCTGGGTGTGTCCGATCAGACCCCGCACACCGCGTCCCAGTTCGAGACAGATCTTCGGGATCTGAGTGGTCTTGCCGGACCCGGTCTCGCCGGCCACCACGACGACCTGGTGGTCGCGGATCGCGTCCGCGATGTCGTTCTTGCGCTGGGATACCGGGAGATCATCCGGGTACCGAATCTGTGGCACCGACTCTGCGCGTCGCACGAGGCGCGAACGCGCGGAGTCGATGTCGTGGGCGATCCTGGTGAGCGCGTCGTCGCCGCGCGCTCGATCGAGGCGGCGACGGAACCGATGTTCGTCGCTGAGCGACACCTCGGTCAGCGCTGCGCGAAGTGCGCGACGGTTCGGGGCAGGAGAGATGGACATGCTGGTCACACAGCCTAGCGACTGTCGGTGCTCTCGTGCGACACCGGTGCGGAGCAAGCCGATCTGCTGAGAGGGCTGTCACTGCCGAACCGGAAAGCCGCCGCGCTCGCCGGGAACCCATACGATGGCTGGGACCGGTAGTCGTGGACAGGAGCTGACTGTGGGTGCGTTGTGGCACGGATTCGCCGACATGGGCGTCGTGGAGCGGGACGGGGCCTTCGTCGTGGCTCGTGGCGATGGCGCATACATCTGGGACGATGCGGGCACCCGCTATCTCGACGCGACGGCGGGACTGTGGTTCGCAAACGTCGGTCACGGTCGCACCGAGATCGGGGAGGCTGTCGCCGCGCAATTGGCGAAGGTCGCGCACTTCTCGAATTTCGGTGATTTCGCAGCGGAACCGACGATCGCGCTTGCGGAGAGGCTGGCGGAGATCGCGCCGATTCCCGGTAGCAAGATCTTCTTCACCTCGGGCGGCTCGGACTCGATCGATACGGCAGCGAAGCTTGCCCGCCGCTACTGGCAAGAGGTCGGCCGCACGAGCAAGACCATGATCGTCAGCCGCGAGAAGGCCTATCACGGGATGCATGTCGGCGGGACGTCGATGGCGGGGATCGCCGTCAATTCGGAGGGCTACGGCGCGCTGTGGACCGACACCGCCACCGTGCCCTGGGACGACGCCAAAGGACTGCTCGAGCTCATCGAGAAGGTCGGGGCCGACAACATCGCCGCGTTCTTCTGCGAACCGATCATCGGTGCCGGGGGCGTGTACCTGCCGCCCGACGGCTATCTCACTGAGATCCGAGACATCTGCAGAGATCACGACATCCTGTTCGTCCTCGACGAGGTGGTCACCGGGTTCGGCAGGATCGGCGGGTCGTGGTTCGCGGCGACGAGGTTCGATCTGCAGCCCGACATCGTGACGACAGCCAAGGGCCTGACGTCGGGATATCTGCCGATGGGGGCGGTGTTCGTGGCACCGTCTGTGGCCGAACCGTTCTTTGCCGGGGGTGTGTGGTGGCGTCACGGCTACACCTACGGGGGGCATGCAGCAGCAGCGGCGGCTGCACACGCCAACCTCGATATCTTCGAACGTGAGAATCTGCTCGCCGAATCCGCACGACTCGAGAAGACGCTCCACGAGAAACTCGCCCCGCTCGCGGATCATCCGCGTGTCTCGGAGGTGCGGAGCGGTCTGGGTGCGGTCGCGGCAGTGCAGCTCGCCGATCCCGGCGAGGCCCTCGGCTTCGTGAAGACTCTGCGGGAGCACGGCATCTCGGGCCGCGCAGCAGGTCAGGGGGCGATGCAGATCTCACCGTCGTTCGTCATGACGGACGAGCAGGTGCAAGAACTCGCCGATGGTTTCGCTGCGGCACTGGGCTGACCGAAGCACTCACAGCCGATTCCGGATCCGTCGCATCAGGCGGCGGATCCGGGTTGTCGGGCTCACCGGCACCTGGCGCAGCGGTACCTCCTCGGTGCCGTCCTGCGCTGCCACTGCTCGTGCGTACCGTTCATGGAGCACCGACCGGATCTCGTCGGGGCTGTAGTCGCGTCGCCTGCGCTCGTTGCGCAGGGTGATCGCGCCGGTTGCTGCGACACCCACGACGCCGGCGAGTCCGAGCAACTTCCACATCGTGCTGGTACGTAGGGCCATGCAGCGACCCTAGCGGTGAACTGCTCCTCGGGCTCCGGCTGTGCGCGGTCCATGGCACGCTTTCCCCATGCAACACGGAGACTTCTCCAGGCAACCCGGAGACGCCATGCAACCCGGTCCCGGACCATCGCGCATCACCTTGGACGAGGCGGTGGATCTCACACGCACGGGGGACATCTGGGTGTTCCGGGGTACCAGTGGGGCGGACAGGGCAATCCGAACCCTCACCAATGCCCCTGTCAACCACGTCGGCATGACGGTGGCATTCGCGGATCTGCCGCCGCTGATGTGGCATGCAGAATTGGGACGGAGCCTGCCGGACATGTGGACCGGCCGGCATCAACGCGGCGTCCAACTTCACGATCTGCGCAGCGCGGTGCAGGTGTGGGGAGTGCGCTATGGACAGCGCGGTTGGCTTCGTCAACTCTCCGACCCGGTCACCGCCGAGCAAGAGGATCAGTTGCTGCGTACCATCGCTCGCCTCGACGGAACTCCGTTCCCCTCGACAGCGAAGCTCGCCGGACGATGGTTCGCGGGACGCGTGCCGCGCCTGAAGCGACGCGAGTCCGGGCTCGAGAGTGCGTACTGCGCCGAGGTGGTTGCAGTGACGATGGAGGCAATGGGGCTGCTCGAACAGCGACGTCGCGGGAGCAGCTGGTACGACCCGGGGAGGTTCTGGAGCGGCGACAGGTTGCCGCTGGCCCCCGGTGTCGAGTTCGGAGGGGAGATCGAAGTAGCGCTCGAGGTCGCCGATGTCGCCGCGGGCGAGGCCCTCGGCGGAGATCAGTAGTCCGCGATCACATAAGTTCGCACGACGGGAGCACGCGCAACGGGGCCCCTCCGAAGAGGGGCCCCGTTGTGATGGTTCGAGAAATCAGGCGTTTGCGCCGGCGAGGATCTCGCTGGCCGTGATTGCCTGGGCAACGCCCTGGACGGTGGCGGCGACCTTGACGGCCTCCCAGACCTGCTCCTTGGTGAGGCCCTCCTTGCGCACAACGTTGTCGTGCGCTGCGGTGCAGTCGTGGCATCCGTTGATCGTCGACACTGCCAGCGACCACAGCTCGAAGTCGGACTTCTCCACTCCGGGGCTGCCGATGATGTTCATCCGAAGGCCCATGCGTACCTGGGCGTAATCGTCACCGAGGAAGCTCTTGGCCCGGTAGGCAACGTTGTTCATGCCCATGATCGAGGCTGCGCCGAGCGCGGCGTTGTACGCCTCCGCAGACAGGACGTCGGCGGCTTCCTCCGAGATCTCGGCGAGCACGGTCGCGGACTTGGTCGCGGCCGCGGCGGCGAGGAACGTGCCCCACAGCTGCTGCTCGTTGAGCTCGGTCGAGCGTGCGAGCGAACTCAGGTTGAGCTTGAGGTCCTTCGCGTACTCGGGGAGAGCGTTCTTCAGGTTGTCGACACTCACTGCAGCGCCGCCTTGACGAGCTCACCCGCATTGAGGGTCGGGTCGTTCTTCTTCCAGTTGCACGCGCACAGTTCGTCGGACTGCAGAGCGTCGAGGACTCGGAGGACCTCGTCGACGTTGCGGCCGACGGAACCGGCGGTGACGGACACGAACTGGATCTCGTTGTTCGGGTCGATGATGAAGGTGGCGCGATCGGCAACGCCGTCCGAGTTCAGGACGCCGGTGGCCGAGACGAGCTCACGGTTGAGGTCCGAGAGCATCGGGAAGGGGAGGGTCTTGAGATCCTCGTGCTGTGCACGCCACTGGAAGTGCACGAATTCATTGTCGACGGAGGCGCCGAGGACCTGCGTGTCGCGGTCCGCGAACTCCTCGTTCAGCTTGCCGAACGCGGCGATCTCGGTGGGGCAGATGAAGGTGAAGTCCTTCGGCCAGAAGAAGACGACCTTCCACTTGCCGGCGTAGTCATCGCTGGTGATGGTGGTGAAGTAGTCGTCGGGCTGTGCAGCGTCGACCTGCGACAGGTCGCCGCCGATGAGGGCCTTCAGGTTGAAAGCGGGGAACTGATCGCCGATGGTCAGCAATGCCATTTTCGGTCCTCTCGTTGGTGTCTCGTGAACAAGCGAGTCGATCACGCACACCACGCCCGATGACGTGGGTCTGTGCGTTACCGGAGGTTCCCGAGGGATCGTTCTCCGGTACGAGATTCATCCTGCCGGAAAATTTTCAAAAGGTAAAGGTGATGGCTCGCACTATACTGATAGGCGTGCCCGATCAGACTTATCATCCGACCCTGTCACAGCTGCGTGCGTTCGTGGCCGTCGCCACCTATAAGCACTTCGGCACGGCCGCAGCGCGTTTGAATGTGAGCCAACCCACACTGTCGCAGGGTCTCGCCTCGCTCGAGAACGGACTCGGGGTGCAATTGATCGAGCGGAGCACGCGTCGTGTGCTTGTGACCCCCGCAGGCGCGAGACTGCTCGCCCAGGCCAAAGCCATTCTCGACGCCGCAGACGGATTCGTCGCCGCGGCTGCGGGTGTCTCCGATGGGTTCTCGGGCCCGCTGAGGATCGGGCTGATTCCCACGGTTGCGCCCTACTTTCTCCCCGGCCTGTTGCCTGAACTCCGCATGCGCATGCCCAATCTCGCAGTGCACGTGATCGAGGATCAGACGGCCCGGCTCCTCGGTTCGCTCCGTTCGGGCACGCTTGATGTCGCAGTGCTCGCTCTGCCGTCCGAAGTGGCGGGAGTCGTGGAGATCCCTTTGTATGTCGAGGATTTCATCCTCGTTGTTCCCGCTGATCATCGCCTCGCAGGCAGAACCGATCTGCCACTGTCGATCCTCGACGAGCTTCCACTCCTGCTTCTCGACGAAGGCCACTGCCTCCGGGACCAGACCCTGGATCTGTGCCGATCCGTCGATGCCCGGCCCGATGCCGGAGACACACGGGCGACGTCGCTTGCCACTGTCGTGCGGTGTGTCGCAGGTGGCCTCGGCGTCACGCTCGTGCCCGCGTCGGCGGTGCCGGTGGAAACGGCAGGCGGGGACCTGGCCGTGGCGCACTTCGCCGCCCCCGAACCGGGACGCACCATCGGACTGGTCTTCCGGGCGTCGAGCGCGCGCGCAGACGACTACCGGGCATTGGCAGATGTGTTGCGGTCGCAAGCCCCGCCGCAGTCCCGGGTCACCGGCTGATCAGCTGCGCTGCGGAGAAATCCGATCAGCCACGTCGGCGGTTGGGACGGCCGGTGTTCTTGCCGCGTCCGGTGGCGCCCCGCCGCGATCGGGGTTTCTTGTCGCCGACCACCTTCCTCGGTTGTGAACCCTGACGCTCGCCGCGACGCTTACCCGAAGCTGCGGGTGCAGTGTCGGTTCCGGAAGGATCCTGCCTTCCACGGGAACTGTTCGCGGTGCGGCCCCGGACGATACCGACGAACTCGTCCACCTGATCGGTAGTGCGGTCGGTGAGCCACACGAGACCCACCTGCGACTGAGGGGCATCGGCGACCGGGCGATACGTCAGATCCTTACGATGATGCAGACGAGCGAGCGACTGCGGTGTCACGAGTACCCCCACCTCCGACGCGACATGCGATATCGCGTCCTCGGTGGTTGCGGGGCGCTCGAACGCTTCCTCCCCGGGCAAGCTCACCCAATCGAGCACGTCGTCGAGGGGGTGCAACACGGTCTCGTCTGCAAGGTCGGCTACCGACACCTCGTCGACGACGGCTATCGCGTGCTCCTTCGGCAGGACCACTACGGAGGTTTCCGTGTAGAGGGGGATCACCGACAGGCCGTCACGTTCGAGCGGCAACCGCAGGAGTGCGATGTCCGCCGTCCCGGCCCGCACGCACTCCGCCCCCGAGGTCGAATCGACGGGAACCAGCTCGATCGGTATCTCCGGAATCCGTTCCTTCCACACCCGAACCCATTTGGCCGGGGTCACGCCGGGGACGTAGGACAGGCGAAACGCCGCAGCGGGCTCATCGTTCACCGGAACCAGGGTACCGGTCTCGTCTCCGCTCTCAGCCTTCGACGATCTCGAACTCGTCGAAGACGACCTCGCCCGCGGCATCCGACTCGGCGAGGTTGACCTCACCGATCAGCGCCCAACCGTGATCACCCTGCGGATCCGCCAGCGTCTGGCGCACGCGCCACACTTCGGAGCCCATCTCGGCCGAGAACAACAGCGGTCCGCGCGCATCGGGGCCGGTGCCGATCTCGTCGTACTCGTCGAAGAAGAGCTCGAGCAGATCCGACCAGTCTTCCGCGTCGAGGCCGTCACCGAGGTCGGCAAGATCGTTCCAGCGACGTCGTGATGCGAGTTCGACGCGCTTGAACATCGCGTTGCGCACCATCACCCGGAACGCGCGAGTGTTCGCCGAGAGCGGTCGCGGTGTATCGGCACCGAATGCGATCTGCTGATCGTCGGATTCTGCGCCGGGGTTGGTGAGCGACTCCCATTCGTCGAGCAGAGATGAATCGACCTGCCGGATCAGCTCCCCGAGCCACTCCGTGATGTCCTCGAGTTCCTCGGTGCGCGCGGAATCGGGAACTGTCTGCCGCAGTGCCCGGTACGCGTCGGCGAGATACCGGAGTACCAGGCCTTCGGACCGCGCCAGTCCGTAGTGGCTGACCAGCTCCGCGAATGTCATCGCGCGCTCGATCATGTCGCGCACGACGGACTTCGGTGACAAGGGGAACTCGGAGACCCATGGGTGTCCGCCACGGTAGGTCTCGAATGCGGGCTCGAGGAGCTCCACGAGCGGCTTGGGCCAGGTGACCTCCTCGAGCAGTTCCATCCGCTCGTCGTACTCGATGCCGTCGGCCTTCATCTCGGCGACCGCTTCGCCACGTGCCGCATGCTGCTGAGCCATCAGGATCTGGCGGGGGTTGTCGAGGGTGGATTCGATCACCGACACCACGTCGAGGGCGTACGTGGTCGATTTCATGTCGAGCAGCTCGATCGCGGCCAGCGCAAACGGTGACAGCGGCTGATTCAGTGCGAAGTCCCGTTGCAGATCGACGGTCAGGCGCGCCATGCGCCCGTCCTGATCGGGCTCGTCGAGCTGCTGCACGACCCCTGCCTGCAACAGACCGCGGTACAGCGAAATCGCCTTGAGAATGTGTTTTCGTTGCGCAGGCCGCGGTTCGTGGTTGTCTTCGAGGAGGTGACGCATCGCGTCGAAGCAGTTGCCGGGTCGCGCAATGACGTTGAGAAGCATCGAGTTGCTCACCGCGAACCGGGACTGCAGGGGCTCCGGCGACGCGGCGATGAGTTTGTCGAAGGTGCCCTGTCCCCAGGAAACGAATCCTTCGGGTGCTTTCTTGCGCTGCACCTTGCGTCGTTTCTTGGGATCCTCGCCGGCTTTGGCGAGTGCGCGGATGTTGTCGATCTCGTGCTCGGGTGCCTGGACCACGACGCTTCCCATCGTGTCGTAGCCTGCCCGTCCGGCACGCCCCGCGATCTGGTGGAACTCCCGCGCCTTGAGCTGCCGCGTGCGGGTGCCGTCGTACTTGGTCAGCCCTGTCAGCAGAACCGTGCGGATCGGCACGTTGATACCGACGCCCAGAGTGTCGGTACCGCAGATCACCTTGAGGAGGCCGTCCTGCGCGAGCTTCTCGATCAATCGTCGGTATTTGGGCAGCATGCCCGCGTGGTGAACGCCGATTCCGTGCCGGACCAGCCGTGAGAGTGTCTTGCCGAATCCGGTGGTGAACCGGAATCCGCCCAGGGCGTCGGCGATGGCTGATTTCTCGTCCTTGGAACACATGTTGACGCTGGTGAGGGCCTGTGCCCGCTCGAGCGCGGCAGCCTGTGTGAAGTGCACCACGTAGACCGGGGCCTGATGGGTGGTGACGAGTTCTTCGATGGCCTCGCCGATCGGCACCTGAGAGTACGAGAAGGTCAGGGGAACGGGGCGTTCCGAACCCGAGACTTCAACGGTGGGCCGCCCGGTTCGCCGCGTGAGATCGTTCTTCAGGAACGTGACGTCGCCGAGTGTCGCCGACATCAGCAGGAACTGCGCATTCGGAAGTTCGACGAGCGGTACCTGCCATGCCCAGCCGCGTTCGGGTTCCGAATAGAAATGGAACTCGTCCATGACGACCTGGCCGATGTCGGAGTTCGCTCCCTCGCGCAACGCGAGATTGGCGACGATCTCGGCGGTCGCGCAGATGATCGGAGCCCCAGAGTTGACGGACGCGTCGCCGGTCATCATCCCGACGAGGTCGGCACCGAACACATCGCACAATGCGAAGAACTTCTCACTCACGAGCGCCTTGATCGGTGCCGTGTAGAAGGTCCGTTTTCCGGTGGCCAATGCGTGGAAATGAGCGCCGAGCGCGACCATCGATTTCCCCGAGCCGGTAGGGGTCGCGAGGATCACGTTGGCGCCGGAGACGAGCTCCATCAACGCCTCTTCCTGCGCCGGATAGAGCGTGATACCCCGGTCCGTCGTCCAGGAGGTGAACGCGTCGAAAAGAGAGTCGTCGTCGACAGGGTCGGGTATCAGATCCGGAAGCAGCACCGCTCCAGGCTAGTCGGAACGCCGGCCGGCTCTACGTCGCGCTGCGTTCGTCCGATCCCATTGCGCCGAGGACGGCTGTGCGTGTCGCCGGACCACCGGTGATGCGGGATTCGCGCAGTCCCGTGAGCAGCAGCTGCCGCCACTGCTCTTCGTCGAACTTGAGCGGTGTTGTGGAATCGAGGAAGTCCTCGATCACCCGCAGGAACCGGATCGGGTCGTCCCGGAACGGAAAATGCCCCGAACCGTGGAATATCTCGAGTCGCGACCCGGGCATGGCCGAGTGCGCGAGGTGTGCGTGTCCGACGGGGATCACACCATCTTGATCACCCCAGATCAGCTGCACCGGGACATCCTCGGTGAGATAGCAACGATCGAGCATCGTCACCACCTGACCACGCCAGTCGACCACCGCACGCAAGGTGCGCAGATATGCCTCGTATGCGGTCGGATCCGGCAGACCGGAGAGGATCCGCACGAGATCGCTCGTGTCGTGGAGTAGGGCTCCGGGCCGTAGCGGCGAGCCGTGGATTTGACCGAGGATGGTGCCCACGACCCTGACCGCGGGCACTGCTCCGGGAATTCTGAGCAGTCTGAGTAATTCACTCACCCCGGGCAGGGATGCGAGCCGCAGTGCCGGATGGACGTCCTTGGTGACGCCACCGGACGACACGAGCACGAGCCGTTCCACCATCTCGGGAAACTGGTAGCCGAACTGCATTGCAACCCCGCCGCCGAGGGAGTGGCCGATGATCGTGGCCCGTTCGACACCGAGCACCGCGAGGAGGTCGCGAATGCCGTTGGCATATGCGGCGACGGAATAGTCGGCGCGAGGCTTGTCGGAACGGCCGTGGCCGAGCAGGTCGGGGGCAATGACCGTGTACTTCTTCGCAAGGTGGGGAATGACGTCGAGCCAAGTGGACGAATTGTCGCCGATGCCGTGGATCAACACCAGGGCCGGACCGTTGCCCGCGAGGCGGAAGGCACGCCGGTACCCGTGAACGGTCCGGAAGACCATCCGAGGTTCCGAATCGGGAACCGGGCGCAATGTGCGCGGTCGCGATGTAGCCATCAGCCTCTCCTGCCGTATCCACGGGTTGCAGCCGGCCGGTCTCCTGTCTGGCTCGGGAGCTGATCCTTGCTTGCCTACCCTTGCATGCCGGGCGAGCATACTTTCTGTATGTGACGTCGGCAATGAGGATCGTGACCGGTATGTAACGCGGCTGCAGCGCTACCGAGCCCTCCCTGGAACCGGCCGCACCGAATTCGTGCCGAGTCGATTCCTGGACAGGCCGGGAGCCGGAGCGTCAGGAGTCGGAGTCCGTGTCACCGTCCTTGCGCTCGTACTCGGCGAGGAATCGTTCGAACTCGGCCCCCAGCTCGTCCCCGCTGGGCAGGCTTTCGTCGGTCGGCAGCGGAGTGGACTGTTGCTCCTGCGCTGCCACGTAGCTGTCGTACTGGCGTTCGAGGGCGCGCACGACGGACAGCACCTCCTCGTTGCCTTCGATGTGCTCGTCGACCTGCTCGCGAACGCGCGCGGCAGCCTCCCCCAACGCTCCGAGCGGAAGATCGAGATTTCCGACCTCCGCGACGTTGATCAACAGCGACTCGGCGGCAGCGGGGTAGTCGGTCTGCGCCAGATAGTGCGGAACATGCACCGAGAATCCGACAGCCTCGTGTCCGTGCTGAGCCATCCGGAACTCGAGCAAGGACGACGCGCCCGCCGGAACCTGCAGTTGACCGGACCACCGGTGATGATCGGCGATGAGATCCTTGTTCGTCGAATGGGCGGTCACGCCCAGCGGACGGGTGTGGGGGATCGCCATGGGGATCGAATTTAGGCCGATCGTGCGTCGGACCCCGAATCGCTCCGCCAGAATGCGGAGCGCCGTGATGAAGCGCTCCCATTTCAGATCCGGCTCGGTACCTGCGAGCAACAGGAACGGAGTGCCCGCGTTGTCGACGAGCGCATACAGGTTGAGTTCGGGCGCCGCGTAGTCGGAGAAGTGATCCGATTCGAACGTCATCATGGGCCGCCGTGAACGGTAGTCGACAAGTTCATCGATGGCGAAGGAAGCGACGACCTCCGTCTCGAGCTGCTCCCGGAGATGAGTGGTGGCCAGATGCACAGCGTGTCCGGCATCGGAGAAGCCCTCCAGCCCGTGCACCAACACAGGCCCCTGTCCGTCGGCCGAGGTCAAGCGAGGCGCGGGAAACTCCAGCTCGTACATCCGGGACTGTTCGTCCATATCCGAACCACTCCGATCACGTCGTCATAGCCTTCTGCCCGGTGGCGCACCGGCGTGGCATGGTGGTGTTCGAGTCTAATTGAACCGAGAACAGCGCTCGACGGGGTGTTCTGCCCCGATGAACGGGAACAGCGGAGGTTCGGGTGGCCGTGAACGCAGTTCGTCGGCGGCGCGACCGGTACGTCGGTCGCATGGTCATGTGCGCGGCACTGATCGCCACTGTGACAGGGTGCTCGACGACAGTGGCAGGCACCGCGTTGCCCAGAACTGCCTCGCGGACGATCGACGTGTCCGGGATCTCCGACCCCGCCCTGGACCGATCGTTGCCGGCTGCGCTTCTGCTGCCCCCGGAGAAGTTCCCCGCCTCGTACCCGGCGGTGACGCTGCCTCCCTCTGCAGTGGCGCAGGCCGCGCCGGACCTGGCAGGGATCCCCGTCGGCGCGAAGGTGGAACCGCCCGGATGTCTCCCGCTCCCGCAGAATTACGGCCCCGACGAAACCGCAATGGCCGTGGGGACCTCCGAGGACGGGCGGGCCACGATCAGCGTCGAAGTGGTGGTGCCGGCACCCACACTCCCCGAACTGAGGAAGCACCTCGGAGAGTGCAGCGAGGTCGATGCCACCGACAGTGGGGTGACCGCCACCGTCACCACCGTCGCCGCGCCGGAGCCGCTTCCGCCGATGGGGGGCGTCCGGACCGTCGCATACACACGCACGGTGGTTTCGGGAGACGATCGCCGGCTGGTCCAGTCGATGGAGACCCGCGGCGCCCAGCTCGGAGATGCCAGGGTCCTGGTGACCTACATGACCTTCGATCGTCGTGAGGTCGACCGCGATGCCCTGGACATCGTCTTCCACAATGCGGTGGTGTATGCCTTCGGAGATTGAGCGAGGGATCTCGTGAAGAGGTTTGCCGACCACTCGCGGCCGGAGCGTATCAGTCTGCGCTGACACTGCCAGCTGTGTCAGCGCCCGGCACGAGGTTGCGCTGCCCGGATTGTCCACAGCCGCCTCATCCATCCACAGATTTGCGGATTCCACGTCCGAGACCCGATCTCGGTCGCCGTGACCATGGATCGTGCTGGGCATGACCGCATCGACCTCATCCTCGCAGCCACTGCACCTGTCGGACATCGGCGAACTGCTCGCCGCAGTGCCGGCCATGCTCGGCTTCCATCCGGCGCGCTCGATTCTCGTATTGAGCCTCTCTCCCGCACAGCGATCATCCAACAGCGATAGGAGAAGCGACGCGATCGGCGCCGTTATGCGCCACGACCTCCTGCTTCCGCGGACCGACGAACCGATTCCTGCACCGATGAGCGCCGCGTTCGAGCGGTTCTGCACGGTCTGCGTCCGCGAAGGAGCACGCGCCGTACTGGTGGTGCTCGTCGACGACCGGCTCGACCATCCCCACTGCCCCGGCTCCGCTGCTGCAGTGCGTCTGGTCGAGGAACTCGCCGAAGAGCTCGCACTGTCCGGCATCGAAGTGGCCGGTGTGCATGCCACCCCCGAAATCGCCCGTGGGCGCGTGTGGTTCACACCGGAAGGCAATGTGAACGGGACGATCCCCGATCCCGAGAGTTCGGTGGTTGCCGCCACACGAGTTTTCGGTGGGAGTCCGATCCGGCGGTCGCGGGACGAACTCGACGCACTGCTCGCTCCGTCCGCGCCGGAGCATCGCAGGCGAGTGGGCCAATGCATCGACGATGTGATCGATGCCCGCGACCTGGCGTACGAGCGCGCTGCACGCGCCGGCGGTTCCGCCCGTGCAGACCGAATGGAACTCGAAACACTGCTCGGCCATCTCGAGGCATTCGGTGACGGGGCGGAACTCCGCGCCCAGGAATACGCCGAAGTGGCCGTACTCCTTGAGAATCCGACGGTCCGTGACGCGACCCTCGCACTGGCGGCGGGGGTGCAGGCGCGCCTCGCCGAGCGTATGTGGGTCGAGCTTGCTCGTGCCTTGCCGGATCCGGAACGAGCCGACGCTGCTGCACTCGTCGCCTTCAGTGCCTACGTACGAGGTGACGGTGCATTCGCGGGCGTCGCGCTCGGAGTGGCCCTGGAATCGAATCCGCGACACCGTCTTTCGGATCTTCTCGACCAGGCGTTGCAGGCCGGGCTGCGTCCCGAAGCCGTTCGTGGTCTTGCCGACACCGGCTACGAGATCGCAGCGCGACTGGGTGTGGTGCTGCCCTTGCCCGGACCGCCCGAATGATCAGGTACGGGCGGCGTGCGCGCGATCACCGAGATTTCGCATGAATTCCCAGGCGTCCGCGACGATCTCGTCGAGGTCTGTGTGCTCGGGTTTCCAACCGAGTTCGTCGATCGCGCGCGCACTCGAAGCGATCAGCACGGCAGGATCACCGGCGCGTCGTGGTGCATCGGCAGCGGCGATCGGAAGCCCGGTGATCCGCTCGCACGACGAAATGACCTCGCGCACGGTGAAGCCCTCACCGCTCCCGAGGTTGTAGATGCGGTGCGCTCCCGCAGTTGCCTTCGACAGCGCCAGCACGTGTGCGTCGGCAAGGTCCTTGACATGGATGTAGTCGCGGATCGCGGTGCCGTCCTTGGTCGGCCAATCCGTGCCGAACACCGAGATGCGCTCGCGTTGCCCCAGGGCGACCTGAAGGACGAGTGGGATCAGGTGTGTCTCGACGACACGATTCTCCCCGGCGCCCCGGTATGCGCCGGCCACATTGAAGTAGCGCAGACTGGTCGCGGCGATCCCGTGCGCGTGGGCGTACGAGGAGATCGCGTGATCGATTGCCAGTTTGGAGGCACCGTACGGATTCGTGGGCCGGGTGGGAGCATCCTCGGTGATCGGTACCTGCTCGGGCTCACCGTAGGTCGCTGCGGTGGACGAGAAGACAAGCCGCGGCGTGCCCGACAATCGCATCGCTTCGAGCAGTGCGAGTGTGCATACGACGTTGCCCTGCCAGTACTTCTCGGGGAACTCGACCGATTCTCCTACGAGCGATTGCGCACCGAAATGGAGAACGCCGTCGAATCGGGGTGAACTACCTCCGGAGCCCAGTATCTCCGCGGCGACATCGGCGATATCACCGTGAACGAACTCGGCGCCCGACGGCACGGCATCGGCGTTGCCGGTGGACAGATCGTCGACGACGACCACGTCGTGGCCACGCTCGAGCAACACGGTGCTGCATACGCTGCCCACATAACCGGCGCCGCCGGTCACCAGAAGTTTCACGCTGGGTCTCCTCTTCCACCGGCCCACCGGCCCGGTGGAAGAGGCCCGGCATCAGACCTGCTTCACCTGCACGGCATGGGCCATCTCGTCGGAAAGCTCGAATGTGTTGTGGCCGGTGACGGTGATCATCACCGAACCCGGACGCGTCTCGACTGTAACGCGTGCGTCGGGCACGACGCCCGCCTCACGCAGGCGAGCGATCACTTCTGGATCCGACTGGACGTACTCGGCGAGTCTGCGCACGACGACCGCGGTGGGCTGCCCGCTCGGAATCTCCGTCAGACGGACCAGTTTCTCGTCCGAGACGGCAGCCTTGTCGAGACCCAGTTCTGCGAGCCCGGGGATCGGGTTGCCGTACGGCGAAGTGGTCGGATTGTTCAGTACTTCGACGAGTCGGCGTTCCACCTCCTCGCTCATCACATGTTCCCAGCGGCACGCCTCGGCATGCACATTCTCCCAGTCGAGTCCGATCACATCGACGAGCAACCGCTCTGCGAGGCGGTGCTTACGCATGACGGACACGGCGAGATCCCGTCCCTTCTCCGTCAACTGCAGATGACGATCACCCGCGACGCGCAGCAGTCCGTCGCGTTCCATGCGGGCGACGGTCTGACTGACCGTCGGACCGCTCTGTTCGAGGCGTTCGGCAATGCGTGCCCGCAGGGGCACCACACCTTCCTCCTCCAAGTCGTAGATCGTCCGGAGATACATCTCCGTTGTATCGACCAGGTCCTTCACTCTCACACCCCTTCGTCTGCGCCCGATTCTAACCGTGGCGTTCAGGTGGTGGGTGAGGTCCGATGCTCGCGTGACCCGGGGCGGGCAAGTAGCGTCTGTGTTCATGACCACGAGCTCCACCGCGGCAGGCGGTTCGACACATCTGGGCGGCGACCGTGTGGTGGTCTGGAGCCCCGATTACCTCGACTATCGGTGGGGTCCGAGCCACCCGATGAACCCGACCCGGCTCGACCTGACGATGGCACTCGCACGCAGCATCGGGCTGCTCGAGGGCGTCGAAACGGTGCGTCCGGACCCTGCGGACGATGCTGATCTCCTTCGCATCCACACATCCGGCTATGTCGATGCTGTCAAGAAGGCCGGATCTGCGCCCGCCGGATCGGAACCTCCGGCGGACACACCGCACGGTTTGGGCACCGAAGACAATCCCATCTTTCCCAAGATGCACGAGGCGAGCGCCACACTGGCGGGCGGCACCCTGGCCGCTGCCCGGGAGATCGCATCCGGCCGGACCCGCAGGGCGGTGAGTATCGGCGGCGGCATGCACCACGCGATGGCCGACTGGGCCGCCGGATTCTGTGTCTACAACGACGCGGCGATCGCCATCTCGTGGTTGCTCGATCAGGGTTACGATCGCATCGCCTATGTCGATGTGGATGCTCACCACGGCGACGGGGTCCAGCACGCATTCCTGGACGACCCGCGTGTGCTGACCGTCTCGATCCATCAGCATCCCGCGACCCTGTGGCCGAACACCGGTTGGTCGAGTGAGGTCGGGGCCGGTGCCGCCGAAGGCACCGCCATCAATCTTCCTGTACTACCCGGCACGGTCGATTCCTTGTGGTTGCGGGCGTTCCAGGCCGTCGTGCCCGGCGCGATCGCCGCGTTCCGCCCGCAGATCCTCATCAGCCAGTGCGGGGCCGACAGTCACCGCGAAGACCCGCTGGCCGATCTGTCGCTCACCGTCGACGGGCAACGTGCGTCGTATCTCGCGATGCGCGACCTCGCCGACCGGTACTGCGAAGGACGTTGGCTTGCATTGGGCGGGGGAGGATACGGCCTGGTCCGGGTTGTACCACGTTCGTGGACACATCTGATCGCCGCGGCGCTCGACCGTGAGATCGACCTCACCGCAAAGGTTCCCGACGACTGGCGCGATCGTGTCGGCGCCATGGCGCGCGGAGTCGAACTCCCCACAGAAATGGGCGAAGGGGCGGACCTGTCGTATCTGGCGTGGGACGGTCCCGGTGGTACACCCGAAACCGGCGTTGCGTCACTCGATCGAGCGCTGACCCGAATCGATTCCGCGATCATCGCTACGCGCCGCGCCTGCTTCCCGCTTCTCGGACTGGACCCGGAGGACCCTCGTGACTGACTCGGAGAGCACGCAGGTACATGCGGGGGAGGAATCGCCTCGCACGCCCGATGCGACTGCCGACCCCGAGCGCGAACGGGCACTGGCGGTCGCGCGTGATTATCCCCGCCACTGGGTTGCCGATGTGCTGGCTTCCGATGGTGGTGTCGTCCATCTGCGGCCGATCGTTCCGGAAGACGCCGACAAGATCGTCGAATTCCACGGCAAGTTGTCCGAACGGACGCGGTATCTCCGATACTTCGGTCCCTACCCGACGATCTCGAAGCGCGATCTGTTCAATTTCACCGTCGTCGACCATCGCAAGCGGGTGGCGTTCGTGGCGATGCTCGGAGACGAGATCATCGCAGTCGGTCGCTACGAAGGACTGTCGTCCGAGGGGGACGGTCTGTCCGCCGAAGTCGCATTCACCGTGTCGGACTCGCATCAAGGTCGCGGGCTGGGGCCCATTCTGCTCGAACACCTCGCCGGCGCTGCCGCGGAGAACGGACTCCGTCGTTTCGTCGCCGAGGTCCTCGCAGAGAACCGCCACATGATCTCGGTCTTCCGTGAGGCCGGGTATCAGGTCAGCCGC
Source organism: Rhodococcus sp. F64268 (assembly GCF_023015605.1). Classification (NCBI taxonomy): domain Bacteria; kingdom Bacillati; phylum Actinomycetota; class Actinomycetes; order Mycobacteriales; family Nocardiaceae; genus Rhodococcus; species Rhodococcus sp. F64268. The sequence continues at coordinate 126,523 of NZ_JALKAI010000005.1, forward strand.
AGTTTCGAGGGCGGTGTGGTGCGGTTGGAGTTCGACATCGACCCCACGGAGGCACTCGTCTCGGTGCGCAATGCGCGCGAGCGTGCCGCTGAAGCTCGTAGCGTCCGCAACATTCTGAGTCCGGGAAGCGTCGCGGTGATCGGTGCCTCCACCGACAGCCGGAAAGTCGGCAACGCCGTCCTGGTGAACATGCTGCGCAGCGGATTCACCGGACCGGTCTATCCGGTCAACGCCGAACACCGGTCGGTGCGGGGCGTGCGAGCTTATCCGACAGTGCGCGACATCCCGGACGAGATCGACCTGGCGATCGCCGCGGTTCCCGCCGAATCGATCGACGCGGTCCTCGACGACTGCCTCGCGAAAGGCGTCAAAGCGCTACTCGTCGTGTCGTCCGGATTCGGCGAGACCGGACCCGAGGGACGCGACGCGGAGCGCCGCCTGGCGCATGCCGCGCGTGCACACGGGATGCGATTGATCGGCCCGAACGCCCTCGGAGTCGCCAACAACGATCCGGCGTTCCGGTTGAATGCGACGCTCGCCCCCATACTGCCCGCCGCGGGCAATGTCGGGTTCTTCTGTCAGTCGGGTGCGTTGGGCATCGCGATTCTCGACGAAGCCGCCAAGACCGGAGTGGGCTTGTCCTCGTTCGTGTCTGCGGGAAACCGCGCCGATCTGTCTGGCAACGACCTGTTGCAGTACTGGGACACCGACCCTGCTACCGAGGTGGTACTCCTTTACCTCGAGAGCTTCGGCAACCCACGTAAGTTCTCGCGCATCGCCCGCCGGGTCGCGCGAAGCAAGCCGATCGTGGCGGTCAAATCCGGCCGGCATGCGGTACCTCCGGTGCTCGAGGCCCGTACCGGGGAGATGGACGACGCAATTGTGCGTCACCTGTTCGAGCAGGCCGGCGTTGTTCAGGTCGAATCCATTGCGCAACTGTTCGATTCGGCGTTGTTGTTCAGCTATCAACCGCTACCCGCCGGACCGCGGGTCGCGGTCGTGGGTAATTCCACAGCGCTCGGGGTGCTCGCCGTGGATGCGGCGAGAGGGCAGGGCCTCAAGCCCGCCGACGCAGTGGATCTCGGCGCGCAGGCGACCCCGGAAGGGTTCGCGGAAGCGGTGGCCCGGGCGCTCGGGGCACCGGAGATCGATGCGGTCATCGCCGTGTTCGTTCCCCCGGTTGCGGTGACGGTCGAGCCCTACGCGCAAGCACTGCGCGATGCAGTGGCGGGTGCGGAGAAGCCGGTGGTCACGACATTCCTTGCGACCGAGGGCATCCCTGATGTTCTCGCGGTCCGAGATGAAGAGGGCAATCCGGCCCGGGGGTCGGTACCCTCGTACCCGGGTCCCGAACGGGCCGCGACAGCTCTTGCACGTGCGTGGCGGTATGCCAAGTGGCGGTCTCGCCCCCAGTCGCAGGTTGTCCGTCCCGCGGGGATCGACCCGGAGCGTGCCCGTGCTCTCGTCGACGGCTGGCTCGACACCACGCCCGGCGGCCGCTACCTGTCCGACACCGAGACCGCATTGCTGCTCTCGTGTTACGGCGTGCACATCGCCACCTTCCGGTCGGTGACCACCGAGGACGAGGCGATCGCAGCAGCCCACGAGATCGGCTTTCCGGTGGCAGTCAAGGCGACCGGGGCCCAATGGCGACACCGGCCCGATCTGACCGGGGTCCGGCTCGACCTCGTCGACGCCGATTCGGTTCGTTTCGCCTACCGGGACCTCGCTGCGGTGTCCGGGGAGCCGCTGCTTCATGTGCAGAAGATGGCGACCAAGGGCATCGGATGCGCGATTCGGGTACAGGACGACCCCTCGTTCGGTTCGTTGATCTCCTTCGGAGTCGCAGGCGTGATCTCCGACCTGCTGGGTGACCGCGCCTACCAGGTGTTGCCGCTGACCGAGGACGAAGCCGTCGAACTGATCGACGCACCCAAGGCGGCGCCGCTACTGACCGGCTACCGCAATGCTGCACCGGCGAATCGCGCCGCACTCGTCGATATCGTCCAGCGCATTTCCGCGCTTGCCGACGACCTGCCCGAGGTTCGTGAGCTCGTATGCGAACCGGTGCTGGCGTCGCCGGTCGGTGCCGAGCTCACCGACGCGCACCTGCGGATCGGCCCGGAATCGCAGCATCCTCTCGACCTGGGCCCGCGCCGGCTGCGGTGACCGGAGCGAGCAACCTGCCGACAGCACGATCCCCGAGAACCCAGCCCGGCTCTCGGGGATCGCTGAAGCTGACGCGCCCGGTCAGCTTGCGTAGGCGCGGAGGCGTTCGGCGCGCTCGCCCTCGCGGAGTTTGCCCATCACTTCACGCTCGATCTGCCGTACGCGCTCGCGCGAGAGACCGAACAACTTGCCGATCTGGTCGAGAGTGCGCGGCTGGCCGTCGTCCAGCCCGTACCGGAGGCGGATGACCTGCTGCTCCCTCTCGTCGAGGGTTCCGAGAACGCTGCGGACATCGCTGTGCAGGAGTCCGGCGATCACGGCGGTCTCCGCGGAGGTCGCCTCGGCGTCCTCGATGAAGTCGCCCAGAGGTGCTTCTTCGTCGCTTCCGACCGGCATGTCCAGGCTCACCGGGTCGCGGCTGTGGTCGAGCAGGTCAGCGATCTTCGCGACCGGAATGCCGGATTCTTCCGAGAGTTCTTCGTCGGTGGCCTCGCGTCCGAGCTGCTGGTGCAGTTCCCGCTTGATCCTGGCAAGCTTGTTGACCTGCTCGACGAGATGGACCGGAAGGCGGATCGTGCGGCTCTGATCGGCCATACCGCGGGTGATTGCCTGACGGATCCACCACGTGGCGTAGGTCGAGAACTTGAAGCCCTTTGCGTAGTCGAACTTCTCCATCGCTCGGATGAGACCGAGGTTGCCTTCCTGGATCAGGTCGAGCAGGGGCATGCCGCGTCCGGTGTAGCGCTTGGCCAGCGACACCACGAGCCGCAGGTTCGCTTCGAGTAGATGACTACGAGCTGCCTGGCCTTCGCGTACGACGATCGCAAGGTCGCGCTTCTTTGCAGGTGAGAGACGCTTTTTGGTCTCGAGCACGTGCTTGGCATAAAGGCCGGCCTCGATCCGCTTTGCCAGTTCTACCTCGTCCGCTGCGGTCAGCAATGCCGTCTTTCCGATGCCGTTCAGATAAACGCGCACAAGATCGGCGGCGGGACTTTGATTGTCGAGGTCGGAATTGACTCGAGCGGTTGTTGCGGGGCGTGCCATGACGTGCCTCCTCATCGGTGGTGTCTCACAGGGTTCAACGCTCGGGTCACCTGGGAAAGTTCCCGCCGGTTTCCGAGCCGCAGTGCTGCGACCTGCGCGAACCTGGTAGCTCGTCTGAGAAGTTGCTGAGAGATCGGGGAAGGGGCGCCGTTGCGGGAACTGCCCCGCCCGCTCGGATCTATACCGGCGTGACGAGACCGTGACGGACGAGTCCCTGCATCAGAGGCACCGCCATCGCCGCCAACTCGTCCTCGTCCTCACCGTGGGCCGCGGAGAGCAGTGAGACCAGATCGCCCAGGGGGAGGCCATCGGAACGCAGGCCGCCGAGCAGGGCAGCTGCCAGGTCGTCCAGTTCGTGCTGCCACGCGGGGCCGCCCCCGCGATGCACCCGGGTGACAACCTGATTCCAGCCTTCCTCGCCGGGGAGGAAGACGCGCTCGAGTGCAGTGTCGTCGCGTACCTGGAACCGAGATTCGAGGAGATCGTGGTCGCGTAACCACTGGAGGCGTGCGAAATAGTCGATCGATTCCGGCCCGAGCGCATCGGTGAAGGCATGGCGCAGGTCCTCGGCCAGCACATCCGACGGCTCATCCGTGCGACGCAGATAGACGAACCCGAAGCCGACACCCTCGACGCAGTTGCGTGCGAAATGGTCGAACCACTCCTCGGCGCGTCCCGCGACTGCCGGGTCGCGCTGGTCGGCGTCGCCATCGCGGAGCCAGGTCCCTATGTACAGAGCCGGATCAGCCACGTCACGCTGCACGATCCATGCATCCACACCGTGGGCCGGTAACCACGACGCGACGCGTGCTCGCCAGTCCTGGCCTTCGATATGAACCCACGACGCCAGGATGGACGCGGTCCCGCCCGGATTCAGGTGGTCGACGCTCTGCGAGATCATCAGCTTGCTCGCGCCGTCGAGATCGAGACCGGAATCACGGTAGCTGTGCTCGACCTGGCCGCTGCTCACCACGAACGGAGGGTTCGCGACGATTCGGTCGAAGCGGCGGCCGGCAACGGGTTCGAACCACGAGCCTTCGAGAAGTTCGAGGTCCAGTTCGTTCAGCGCGGCGGAGGCCGCGGCCAGTGTCAGGCAGCGCGGTGTGATGTCGGTCGCGGTCACGGTATCGGCGTACTCGGTCGCGTGGATCGCCTGGACGCCGCACCCGGTGCCGAGATCGAGTGCGGAACCCACCGGGTCGGTGGGAGTGGCCTGCAACAACGAGAGCGATGCCTGGCCGACGCCCAGCACATGATCAGGACGAGTAGGGCTGGGTCGAAGCGCACCGTCGAGGTCCGACAGAACCCAGAGGTTGCCCCCGCCGGCGTCCAGCGGCCGCAGATCCAGCGCCGACCGCACACCGTCCGCGTCACGTTCGAGCAGACCGGAGGCGATCGCGTCGTCGAGATTCAGAGGTGCAAGTGCCGCGGCGACCTCGTCGGCCGGGCAGGTGTCCTGTAAAAGGAACAGCCGCACGAGCACACCGAGATCACCCGCGCCACGCGAGGCACGCCGTGCGGCGACCGGTTCGCTGCGCCCCAACGCGGCGTGAGCTTCCGCGCCCAGGAGTTCACGCACGCTGTCGATGTCATAGCGACACCGGATCAACGCAGTGCGCAGGGAGGGGCAGATCGACAGAAGTAGGTCGCGGTCCACGGAAGCATTCTCGCAGCCGCGTGTACAGGTGGGCCCGGTGCCCACCCCCGCGCCGAATGTCCGTGATGTCTGTGCGTGCGCCGAACGTCGGTCGGCCGGTCCGGTCAGCCGTCGATGACGCGATGCTCGGATCGCTCGAGCGCCGCAAGTTCCCTGTGCCTGCTGTCCCAGCGGCTCGGCTCATCCTTGCGTCGTGGCGGCCGGTCGTTCGCGATGAGCACCGCGATCCACGGCAGGGGGATCGAGAGCCCGATGATCGCCATCGCGATCCACGGGTTCGCCCACACGCCGTACGAGATGGCTGCCAGGATCAGGGCGGGAATGCGGAAAGCCATCAAGGTCATGTACTTACGGACCCGCGCTCGGTGCTGGTCCTCGAGAGACGCCTCCGCCTCCGTGATCAGGACCGGGTTATCGGGCGATCCGCTCTCGTGGGATCCGCCGAAACCAGGTGTTCGTGCCATATCTACTACTTTCCCACGCCCATAGATCGAATGCACATACCGGTCCGGGGGTGCGGTGCGGCATCATGGACACGTGAGCACGGATATCAAGGAACGGCCGGATACCACCACCGACGAAACCACCAGCGACGACACCCCCAAGTTCTTCCACTACGTGAAGAAGGACAAGATCGCAGAGAGCGCCGTCATGGGGACCCACGTTGTTGCACTGTGTGGTGAGGTCTTTCCGGTGACCATGTCGCCGAAGCCTGGTTCGCCGGTGTGCCCCGAGTGCAAGAAGGTCTACGAGGGCCTGCGCAAGGGCGACTGAGGAAGTCGGGTCAGGGACTCACGCTCCACTGCCCCCGGTCCTCGCGGCGAAACCGGACCACCATCGGCCGAGGTGCTCGATGCCTCCTCGGCCGTTTCGTCGTGCCTGGATCCTCCGGAGGGATCCGGCCTGTCGACCGGGCATGTGTCGGGCCCACCTTCGTCGGACGGACACGCGTCGTCGTAGCCGGGCAGTTGATCGGAACGAAGAAGATCGGTGAGCCGGATAGGACTCGCCATGGTGATCCGACGTGTCAGGTTGGTGACCGGACCCTCCTCGGGCGACGGCTGCTTGTCCGCCTGCTCGGCGAGCCACACACGCCACTGTTCGATCCGTGTTGCTCGCGCAGGCCACATCTCCTGGATCGTGGCATTGAACTCGGCACCGATCACCACCGCGAAGCCGAGGAAGAATGTGAACAGCAGGAACGCAATGGGCGCGGCCAGTGCGCCATAGGTGTACCCGTGTTCGGCAATCCAGGTCAGGTACCTGCGCAGGCCTGCGCTCGCGAGAATGAAGAACGCCCCTGCGAGTACTGCTCCGCCGAGCAGGCGATGCCACGGCAGAGTCTTCGGCAAGGCCACTTTGTACAGAGTGGTCAGGGCAATGAGCAGGAGCAGACCGACAGCCGGGTAGTAGAAGGTGTCGACGATCTGCGAACCCACCGAGTACCACGACTGGGGTAGCAATCGGCCGATCATCGTCGGCCCCAGTGCCACCAAGGGCAACGTGATGACCGCCAGGATGAGAAACATCACGTACAGCAGCAGACCGAACACTCGCTGCCAGACCGGGTGACGATGGTCCTGTTGCCCGTGCGCCTCGACGATCGAATCCACGAACGTGGCGACGGCCGAAGATCCTGCCCAGAGCGACAGGAGAAAGCCCAATGACATCACATCCGCGCGTCCACGGTTGAGCACGTCGTAGACCGTCGGCGCGATGATCTCATCGACGACGCTGTCGCTGAATGCGGTGCGTGTGAACGTGACGATCTTGGACACGATGATGTTGGGAATGTCGGGTCCGAACCATCCGCCCACGTAACCGAGGCTGCCGAGCAGTCCCAGGAGTAGCGGGGGGAGCGACAGGGTCTGCCAGAACGCGGCGGTCGCGGCCTTGCTGAAGATCGAGTGATCCCACGCGGACTGCGCAGTGTGACCGAAGACCCGACCGCACGCCCGTACCGCGCGCCCGATGCGGCGCGGTCCGGGCACGTGGGGCACAGCTGTGGCGTTCATCTACTTCCAGCATTCCTGATGACACGCCGCGATGCGCGCACCACATGCGGTTGTCGGTACTTCGGATTCTGTCACGACCGTCACTTTCCCTCGTCGTCGGCCTGGCGGTTCGGGGCGTCGATCGCGGGGCCGAGGCGATAGGCTGCATGGCGGTCGGTGATCGGTTGGCCAGTCCTGCCGTCACAGACCGGAGTTGAGCGGACAAGGAGCACGAAGAACCGGTGAGCACTGAAACCGTCGGACAAGCTACGACCTCCGCCCCCGGAGGACAGCTGCGCGCATGGCAGCGTCGCGCCCTGACCAAGTACCTCGCCACCAAACCTCGCGATTTCCTCGCGGTGGCCACGCCGGGGGCGGGCAAGACCACATTCGCGCTGAGGGTCGCGTCGGAACTGTTGAAGGACCGGACCGTCGACCAGGTCACGGTCGTTGCCCCCACCGAACACCTCAAGCACCAGTGGTCGTCCGCAGCGGCCCGACTCGGCATCGCCCTGGACTCGAACTTCACGAACTCCACAGGGCAGACCTCGAGCGACTACCAGGGCGTCGTCGTGACCTATGCGCAGATCGCTTCCCACCCGTTCAAGCACCGTGTTCGCACCGAAGCGCGCCGCACGCTGGTCATCCTCGACGAGATCCACCACGGTGGTGACGCCAAGAGCTGGGGGGAGGGAATTCTCGAGGCGTTCGGAGATGCGACACGCAGACTGGCGCTGACAGGCACCCCGTTCCGTAGCGACGACAGTGCCATTCCGTTCGTGACGTACGAACCGAACGAGGAAGGCCTGATGCAATCGAAGGCCGACCACGCGTACGGATATTCCGATGCACTTGCAGATGGCGTCGTCCGGCCGGTCGTGTTCCTCGCCTACTCCGGCGAAGCCAGGTGGAGAACCAGTGCGGGGGAGGAATACACCGCCAGGCTCGGTGAGCCGCTCAGCGCCGAGCACACGGCGCGCGCCTGGCGTACCGCGCTGGACCCGGAGGGTGACTGGGTGCCTGCCGTGCTGGGTGCCGCCAACACCCGCCTCGAGCAGTTGCGCGCGGGCGGCATGCCGGACGCGGGCGGCCTCGTCATCGCGACCGATCAGACTGTCGCTCGTGCGTATGCGAAGACTCTCGAACGCCTCACGGGTGAGCCGCCTGCCGTCGTCCTTTCCGACGATCCCACCGCATCGTCGCGTATTTCAGAGTTCAGCGCGGGCACCCAACGGTGGATGGTGGCAGTCCGAATGGTGTCCGAGGGAGTCGATGTCCCCAGGCTCGCCGTCGGCGTGTATGCGACCAGCGCCTCGACTCCGCTGTTCTTTGCTCAGGCGATCGGGCGTTTCGTGCGTGCGAGGCAGAAGGGGGAGACGGCCAGTGTGTTCCTCCCGTCGGTACCGGTGCTGCTCGAACTCGCCAGTCAGCTCGAGGCACAGCGCGACCATGTCCTGGGAAAACCGCATCGAGTCAAAGAAGGCTTCGACGACGAACTGCTCGCCGACGCCAATCGCAGGAAGGACGAGCCGGGCGAGGACGAGAAGGCCTATACCTCGATCGGTGCGGAGGCCGAGCTCGATCAGGTGATCTACGACGGTTCGTCCTTCGGCACTGCCACGTTCTCGGGTAGCGACGAGGAAGCGGACTATCTCGGCCTGCCTGGGCTACTTGATGCAGACCAGATGAGAGCGTTGCTGCGTCAGAGACAGGAGAAGCAGCTCGACAAACCTGCGGCCCAGCAGACGCCGAGTCCACCGCAGCAGGTGGCCGAACGGATCGCTGCGGCCGATGAGCTGCCCCAGCTGCGGCGCGAACTCAATTCCTTGGTAGCGGTCGTGCACCACCGCACTCGTAAACCACACGGCGTGATCCACGGGGAGCTGCGACGTCAGTGCGGTGGGCCGCCGACCGCAATGGCGAGCGCCGAGCAGTTGCGCGATCGCATCGCGATTCTGCGGAGCTGGTGACGCCCCTGCTGTCGGCGACAAACCGTCCATGAACGACGATACGGGCGACTACCGAAAGGTAGTCGCCCGTATGCGGGGTCGAGTCGCGGAACCGTAGGCTCCGGACGGCGGATCAGACGGTGGCGTCGGCCTCGGTGACGATCGTGGCACCGAGCTCACGGAGCCGATCGGTGTGTTCGTTTGCGTGATGACCGCAGAACAACAGTTCGCCGCCTGTGGGAAGGACAGCGCGTACGCGAGCGGCTGCGTTGCAGCGATCGCACCTGTCGGCGGCGGTCAACTTCGGGGTGGTCAACGTACCGGGCATGACTCCTCCAAACTGGCCACCTTCGACAACGGTCGCCTGGGGTCTGGTCCGCCGCGCCGGGGGTAGCGCGGTAGATCTACTCTTACAGACGATTCGCGTTCGTGGGTTGTTCCCCTGATCGTCCATTCGTGTTGTGTTTCACGAATGGACACTGAGAAACACCAGGACGTGGGCGTTTGCTGATCTGCTCTCGTGCTCCCCGGCGCAGCTGTTCGCTCACAGCGCAGCAGCGGGTACGGCGCGTCGACGAATCGTCCGCGCTCCGGCGATGCGAACAATGGGGCATGAGTGAAGTTCTGCTGCACATCTGCCCGCGCGACGAGTGGTTCCGTGCCCGTGAGGAAGGCGCCGTGACACCACCTTCACTGACCGAGGTGGGATTCGTGCATCTGTCGACGCCCGATCAGGTCCACCTTCCAGCGAATCGCTTGTTCCATGGCCGCACGGACCTTGTTCTCCTCCGGATCGACCCGTCTCGACTGATCGACGACGTGCGGTTCGAACCGGGTGTGCCTACGGACCCCGAGTCGATGAGGTTTCCACATCTGTACGGGCCGCTACCGGTCGACGCGATCGTGGAAGTCGTCGACTATCGCCCGGGAGACGACGGACGATTCGCACCCGTATGATCGGCTCTCGCGAGGAGGGGCGGAGGGACGACGACGTCCCTCCGCCCCTTTCGGACAGCGCGGCCCGCCTCCGGGGCGGGCGAGGTGACTAGTCGAGGTAGTCGCGCAGGACCTGCGACCGCGACGGGTGGCGCAGCTTCGACATGGTCTTCGACTCGATCTGGCGAATGCGTTCACGGGTCACCCCGTAGACCTGGCCGATCTCGTCGAGAGTGCGTGGCTGACCGTCGGTGAGGCCGAAGCGCAGCCGGACGACGCCGGCCTCACGCTCGGAGAGCGTCTCGAGGACGGACTGCAGCTGATCCTGCAGCAGCGTGAACGACACGGCGTCAACTGCGACGACAGCCTCGGAGTCTTCGATGAAGTCGCCGAGCTGACTGTCGCCCTCGTCGCCGATGGTCTGGTCGAGCGAAATGGGTTCACGCGCGTACTGCTGGATCTCCAGCACCTTCTCCGGCGTGATGTCCATTTCCTTCGCAAGCTCTTCGGGCGTGGGCTCGCGACCCAGATCCTGGAGCAGCTCGCGCTGGATTCGACCGAGCTTGTTGATGACCTCGACCATGTGCACCGGGATGCGAATGGTGCGGGCCTGGTCGGCCATCGCGCGGGTGATGGCCTGACGGATCCACCACGTCGCGTAGGTCGAGAACTTGTAGCCCTTGGTGTAGTCGAACTTCTCCACGGCCCGGATGAGACCCAGGTTGCCTTCCTGGATGAGGTCGAGGAAGGCCATGCCGCGACCGGTGTACCGCTTGGCGAGCGAGACGACCAGGCGAAGGTTCGCTTCGAGAAGATGATTCTTGGCGCGATTGCCGTCGCGGCAGATCCAGTTCATGTCGCGGCGCTGGGCCACCGGGAGTTTCTCGCCCTTCGCGGCGAGTTCTTGCAGACGGAACGTGGCGTAGAGGCCTGCTTCGATGCGCTTGGCGAGTTCGACCTCCTCCTCGGCGTTGAGGAGCGCAACCTTGCCGATCTGCTTGAGATAGGCACGAACCGAGTCGGCGGAGGCGGTGAGCTCGGCATCCTTGCGCGCCTGACGGAGGGCTTCGGATTCCTCTTCGTCCCAGACGAAGTCGCCGGACGCCTTGTCTTTTTCGCTGGGTTCGTCGTCTTCGACCGACGCGTCGTCGGCGACCAGTTCGCCTTCCGAGACGTCGATGTCTTCGAGCTCCGGTTCGCCCGCGCCGTCGAACTCGTCGTCCCCGGCCTTCCCGCCCTTGGCTGCGGTCTTCTTCGCCGCGGTCTTCTTGGCAGCCTTCTTGGCGGGTGCCTTCTTCGCCGCGGCCTTCTTGGCGGGGGCCTTCTTCGCGGCGGCCTTCTTGGCCGGTGGCTTTGCTGCGGGTGTCGCAGTGTCTGTAGCGTCAGCGGCGCCCGAAGCGTCCGCGACGGGTGCCGATTCCTTCTGTGAATCAGCGGTGTGGATGTCGGTGGCTGCCACGTACGCCCTTTCGTGACGAGGTAGTGCGGCGTCGCGCCAGAGGTGTTCCGGCGGAGAGGTCTGTCGGGATCAGGCCGGGTTCCGGCCGGCTGTGCACCATTGTAACGATCCCTGTGACCGAGGATGTGTCGGACTCAAGGAGTCGCGCCTGTTTTCGCAGCGTATGCAGCGCCGACGATCCCCGCTGTATTGCGTAGTTCGGCCGGGACCACGGGAGTGTCGTTCGTCAGCAGCGGAATCCACTTCTCGTGCTTGCGGCTGATACCACCGCCCGCGATGAACAGGTCGGGCCACAGCAGGGCCTCGAAACGTTCGAGGACCAGCGAGACTTCACGAGCCCACCGTTTGTAGGACCAGTCGTGGCGTTCCTTGACGGAGGAGGCTGCACGATGCTCGGCTTCTTTCCCGTCGATCTCCATGTGCCCCAACTCGGTGTTCGGCAGAAGGACGCCGTTGTGCAGTACTGCCGAGCCGATGCCGGTACCGAAGGTCAGGAGGATGACCACGCCGTCGGTGTCGGCCGCCGCGCCGAACCGATCCTCGGCGATACCCGCGGCATCGGCGTCGTTGAGGACCGTGACAGCTCGTTCGTCGAGGACGGACCCGAACAGCGCCCGTGCGTCCGTCCCGATCCACGACGAATCGATATTTGCCGCGGTCCGGGCGACGCCTGCGGTCACCACGCTCGGGAGGGTGATACCCACGGGGCCGTCCCATCTCGCCTGCCGGACGATCTCGGCCACTGTCTCGGCCACGGCGTCGGGAGTCGACGGTTGCGGCGTGAGGATCTTGATCCGGTCGCCGATCAACTGACCGGTGGACAGGTCGACCAGGCCGCCTTTGACTCCGCTGCCACCGACGTCGACGCCGAATCCCACGTCGGCAGAATCGCTCGGGGTGGGGGGTGTCGGCTGCGTCATGAGGTGCTCACTCTCGGGGTAGGTGCGCAACGGTGGTCGGTCGGCCGCAATGCTTGTGGGGCAACGATAGTTGGAAGTCCCGTTCTGTGCGGGTGGTGCGGAGGATGCGCGTGTGTTCCGATGGTCGAGTGTCAGATGCCATCGATTCCCGTGCTGTCTCCGAATCCGACCTCGCCGAGCTTCGAGCGGTCGCCGTCACCGTTGCACAGGAAGCGGCAGCGCATGTGCGACGCCGCCGTGCCGAGCTGTTCGGATCGGCCCGGTCGCCGGGTGGTGAGGGCCACTCTGTGCAGACGAAGTCCACCGACACCGATCCGGTCACCATCGCCGACACCGAGTCCGAGGACCTCATCCGAACTCGGCTCGGGCAGTTGAGACCCGGTGACGGGTTCCTCGGCGAAGAAAGTGGGGGAGGCCACGGTGCCGACGAGGACGGCGGGGGAGTGACCGGGGTCCAGTGGGTGGTCGACCCCATCGACGGCACGGTGAATTTCGTCTACGGGATTGCTGCCTATGCAGTGAGTGTCGCGGCCCGAATCGATGGGGTTTCGGTGGCAGGTGCTGTGGTCGATGTCGCGGCGGATCGCCTCTACTCGGCGGCGGTGGGACTCGGCGCGACATGTACCGGCGCGGACGGGGTGGTGACGACGCTGCGCTGCACGCCGGTGACCGATCTGGGCCTGGCGCTCGTGGCCACCGGATTCTCGTACTCGGCAACGCGCCGAGCGAGCCAAGGGAAGATTGTTGCAGAACTGCTGCCACAGGTACGAGATATCCGGCGTATCGGGGCTGCGGCCCTGGATCTGTGCATGGTCGCGTCGGGGAGCGTGGACGCCCACTACGAACACGGGCTCAATCCTTGGGATTGGGCGGCAGGCGCGCTCATTGCCTCCGAAGCAGGGGCCGAGGTCCGACTGCCGACGGGGTTCGGCGACGACGGCGAGATCATGACTGCCGCGGCGCCCGGCATTGCGGAAGCGTTCGCCGCGGCGCTTACGAAAATTGGGGCGATCGCACCGCTTCCCGACTGACAGCGCCGACGACTTCTCGTTCGGATAACACTGGGAATGTGATCCGAATTCGAGGGCGAATTTCGGAGAAAAGAGCAATTTGCCCGAATTTGATCGAGAATGTCGGCGCCGTCAGCAGGGGGAGTTGAGCGCGGCGTCGAGGAGTTCCACATCGAGAGGCGCCGACTTCTCGCCTACAGGTGCCTCCCGCAACGTGCGCAGGAGTTCTTCGGCATCAGCGCTCGGTGTCATGTCGCGGAAATAGGTGCCCAGTGCCAGGTCGACCGTGTCGTCCTGGCGATCGTCGAGGATGAGCTCGGCACACGGCGCCACGAGACGCGCAGTATTCGCTGCTGCGCGACCGGCTTCGCCGAACCGGACCTGGCCGTGGCATTGCATGTTCTGATCGACGTACACCGGATCGTTGCCCGCTTGCACGTCCGGCGCACTCGCAAAGCCGTAGTCGCCGAGTTGCGCCGCTACGGTGGATGCCTGTCCGCGCTGGCCGTTCGCGTTGAACACCCGCACCCGGGTAGCTGCGAGCGGGGCCGGATCGACATCGAGCATGGTCGAACGGTCCACCACCTGGCCGAGTGGGGCGGGCGGAGGACTATCGGGATCGGTCGATGTGGTGGGCGGCGCAGGGCAAGCGACGGTGCTCGTGGTGGTGTCGGCCGTGGTGAGTACCGAGGTCCAGACCACGATCGTGCCCGCGGCGAGAACCGCGCCCGCGAGCGCGGCGGGAACCCACCGGCGACGATGGAACGGGCGACCGCGCTTGTCGGTTGCACTGCCTTCGGTGATCAGGGAAACCACGCAGGCCTGCCTTTCGTCTCGTCGCGCTGAGTGCGATGCGTCGTTCACTGTAGAGGGCGGGTCTGTCTGTGCGGCGGAGGCGTACCGCCTCAGAAATGTCACGGTGACCGTGATGTTGGTGACGATTTCCGGTCGATTCCGGTGGAATCGTGAATCGATTGCATATTCAGCTCTTCTGTCGGCTATTGTTCGGCGGCCGAGCGTCGTCCATCGACGAGGGCGACGGGGTTCGGGTTCGAGGAATTTCGGGGATACCGACGAGCCGATACCTGTGGGAACTTCACCGCGCTGTCAAGCGTTGCCTTGGCCGGGAGCACCACGGTGGTTCCTGTCGAGCACCTGTAAGAGGACTAGAGGTAAGAGGGAAATGGCGACTGACTACGACGCACCGCGGCGGACCGATAGCGACGATGTGTCGGAAGACTCACTCGAAGAACTGAAGGCACGGCGCAACGAGGCGCAGTCCGCGGTAGTGGACGTCGACGAATCGGACACAGCCGAATCCTTCGAGCTCCCGGGTGCGGACCTGTCCGGCGAGGAACTCTCGGTGCGGGTGGTGCCGAAGCAGGCCGATGAATTCACCTGCTCGAGCTGCTTCTTGGTGCATCACCGAAGCCGCCTTGCGAGCGAGGAGGGCGGACAGATGATCTGCCGTGACTGCGCCTGGTGACCATGGGCCCGCGCTGAATCGACTCCGCGCTGAATCGACTTCGAAACGCCGCAGCAGTGACCTGAGATGGCCACGGCTGCGGCGTAGAAGTATCCGGCGGCGTAGAAGTATCCGGCATCGAAACATCCGGCATGGGAAGACCTGCTGGGTTACGCGGTCAGCTCTTCGAAGGCTCCCCGTGTCCCAGCGCGCCCAGGAGTTCCGCAGGCCGCCTCGTGCTGATCAACCAGTACGGGGTCGGATCCTCCGGGTCGTCGAGGACGATCAGAGCCATCGTCTTGACCCACGGTCGATGCCGCACGAACGCGGCCGGATCGAGCTGCCTGCCGAGCGCAGAGCTCTTTGCCGAACCCGGGACCACGACTCCCCTCGAGATCAATTCCACCGGTAGATGAGCCTGGTCGACCACGAGCTCACCGTTGATGACTTCGATACGCCGTCGCGAGAGCCATACCAGCGTCCACACCGCGCACGGGATCAGCGCGGCATACGGCACCCAGGCGTACATCCCCGGCGCACCCATGTGCAGTTCGGCTGCGAGCAGCGCTGCGATTCCGATACCGATGGGCCACCACCAGATCGGAACCCACAACCGTTCGGAGTAGGTCGGCGTGTGGGTCAACGAACCGGTGGCGCTGCCGGAGCTGGAGGTATCAGACACGCCACCAGGATAGTCGCCTCGAGATGGGGCATCGACATCCGGAGAGTAGTCTCGGTCCACGTGACCGACCTTTCCCCCATCCCGCTGCGTCGTCTCGACCCGGGCGTCCCCATGCCGACACGGGCGCACTCCGGTGACGCGGGCGTGGATCTGTGTGCTACCTGCGATGTGACGATCGACCCCGGACAGCGGGTGCTCGTCGGAACCGGAATAGCCGTGGCGTTGCCGGTGGGGACCGTCGGATTGATCCACCCGCGGTCGGGGCTTGCCGCCAAGTTCGGACTTTCCGTTGTGAACACCCCGGGCACCGTCGATGCCGGCTACCGGGGGGAGATCAAAGTGTGCCTTATCAACCACGACACCGAGCACCCCTTCGAGGTGAGACGGGGTGACCGCATCGCACAGCTCCTCGTGCAGCGGGTCGAGCTCGTCGACTTCGTCGAGGTCGACGAACTCGACGACACCCCGCGTGGTGCCGCTGGTCACGGCTCGAGTGGTGGCCACGCAGGCCTCCTGACAGAAGGGTCCTGACATGTTCGGACGACGCCGTAAGAACCGCTCCGACAACTCCGCTGACGCGACGACCGACGAATTCGAACGGATCGGAGCTTCCTCTCCGGACGACGACGTCGACGACGATGCAGCGGCCGAGGGCGGCCCGTACGACATCGGCGAGATGGACGAGGACGAGGTCGGTGGCTCCCGCCTCGACCTCGGCTCCGTGCTCGTCCCGATTCCGCAGGGCGGCCAGATCCAGGTGGAGATGGCGCCCAACGGGAATCCCCAGGCGGTGCACCTGGTAACGCAGCACGGCCGGATCACGGTCGCGGCCTACGCTGCGCCCAAGTCGCCCGGCCAATGGCGCGAAGTGGCTGCCGAGCTGGCCGAGACGCTGCGCAACGACAACGCCACCGTGAGCATGGAAACCGGACCGTGGGGCCGGGAACTGCACGGGAGCACCCCGAATGCGGATATGAGGTTCATCGGAGTCGACGGCTACCGATGGATGATCCGATGTGTTGCCGCGGGTCCCGCCGGAGCCGCCGCCGCGAACGGTCCGCTGGTCGCAGCAGCCCACGCGGTACTTGCCGACACCGTCGTGCGACGAGGCAAGGAACCCCATCCCGTCCGAACGCCTCTGCCGGTCGTCCTTCCTCAGGCGCTTGCGGATCAACTTGTTGCCGCGCAACAGCAACAACAGCAGGCGTCGCGCCAAGCAGCCGGGCCGCAGCAAGGACAGGCTCGTCCCCAGCAACCAGGAGCCCCGGCCGCCGGACAACAGGCGCCTCCTGCCCGGCCCCAACCGCGTCCGCGCACCGGTGGGTCGGGGTCGGCCATGCAGCAATTGGGCTTCTGACCCGAAATCAGCTCTTCGGTGGCTCGCCCCCCGTGATCGCGCCGCATCACCTCGGCGCGGCGGCCCGTTTCGTACGGGCCGCTGTGTCGAGGGCTGCGAGACATCCCGCGCCGAGCACCGCCGGATCCGTTCCGACGTCGGCCAGGGAGATCGTGGTCAGGGCCGCGAACGGCAGCGCTGTGTCCCACTCACGCCCCACCTCGAGGGGATGAACAGCGTCGTCGACAGCCGCGGTGATCCCGACGGGCACCGTCACCGAACGCAGTTCGTCGGCGTCGAGGGCCCGGTAGTTCGCGGCCTCTTCCAGCGCCTCGGGAAGATCCGGCCACTGGGAACTCCACGAGCGTGACAACGTGGCTCCGAGCCACGCCGGACTCGACTCGACCATTGCTGCAGCGACGGACTCCAGACCGTGGGTACGTAGCTGCGATGCCGTCCAGCGGGCACTCGCTGCGGCGGGGGAATCGTCCGGCTTTCCGGTCCAGGCAGGGAGTGCCGCGAGAACGCCGACTGCCAGGTCCGGGTGCCTGGCCGCCCAGTGCAACGCGACCGCGGCTCCGATGGACACACCACCGACGAGAACGGGGCCCTCGAGAGCCGCCCGGTCCATGGCTTCGACGTAGCCGGCAACCACACCGCGAGGATCCGGCTCGACTGCGACCGCGGCGATACCGCGGCGCTGCAGTGGGATGGCGAAGGCATCGTCGGCGAACCTGGCGTCGGACCCCGTCCCAGGTAGGAGGACTGCGGTAACGACGGAATCGTACGGTGCAGCAGCGGTATCTCGCATCATGAATGTGATCCTGCCGAATCGATTCGAAGGCGGTCGACCCGGTCTCGGTTGTCTCCCGTGCGGATCGGTCTACAGTGGCGGACGAAGGAAGTGTCGCGGCGCGAAACCCGTGCCGCCCGTTGCAGGAGCGCGCTATGGCATCCGCCGCAGCCGGCTACATTCGCCGGCTCACCCGCCGCCTCACTGAGGATCTCGAAGACCTCGACGCCGAGGAGATGGCCGAGTCATCACACGCGACGGGCGCGTTGCCTGTCGTGTCCTGTACCCGGGGGCAGGAAGTGACGATGTTCGGGCGACTGAGAAGTGTGGAGTCCTCGTCGAAGACTGCTTCTGCGTCGGTCGAGGCCGAACTCTTCGACGGAACCGACTCGATCCTGCTGGTGTGGATCGGGCGTCGGCGTATACCCGGCATCGAACCCGGCAAGACGCTGCAGGTGCGCGGCAGGGTCGGCGAGCGGGAGGGCCGCAAAGCCATCTACAACCCGTACTACGAGCTCAGAGATCCGGCCTGATCGACCGACCTGCAGTTCGGCGGGAGTCGAGAGAATCCGAGTATGGCACCCTCGTATACGTGAGCGATACCAGTCGGCAGACCCTTCTCGAACAACTCGGTGGACTCAGCGGGTTGGTGTATTCGACATTGCCCGTGCTGGTCTTCGTGCCCATCAACAGCGTATGGGGCCTGACTGCCGCGATCTGGTCCGCCATCGGAGTCGCCTGCGGTGTGCTCGTGTGGCGGTTGATCCGGCGGACACCCATCCAGCCGGCGATCTCCGGATTCATGGGTGTGGCCCTGTGCGCCTTCATTGCGCACCGGACGGGCGATGCCAAGGGCTACTTCCTGTTCGGCATCTACGCGAGTCTGGTCTACGGCGGCGCGTTCGCGCTGTCGGTGCTTGTGCGCCGGCCCCTCGTCGGCGTGATCTGGGGGATGCTCAACGGGCAGGGGTCACGCTGGCGTGCCCATCGGGAGGCGGTGCGCGCGTACGACATCGCGACGGCCGCGTGGGCGCTGGTGTTCATCGCGCGCTATCTCGTTCAGAACCACCTCTACGACGAGGATCAGACCGGCTGGCTCGCTGCCGCTCGAATCGGTATGGGATGGCCATTGACGGCGCTCGCATTGCTCGTGACCCTCTGGACTGTCCGCAAGGCCGATAGGCTGGTGGAGTCCACGATGGAGCACGACGAGGGGCAACCGGACCCCACGGGGGCTATGGACTCTACGGTGGCCGCGGATTCTGCAGCGACCCCGGACACGGCTACCGCGCCGCACGATGCCCGCCCGCGGCACGAGAAGCGCTAACGCTCGATCAAGGCGCGAAGTTCGTCTTCGACGTCCTCCGCTGCAACGAACAGCAGTTCATCCCCTCCTTCGAGCGGATCGTCGCCCTGCGGGACGATCACGCGGTCGCCGCGCAGGATCGTCACGAGCGCGACGTCTCGGGGTAACGCGAGCTTGCGCACCGGTTTGCCTGC
Source organism: Rhodococcus sp. F64268 (assembly GCF_023015605.1). Classification (NCBI taxonomy): domain Bacteria; kingdom Bacillati; phylum Actinomycetota; class Actinomycetes; order Mycobacteriales; family Nocardiaceae; genus Rhodococcus; species Rhodococcus sp. F64268. The sequence goes on from NZ_JALKAI010000005.1 coordinate 145,437, forward strand.
AAGAGCGGTGGTGTCCGGGAGCGTGATCTCGACGAGATTCGCGCCCTTCCGCAGTGTCATCAACCGCACGAGATCGCCGACCGAGACCGCTTCCTCGACGAGCGAGGCCAACATCCTCGGGGTGGAGACCGCCACGTCGACACCCCACGACTCGTCGAACAGCCATTCGTTGCGCGGGTCGTTGACGCGGGCAACCACACGCGCCACTCCGAACTCCGTGGTTGCGAGCAGGCTCAGCACGAGGTTTGCCTTGTCGTCGCCCGTCGCTGCGATCACGACGTCGTAATGTTCGAGTCCTGCGGCCTCGAGGAGACTGAGCTCACAGGCATCGCCGTGGACCCACTTCGCATCCGGCACTGCCGCGGGGTCGACGTGATCGAGCTTGCGCTCGACGAGCATCACCTCATGCTCGTTGCGCAGAAGTTCGCGGGCGATGGAGCGCCCCACCGCGCCTGCACCTGCGATGACCACCTTCATCGGCACGTCCTCACTCGTCGTTGTCGGCGGGCGGATTCTCGGCCAGCGCAATCGATTCGGCGACGGTTCCCGAGACCGCCGCGATGTAGACCTGGTCGTCGGCCTGGATCAGGGTTTTCCGGTCCGGGAGCACCCCCGCACCGAACCGGATGAGGAAGGCCACTCTCGCTCCGGTGGCCGCTTCGAGATCGGTCACCCGCCTTCCGACCCAGTCCTCGTGGACGTTGACCTCGCAGACCGCGACCGAACCCGTCGGATCACGCCAGCGCGCATTCTCACTTTCGTGGGTGAGGGTGTGCAGGAGCCGATCTGTGGTCCACGGCACCGTGGCGATGGTGGGAATTCCGAGCCGCTCGTACACAGCGGCACGCTTCGCGTCGTAGATGCGTGCGACCACACGTTCCACACCGAAGATCTCGCGGGCGGTACGCGCGGCGATGATATTGGAATTGTCTCCGGAGGACACTGCCGCGAAGGCGTCAGCGCGTTCGATTCCGGCGTCGATGAGGACCTCGCGGTCGAACCCCATCCCGACGACCGTGTGGCCGGGGAAGTGCTCGCCCAGTCGAAGGAACGCCCCTGCGTCCCGGTCGATGACCGCCACCTCGTGTCCGAGCCGGGTCAGCGCGGTGGCCACCGAGGATCCCACCCGGCCGCAACCCATGACCACCATGTACACCGCGCACTCCGTTCGTCGGCTCGTCCTGCCGAACGGAAACCGTACCGCTCCGACGGCAACAGCGGGCGAAATGACCCGGACAGCGGGTCGGGACCGGCCCGGTACGGCTTAGGCTGGGCCCGTGTCCAAGCTCTCCACCGCCACGAAGCGGCTTCTACTGGGTCGGCCGTTTCGAAGTGACACCCTCGGGCACACATTGCTTCCCAAGCGCATCGCGCTGCCCGTGTTCGCCTCCGATGCCCTGTCGTCGATCGCATACGCGCCGGAGGAGATATTCCTGGTCCTCTCGGTGGCGGGACTCTCGGCATACGCCTTCACTCCGTGGGTCGGCGTTGCTGTTGCGGTCGTGCTCGTCATAGTGGTGGCGAGTTACCGGCAGAATGTGCGTGCCTACCCGTCCGGTGGTGGCGATTACGAGGTGGCGACGAAGAACCTCGGACCCATCGCCGGGCTGACGGTCGGCAGTGCGCTTCTCGTGGACTACGTGCTCATTCTCGCGGTGTCGATTTCGTCGGCCGCAGCAAACATCGGGTCGGCCGTGCCGTTCGTCGCGCAGCACAAGGTGTTGTTCGCGGTCCTGGCGATCGGGCTCCTCACGGCCATGAACCTGCGCGGCATGCGGGAGGCGGGAACCGCGTTCGCCATCCCCACATACGCGTTCATGGCCGCCATGGCCATCATGATCGCCTGGGGCTTCATACAGATTTTCGTGCTCGGGGACGATCTGCGCGCGGAGTCCGCCGACTTCGAACTCGTGGCGGAGCAGACGGATCTGACGGCGATCGCCTTCGTGTTTCTGATCGCCCGCGCGTTCTCGTCCGGGTGTGCCGCTCTCACGGGTGTCGAAGCGATCAGCACGGGAGTGCCTGCGTTCCGCAAGCCGAAGGCCCGCAACGCTGCGACCACGTTGCTTTTGCTCGGCGCGGTGGCCGTGCCGTTGTTCCTCGGGGTGGTGTTCCTCGCAGGTCGGATCGGTGTGGTGGTCGCCGAGCATCCCGCCACTCAATTGAGGGGCGCCCCGGAGGGGTACGAGCAGAAGACGCTTGTCGCGCAACTCGCACACGCGGTGTTCGCCGGCTTTCCCGTCGGTTTCTTCCTCGTGACCGTGGCCACGGCATTGATCCTGTTGCTCGCAGCGAACACCGCGTTCAGTGGGTTCCCGGCGCTGGCGTCGGTACTCGCGCAGAATCGGTATCTCCCGCGACAACTGCATACCCGCGGTGACAAGCTGGCGTTCAGTAACGGGATCCTGTTCCTGTCGGGTGTGGCCATCGTGTTCGTGTGGGTCTTCGATGCCCGGGTCACCCAGCTGATTCAGCTGTACATCGTGGGAGTGTTCGTCGCGTTCACGCTCGGACAGGCGGGCATGGTGCGGCACTGGACCCGGCACTTGGCGGTGGAGACCGATCCGTCCGAACGGGGAAGGATGATCCGCGCACGCATGATCAACGGTCTCGGTTTGATTGCGACCGCCGTGGTGTTGATCATCGTGCTGGTCACCAAATTCTCCGGGGGAGCGTGGATCGCGGTCCTCATGATTCTGGTGATCTTCGTGCTGATGAAAGCGATCCGGCGTCACTACGACAGCGTGGCCGCTGAACTCGAGGCTGCGGAGTGGGACGGAGTACTGCCGAGCCGCACACACTCGATCGTCCTGGTGTCGACGCTGCACCTGCCGACACGTCGAGCCTTGGCCTTTGCGCGGGCGACACGGCCCGACACCCTCGAGGCAATCACGGTCAACGTCGACGACGTCAATACCCGTCAACTGGTCCGGGACTGGGATGCCAGCGACATCACGGTACCGTTGAAGGTCGTCGAGTCGCCGTATCGCGAGATCACCCGGCCGGTTCTGGATTACGTGCGACGCGTACGGCGGGATTCCCCGCGCGACGTCGTCACCGTATTCATTCCGGAGTACGTGGTCGGGCACTGGTGGGAGCAGATCCTTCACAACCAGAGCGCGCTGCGATTGAAGAGTCGACTGCTCTTCCAGCCGGGAGTGATGGTCACGAGTGTGCCGTGGCAGTTGCGTTCGTCTGCGAAGGTACCGAAGGACCGAGTCGACACCGTGCCGGGGGCGATCCGCCGCGGGTTGGAGAACCAAGCGGGTCCCGGGCCCGCAAAACAGGAGGATGATCAGTGAGCCGCCAGGGTCAGCAGAGCGCAGGAACCGACTGGTCCGGGCAACGGATCGAGCTGATGCTCGGCAATCCCGCACACGGCGGCTTCTGCGTCGCCCGCCACGAAGGACGGGTGGTGTTCGTGCGACACGGCCTGCCAGGGGAGCGGGTGTTCGCGGTCGTCACCGAGGACCGCGGCGGCTCCTTCTGTTTCGCCGACGCGGTGGAAATCGTCGAAGCGTCGGACGATCGCGTCGACCGCGCGTGCCCCATCTCCGGCCCAGGCGGCGCAGGCTGCTGCGACATGTCGCATGCCACGCCGTCGGCGCAACTGAACATTGCGGCGACCGTGGTAGCCGAACAACTGCGCCGTCTGGGCGGGGTGGAGCGTGACGTTCTCGTGGAGGAGGTGCCCGGAAGCACCCCGGACGGCACTCGGTGGCGGACGCGGGTCCGATTGGCGGTCGATGCGGCGGGAACGCCGGGATACCGGCGTTACCACAGCAACGACGTGGTGCCGGAACTCGGCTGCACCCAGATCGACCGACGCGCCTACATCGACCTGCCCGACCACGTCTGGCAACCGGGTTCCGATCTGCAGGTCGTCCTCGACGCGAACGGTGAACGGCATGTGGTGGAGATCGCACCGCCAGTGGTCTCACGCACCGGTCGGCGTAGCCGGGGCAGGCGTGGCGCGTCGGCGCGCCGTGCTGCAGTGAACGCACCGCGCGCGGAGAAAGTGGTCGAGGGGTCCGGTCGTCCCGTCGAGCGGGTCGGATCACGGGAATGGCAGCTGGCAGCCACGGGATTCTGGCAGGCTCATCGAGGGGCTGCGCGTATGTACTCGACCGTGGTGAGCGAGTGGGCGGATGCCGGGGCGGGCAGCACCGTGTGGGATCTCTACGGCGGTGTGGGTGTGTTCGCGGCAGCGGTGGCTGGGCAGGTCGGTTCGTCCGGACGAATCGAGTCGGTGGAGTCGTCCCGTCAGGCGGTGGACGACGGCACGGAGGCTCTCGCCGACCTGTCGCAGGTGTCGTTTCGGCACGGGCGGGTAGAGCGCATGATCGGTGCACTGGCGTCCCCCGACGTGGTGATTCTCGATCCGCCGCGCGCCGGTGCGGGTAAGGACGTCGTCGCTGCGATCGCGGATGCGGCACCTCGGCGAGTGATCCATGTCGGTTGCGACCCGGCGTCGTTCGGGCGGGATGTCGGCCTCTATCGCGAGCGGGGATTCGAGCTGGCGGATCTGCGTGCGTTCGCTGCGTTTCCTTCGACACACCACGTGGAATGCCTCGCGCTGTTCACACGCTGATTCGTCCCAGGTGAGGGCGTGAGTGCTGTCCGATTCGGGGTATTTGCTTGAGGCATGCAACTAATTATATAGTTGCATGCCTCAAGCAAATTATTCGTAGAATCGGAGGATCGCGTGACCGCCGTCCAGCCGGATACCGTCCACGCGCTCACCGACGCCATCTTCCTGTTCGGCCGCACGCTACGGGCCGCACTCTCGCACAGCGAAGTCGATCTGCTTCCCAATGCTCTCGCAGGGGTGCTCTTCCTCCTCGCTCGTACCGGGCAGTGCCGTCCGAGTGAACTCGCAGCCGAGATGCAGGTCGGTCAATCGTCGTTGAGCCGCCAGATCGGTGAGCTCGTCGACCGCGGCTTGGTCGACAAGCATCCCGACCCCGATGACAAGCGGGCGCATCTCGTGACCTGCTCGTCCGCGGGCCTCGACATATTGGGTGCGATCAGAGATCGGCGTACCGAACGACTGGCCACCCAACTCGGGGACTGGAACGAACAGCAACTCGAGGACGCTCTCGACGCCCTCGATCGGCTCAACAACGCGCTGGGGCCCATTGCTCCCGCCGGCGTGGGCACCCCTAACGCACAAAGGATCTGTTCATGAGTACAACCGCAGTCACGGACGGTGCATCGACGCCGCCCGGTACCGGTCAGGATGCAGAAGCGCTCCTGACCCACCGCGAGATCCTCGCAATCCTCGCCGGCCTGCTCGCCGCATTGTTCACCGCATTGCTCAGCAGCACTATCGTCTCCACCGCGCTCCCGACGATCATCGCCGACCTCCGGGGCACGCAGACTCAATATGCATGGGTCATCACCACAGCACTGCTCGCCAATGCGGCGTCCACACCGATCTGGGGCAAGCTGTCCGACCTGTTCAACAAGAAGCTGCTCGTTCAGCTGTCGATTCTGATCTTCGTCGGCGGCTCCGTGCTGGCGGGTCTCGCTCAGGATGTGAACATCCTCCTCGGCGCACGCGTCATCCAGGGCATCGGGATGGGCGGTCTGACCGCGTTGGTCGTGGCCATCATCGGCAGCATCATTCCGCCACGTGAGCGCGGCCGGTACTCCGGCTACATGGGTGCGGTGATGGCCGTCGCGATGTCGGGCGGTCCGGTCCTCGGCGGTGTGATCGTCGACAGCCCGCTGGGCTGGCGCTGGTGCTTCTACGTGTGTGTCCCGCTTGCCGTGGTGGCACTGTTCCTGCTTCAGCGCACTCTGAAGATTGCAACCGAACGCAAGGCGAACGTGAAGATCGACTGGCTCGGTGCGACGTTGATCACCGCCGGTGTCAGCGTTCTCCTGATCTGGGTCTCGTTCGCAGGCAAGGAAGGCTACTACGAGTGGGTCTCTCTCGAATCGGCCCTCTACGTTCTCGCCGGTCTTGCGCTTCTTGCGCTGACGGTGTTCGTCGAGTCGAAGGTGTCCGATCCGGTCATTCCGCTGAAGATCATCACCGAACGGACGACCGCGCTGGCCATCATCGCATCCATCGCAGTCGGTGTCGGGTTGTTCGGTGCCACCACGTTCCTCACCCAGTACTTCCAGACCGCGCGCGGTTTCAGCCCGACCTCGGCCGGCCTGCTCACCATCCCGATGGTCGCGGGCACGTTGGTCTCCTCGATGGTGTCGGGGCAACTGATCACCCGTTTCGGTCGGTGGAAGCCGTTCATCGTCGGCGGCGCAGTGCTCCAGTTCGTCGGCTTCGCACTTCTCGGGACGCTCGACCACACCACCTCGCTCGTGGTCATCGGCATCTACATCGCGATCGTGGGTCTGGGCACCGGCATGTTGATGCAGAACCTGGTGCTCGCAGTTCAGAACACTGTGAGCGTGAAGAACATCGGCGCAGCAAGTAGCTCGGTCGCATTCTTCCGCACCTTCGGCGGCGCGATCGGTGTGTCGATCCTCGGGTCGATCCTTGCGGCTCGCGTGGCCACACTCTCGGCGGAGGGGTTCGCGAAACTGGGCATCGATACCTCGGCGTCCGGCGGCAGCGGTGCCAATCTGGACATCGACGCGCTCCCCGCGCCGGTTGCGGAGGTCGTGCATACGTCCTATGGCGACGCCACGGGTACGCTCTTCCTCGTAGCCGCCGGATTCGCACTCATTACTCTGGTGGCAGTGGTGCTCATCCCGAACCGTGAGCTGCGCACCACGATCGACATCGTCGACGAGGAGCCCGCGACCGACCGTCGTGCCCCTGCCGCCGAGGTGTAGAGAGGCATCGAGCGAGGCGCACATGTGTCGCCCGACCTGTGCGTCTCGCGGTGTGAGTGATGTGACGGTCCGAACCGTGCAGCCGCTCCGTAGAATGCAGTAACTGCTCGCGCACCGTCGCGGGAATCACGATCCGGAGGGAGCTAGATCAGTTGGGTGTCCTGTCCCGCATCCAGTCACCCGACGATGTGCGTCGCCTCTCGCCCAGCGAGGTCACGCAACTCGCAGGTGAGATCCGCGGCTTCCTTGTCGAGAAGGTGGCGGCAACCGGGGGACACCTCGGCCCCAACCTCGGTGTCGTCGAGTTGACGCTCGCACTCCATCGCGTGTTCGACTCGCCGCACGATCCGATCCTGTTCGACACCGGCCACCAGGCCTACGTCCACAAGATTCTCACCGGCCGCAAGGACGACTTCGACACACTGCGGCAGCGCGGTGGCCTGTCCGGGTATCCGTGCCGGGCCGAGAGCGAGCACGACTGGATCGAGTCGTCGCATGCCTCGGCCGCGCTGTCCTACGCAGATGGTCTCGCGAAGGCATACCAGCTCAGTGGCCAGGAACGTACCGTCGTCGCAGTGGTCGGAGACGGAGCCCTCACCGGGGGAATGTGCTGGGAAGCGCTCAACAACATCGCCGCAGGCAGCAATCGCTCGCTGGTGATGGTGGTCAACGACAACGGCCGCTCGTACGCGCCGACGATCGGAGGTCTCGCCGAACACCTGGCTGCGCTCCGTCTTCGGCCCGGTTACGAGCGCGCGCTCGACAACGGTCGCCGCATGGTCAAGAAGATCCCGTGGCTCGGAGCTGCGGCGTACTCCGTGCTGCACGGGATGAAGACCGGACTCAAAGATGCGGTGAGCCCGCAGGTGCTGTTCACCGACCTCGGAATCAAATACCTCGGGCCGGTCGACGGTCACGACGAGCCCGCACTCGAAGCCGCCCTGCGCCGTGCGAAGGCATACGGCGGTCCGGTGATCGTGCACGCGGTCACCAGGAAAGGCGCGGGGTACGCGCCTGCCGAGAACCATGAGGCCGACCAGATGCACGCCACGGGTGTGATGGATCCGCGTACGGGGCGCGCAACGTCGTCGTCGAAACCTGACTGGACGTCCGTGTTCTCGGACGAACTCATCGCCCATGCCGAAGCGCGTGAAGACGTGGTCGCGATCACTGCCGCGATGGCGGGCCCCACCGGGCTGGCGAAGTTCGGCGAACGATTCCCCGATCGGACATTCGATGTGGGGATCGCCGAGCAGCACGCCGTGACCTCCGCGGCGGGCCTTGCGCTCGGCGGCATGCACCCTGTCGTCGCGGTGTATTCGACGTTCCTCAACCGGGCGTTCGACCAGCTCCTCATGGATGTGGCCCTGCTGAAACAACCCGTGACGCTGGTGCTCGATCGAGCCGGAATCACAGGCACGGACGGCGCGAGCCACAACGGCATGTGGGACATGTCACTCCTCGGTATCGTCCCCGGAATCCGCGTGGCAGCGCCGCGCGACGGCTCCACTCTGCGTGAAGAGCTCGGTGAAGCCCTCGGGGTCGATGACGGCCCGACAGTGCTCCGATTCCCGAAGGGCGCTGTCGGAGAAGATATTCCCGCGATCGAGCGCCTCGGCGGCACGGTCGATGTGCTGCGAATGCCCGAGCGTCGAACGGGCGATGTTCTGTTCGTCGCGGTGGGGGTGTTCGCATCCTTGGCGCTCGACGCCGCCGACCGGCTTGCTCAGCAGGGCATCACCGCCGCTGTCGTCGACCCGCGGTGGGTGCTGCCGGTTCCCCACCCGGTGACCGATCTGGCGGATGCGTTCCGCTTGGTCGTGACGATCGAGGACGGTGGTATCCACGGCGGTGTCGGCTCGGCGGTGTCATCGGCGTTGCGCAGCAACGACATCGACGTGCCTACGCGCGACATCGCGGTACCCCAGGAGTTTCTCGACCACGGGTCGAGGGGAGAGATCCACCAGGAGCTCGGCTTGACCGCGCAGGATGTCGCGCGGCAGGTCACCGGCTGGGTGGTGGGTCTCGACGGCAGTGACGCCTCGGAGACCATCGCGCAACGCTGAGGCGGCGGATCGGGCAACGCTGAGCCGATCGGTCGCGTAACTCATCGTCAGCTGTGCATGTCCTCGAGTTCCATCCCCTTGGTTTCCGGGATCTTCGACTTGACGAAGAAGAACGACAGCAGAGCGAAGAACGCGAACAGTCCGTAGAGGAACCACAGCCCCACCGATTCCGTGAGCGGCGGGAACGCCAGGGTCACCGTGAAGTTCGCGATCCAGTTGGCCGCGGTGCTCAGTCCCAGCGCCAGGGCGCGCATCCGATTGGGGAACATCTCGCCGAGCATCACCCACATGATGGGACCCCAGGTGGCAGCGAAGAACACCACGAATGCGTTGGCTCCGATGAGTGCCACCGTGCCCCACGGCGCAGGCAATTGCAGATCCTCACCACTACCGGTGGCCTGCGAAAACGCGATGGCGGCGAGCAGCAGGCTCACGAACATGCCGATCGACCCCACCATCAGCAGGGGACGCCGTCCGACCTTGTCGACGAACAGTATCGCCACGAAAGTCATGACGACATTGATGACGGCGGTGATCACGGACGTCGTGAACGACTGATTCTCACTGAACCCCACTGATTTCCACAGCGTCGTCGAATAGTAGAAGATCGCGTTGATGCCGACGAACTGCTGGAAGATCGCCATCGTGATGCCGACCCACACCAGCGACTGCAGGCCGAAGACCGGGCCTCGGATATCGTCCCACGACCGGGCAGTCTCGCGGCGCAGCGTCAGCCGAATCTCGGCGACGCGTTCGTCCGGGTGCAGGTCGCCGGTGACGTTGGCAAGAACCCGGGCGGCTTCCTCATCGAGGTCCTTACCGACCAGAAAGCGTGGGGACTCCGGGATCATCAGAGCGAGCACGCCGTACACGAGGGCGGGGACCACGCCGACGAGGAACATCCATCGCCACGCCTCCAGATTCCACCACAGCTCGTTGGAGGCGCCGCCCGCGGCGTTCTGCAGGATCGCATCGGACAGCAGCGCGGCGAAGATGCCCAGCGTAATCGCGAGTTGTTGTAGTGAGGCCAGGCTGCCGCGGTAACGCGCCGGCGCGATCTCCGAGATGTAGGTGGGTGCGATGACGGACGCGATGCCGATGCCGAGGCCGCCGAGGACACGCCACAACATCAGGTCCGGCACGCTGAAGGCCAGACCTGAACCGATCGACGAGATCGTGAACAGCGCCGAGCCGAGCAACATGACCTTCTTGCGACCCCACCGATCGGCGAGTTGCCCGGCGAACCACGCACCCGCGGCGCAACCGAGTAGCGCGATGGCGACGGCGAAGCCGGTGAAGAAGGAACCCAACTCGAAATGACCCTGGATGGAGTCGACCGCCCCGTTGATGACCGAACTGTCGAAACCGAAGAGGAAGCCGCCGACTGCGGCCGCGACCGTCACGGCGATGACTTTGGCGGCGTGTCCGGTCGAGGGTTGTGTCGGCTCGTTCATATCCTCTCGCACCTGCTCTCCCGTGGGTGCCGCTCCAGGCGGGGCCTGGTCGGTGCGCAACGACGACGAGCTCGCCGCCGTGGGCAGTGTCGGACGAACTCACGCTAACCCTCGGCACCCCACTCCGCGGCAAGATCACAAAAAACGAGGGTGTGTCACCGATCGGTGACACACCCTCGTTTCGTAGGTCCGGGGTACTCAGGAGACGCTGGCGACTCCCGGTGCCAGGAAGCGCTTTCCATTGACCGCTTCGGAGGCGCCGGTGCGGTCGAGGTACGGCGTGATACCACCGTTCCAGAACGCGAAACCGCCGCCGAGGATCAGGCACAGGTCGATGTCCTCGGGTGCTGCGACCACACCCTCGTCGAGCATGATCCGGATCTCCTCGGCAAACGCGCGCCGGGTCCTGTCGAGCACCTGGTCGGCGGTCGACGGGTTGTCTCCCTGCGGCCACAGCGCGGCCACGTCGGGATCGACGACCTGCGTGCCGCCCTCGTAGGACCACACGCCGGGTTTCTTCGCCGCGACGAGTGCTTCGAGGCCGGGGGAAGACACGAAGCGGTCCGGGTATGCAGCCTGGAGGGTTTCGCCGGTGTGCAGCGCGATGGCCGGGCCGACGAGCGCGAGGAGTGTGAACGGCGACATCGGCATGCCCAACGCACCGACGGCGTTGTCCGCCACGTCGAACGGGGTGCCCTCGTCCACCGCGGTCATGACCTCGCCGAGAGTGCGGGTGACGAGGCGGTTGAAGACGAATCCGGGCTTGTCACCGCACAACACCGCCGACTTCTTCAGCGACTTCGCGGTGGCGAACGCCGTAGCGAGGGTGGCGTCGTCGGTCCGGTCGCCCTTGATCACCTCGAGCAGCGGCAGTACCGCGACCGGGTTGAAGAAGTGGAAGCCCACGACCCGCTCCGGATGCTGCAGATCCGCGGCCATCTCGGTGATCGACAGCGACGAGGTGTTCGTCGCGAGGATCGTCTCTGCAGAGATGTGCTGTTCGAGCTCCGCGAACACGTTCTTCTTGACGTCCATGTTCTCGAACACGGCCTCGATGATGAAATCGGTCTTCGCGAACGCTGCCTTGTCCGGAGAACCGGACACGAGTGCCTTGAGGCGATTCGCCGCGTCAGGGGAGAGACGGCCCTTGCCCTGCAGTTTGTCGATCTCGGTGTGCACATAGCCCACACCCTTGTCGATACGTTCCTGATCGATGTCGGTGAGGATCACCGGCACCTTCAGCTGACGCACGAACAACAGCGCGAGCTGACTGGCCATCAGTCCGGCCCCGACGATGCCCACGCCGGTGATCTTCCGGGCGAGCGATCTGTCCGGTGCACCCGCAGGACGCTTCGCGCGCTTGTTGACGAGATCGAACGAGTACAGGCCTGCGCGCAGCTCATCGGTCAGCAATAGATCGGCGAGTGCTTCGTCCTCGGCAGCGAAACCCTTGTCGAGCGACGCGGAATCTGCAATGTCGGTGCTGCGGGCGAGTTCGAGCAACTCGATCGCGCGGGCCGGGGCGGGTGCGTGCCCGCGAGTCTTACCCTCGACCAGGGCCTTCGCCCGTGCGATCGCGGCATCCCACCCGGCGCCGCGGTCGATCTCGGGGCGGACGGGTGTGATCTCACCGTTGAGGACCTTCGCGGCCCACGCCAGCGACTGCTCGAGGAAGTCGGCCGAACCGAAGACCTCGTCGGCGTAGCCGAGCTTCTTCGCCTGAGCAGCGCGGATCGTACGCCCGTTGTTGAGCGGGTTCTCGAGGATGAGTGTGACCGCGTGGTCGGGGCCGACGATGTTCGGCAGCAATTGCGTTCCGCCCCATCCCGGGACGAGACCGAGCATCGTCTCGGGCAGGCCGAGAGCCGGAACGTTGTCCGCCACGGTGCGGTAGTGCGCGTGCAGACCCACTTCGAGTCCGCCACCGAGCGCCAGGCCGTTGACGAACGCGAACGTCGGGATCGACGACTCGCGCAGCTTGCGGAACACGTCGTGGCCGAGCTTGCCGAGCTCGACACCCTGCGCGCGCTCGGTGACTGCGGGGACCCCCTTGAGGTCGGCGCCGGCAGCGAAGATGAACGGCTTGCCGGTGACGGCGACAGCAACCGGGTTCGCGGCGAATGCCTCGTCGAGAGCAGCGCCGAAGGCGGCAAGGCCCGCGGGTCCGAACGAGTTCGGTTTGGTGTGGTCGAACCCGTTGTCGAGGGTGACAAGGGCGATCCGGCCATCGAGGCCGGGTACGGATACGAGCCGCACGTAGGCGTTCGTCACGACTTCGTCGGCGAACAGGGACGAAAGATCGGTCATGACTACTTGTCTCCCTCGAAGTTCGGGTTCTCCCAGATCACGGTGCCGCCCATGCCGAGTCCGATGCACATGGTGGTCAGGCCGTAACGGACCTCGGGGTTCTGGGTGAACTGGTGTGAGAGCTGGGTCATCAGGCGCACACCGGACGATGCGAGCGGGTGCCCGCACGCGATCGCGCCACCCCACTGATTGACGCGGGGATCGTCGTCGGCGATACCGAAGTGCTCGAGGAACGCGAGCACCTGCACGGCGAATGCCTCGTTGATCTCGAACAGACCGATGTCGTCGATGCTCAGTCCGGTACGGGCCAGGACCTTCTCGGTCGCCGGGACGGGGCCGATACCCATGACGGCCGGATCGACGCCCTGGAAGGCGAATCCGACCATGCGCATACCGATCGGCAGGCCGAGCTCGCGCGCGGTGTCCTCACCCGCCAGGATCGCTGCGGTTGCCCCGTCGTTGAGACCGGCAGCGTTGCCGGCAGTGATGCGTCCGGCGGGGCGGAAGGGGGTCTTGAGTTTCGCGAGGTCCTCGATCGTCGTCCCGGGGCGGGGTGGCTCGTCCTCGGTGGCGAGGCCCCATCCTGCAGCGGAGCGGGTCGCAACGGGTACGAGGGTGTCGGCGATCCAGCCGGCTTTCTTGGCTGCGTCGTACTTGTTCTGGCTGTTGATCGCGTAGGCGTCCGTGCGGGCCTTGGTGATGCTCGGGAACCGGTCGTGCAGGTTCTCGGCGGTGTTGCCCATCACCAGGGCGGACGGGTCGACGAGTTTGTCGGCGAGGAAGCGGGGGTTCGGGTCGGCGCCCTCACCCATCGGATGGCGGCCCATGTGCTCGACGCCGCCGGCGATGACGACGTCGTACTGACCGAAACCGATGCCCGATGCGGTGGTGGTCACGGCGGTCATTGCGCCGGCGCACATGCGATCGATGGCGAAGCCCGGCACGGATTCGGGGAGCCCGGCGAGTATCGCGGAGGTGCGACCGATCGTCAGTCCCTGGTCGCCGGTCTGCGTGGTCGCCGCGACGGCGACCTCATCGACACGGGCGGGATCGAGCTGGGGGTTGCGGCGCATCAATTCCCGGATGGCCTTGACGACAAGATCGTCGGCGCGGGTGTCGGCGTAGATGCCCTTCGGGCCCGCCTTGCCGAACGGGGTACGTATGCCGTCGACGAAGACGACGTTGCGTTGGTTCGAGGTGGTGGAAGCCACGCGTTTCCTCCCGGTGGAGCGGAATCCTCGCCGACACGTTCCGCGGCGAGGCGATGCGGACCGGATACCAGGGGGTGACCGGCCTCGGAACCACTCTACATCCTCATTACCGGTGAGTAACTTGCGTGGCGTGCACGCGTCTACTTCTCGTCCGTGAGCGCCTTCGCGAGCCGTGGGGTCGTTAGCTCGCGCTGCCACGGGCGCGCACCACCGGCGGTGAACCGGCTCTCGATGTACGCGACCGCATCGGCGGTCGCGGCGAGGTCCCAGTCCCAGCACAGGCGCCGCACGAGCTCGGGGCTCACGAGATTCTCGACCGGAACCGAGACCTCGTCGCTCAACGTGGAGAGTTCGGTACGGGCGGCCGTCAGGCGCGCGGCAGCCTCAGGATGATGACGCGACCAGCGCCCCGCGGGAGGTGGTCCGTCGAACGTCTGCGTCAGTGGGGGAAGCTCTGAATCCGGAAGTTTGCGGGCGCGTTCGATCGCCGACAACCACACCCGAGACGAGCGACGTTGGCGCGGACCACCGAAGACGGGCAGCTCCTGCAGCTCGCCGATCGTCCGTGGACCGGCCTGTGCCGCTGCGACAATCGCGGAATCCGGCAGGATCCGTCCGGGTGCGATGTCGCGCCGGGATGCGACTTCGTCTCGCGCCGACCACAATTCCCGAACGATCGCCAGCTTGCGGGCATTCTTGATCGCGTGGACGCCGGAGGTGCGACGCCATCGCTCGGGCTTCGGCTTCGGCGGTCCTGCGAGTCGGATGTGCTCGAATTCCTGTGCAGCCCACTCCGACTTTCCCTGCCGGTCCAATTCGGCGGCCATCTCGGCGCGGAGTTCGACGAGGATCTCGACGTCCAGCGCAGCGTAGTTGAGCCACGAGTCGGGCAGCGGGCGTTTCGACCAGTCGGCAGCGCCGTGCCCTTTCTTCAGTTCCAGGCCGAGTGTCTGCGCGACGATTGCGGCCAGCCCGACTCGCGGGAACCCCGCGAGTCGGCCGGCAAGTTCGGTGTCGTACAGCGTCGCCGGACGCAGGCCGAGCTCGTCCAGTCCGGGCAGGTCCTGATCGGCGGAGTGCAGAACCCACTCGAGCTCGTTGACCACCGCCGCGAGCGGCGCGAGGTCCCCTGCGATCGGGATGGGATCGAGCAGGACAGTGCCGGCGCCCTCGCGGCGCAGCTGGACCAGATACGCGCGGGCGGAGTATCTATAACCCGAGGCGCGCTCGGCGTCGACAGCGAGTGGACCGTGGCCGCGCGCCAGCAGTGCCGCGGCCTCCTCGGCGCCGGCTGCGGTGGTGACGACGTCGGGGACACCCTCGCGGGGGCTCAACAACGGCTCGGTGGCCGCAGCGGGCGCGTCGTCAGCGGGGATCGGGTCCTGATCGTTTCCTGCCGGCATGGCCGTGACTCTATCGCTGCAAGCGAGCGACCCCGGCCGGTGGCAGTCCCGCCGCGTACGCGAGGACCTCGCAGAATGCCTCGACGTGCGGGCTGAGTATCTCGGAGGTCGGCGTCCACGACGCACGCAATTCCAATTGATGTGCGCGAGCCGGTCCCGCGATGTCACCGAAACGCACCGAACTCGTCGAGGTGACGGTTCCTCCGAGCGCGGTGAGCGGTTCGTGATGGGCCTCGAGCGCATCTACGAGCCAGCTCCACGCCACCTCGGGCAGTAGCGGATCGGCGGCCAAGGTCGCGTCGACATCGGCCTGGATGTACGAGACGAGGCGGGTGGTGCCGTGCCAGGCCTCGTCGCCGTCGGGGTCGTACAACAGAATCAGGCGTCCGAACGCGTCACCCTCGGACTCTTCCGGAACTTCTGTCGCGTCGGGATGGAGCACCTCGGCACCGAGTGCATAGCTGAACGGCGCGAGTCGCTGCGGTGGCCGGATCGGCTCGACCTCGATCTCCGGGCGTACGGTGGCCGCATTCATCGCATCGACAGCAGCGCGGAAACGGGCCGGCTCTGCAGACGAGGTGGTCACGCCAGCGGACGTTAGTGCCGGTGACCGAGCGCACGCGGGAGGCGCGCCGATTCCAGCGAACCGGACACGCGTGGCAGCATGGGCTACGACCCGTGCCTTTCGGAAGAACGAGGATCAATGACCGGCTTGGAGAACACGAACGTCGGCTCTGCTGCGGCCACCCAGCACCCCACTCGGCGGGCTCTCCCGCACGCCCCACTTCTCGCTGCGGCGCGCGGCGAGCAACCGGCGCACCGGCCGGTGTGGTTCATGCGTCAGGCGGGTCGCTCGCTGCCGGAGTATCGCGAGATCCGCGCAGGCATCGGCATGCTCGAATCCTGCTTCGACTCCGAGCTCGTGTGCGAGATCACCATGCAGCCCGTGCGGCGACACAAGGTCGACGCCGCGATTCTGTTCTCCGATATCGTTGTGCCCCTCAAAGCAGCAGGTATCGACCTCGACATAGTCGCCGGTACCGGCCCCGTCGTCGCGAATCCCATCCGCACGGCCGCCGATGTCGCAGCACTGCCGAATCTCGAGCAGGACCAGGTCGGTGCCGTTGCGCGCGCTGTGACTCTGCTGACCCGCGAGCTCGGCGACACACCGCTGATCGGATTCGCCGGCGCACCGTTCACGTTGGCGTCGTACCTGGTCGAAGGGGGTCCGAGCCGAAATCACGAGCGCACGAAGGCACTCATGCACGCCGACCCGAAGACTTGGCATGCACTCCTCGGCAAGCTCACCGATGTCGCGATCGTATTTCTGCGTGCGCAACTCGAAGCGGGGGTCGACGCAATCCAGCTCTTCGATTCGTGGGCGGGTGCACTCTCACTCGTCGACTATCGGGAGTTCGTGATGCCGCATTCGCAGCGGGTCTTCGCCGAACTCGAATCCTTCGGTGTTCCCCGGACCCACTTCGGCGTGGGAACGGGTGAACTCCTCGGTGCGATGGGCGAGGTCGGCGCGGATGTCGTGGGTGTCGACTGGCGGGTGCCGCTCGACGTCGCGGCGAACCGTGTCGGCGCGGGCAAGGCCCTGCAGGGCAACCTCGACCCGGCGCTGTTGTTCGCCGGGTGGGATGTCGTCGAGTCCGAGGTCCGTCGCGTCATCGCGTCGGCCGACCGAGCCCTCGCGGCCGGTGCGACCGGACACATCTTCAACCTCGGTCACGGTGTGCTTCCCGACACCGATCCGAGCATCCTCACCCGGGTCGTCGAGCTGGTGCATTCGCTGTGAGCGCGCCCGTCGTCGTCGTCGGTGGTGGCATCACCGGGCTCGTCGCGGCGTATCGGCTGCGGACGGTATTCGGCCCGAACGCCCGGATAGTGCTGCTCGAGCGATCGGACCGACTCGGCGGCAAGCTTCGCACCGTCTCGCTGGCGGGCGCTCCTGTCGATGTAGGCGCGGAGGCATTCATCGGGCGGCGACCCGAGGTGCCCGAATTGCTCGACGAGCTCGGACTCACCGATCAACTCGTCCATCCGTCGGGCGCGCGTCCGCTCATCTACGCGGGTACGGCGCTGCACCCCATTCCCGCCGGAACCCTGATGGGAATCCCCGCTGATGCCCGATCGCTGGACGGACTCGTCGATGACGAGACTCTCGTCCGCATCAGGAGGGAGCCCGAGACCCCACTGAGGTGGGACACCGACGGCGATATGTCGGTCGCGGAATTGGTGGGGTCGCGGTTCGGCGAGCAGGTCGTGCGCCGCAGCGTCGACCCGCTGCTCGGTGGCGTCTACTCCGGCCTTTCCGATACAGCCGGGGTTCGTGCCACGGTGCCGACACTCGCGCGCGCACTCGACGACGGTGCGGCGAGCCTGACCGAGGCGGTCGCGAGCGCGCTGCCGGCTCCGTCCGGCAAGCCGGTCTTCGGCACCTTGCGCGGCGGCTATGGAGTCCTCCTCGACGCGCTCGCACAGGCTGCTGACGCGGAGATCCACACCGGAACCGTGGCGTCGAACCTGCGTCGTGTCGGGGATCGCTGGTCACTCGATCCGCTCGGCGAGGTCGACGGCGTGATCCTGGCGGTACCGGCACCGGAAGTGGCCGCCCTGCTGGCCGGACCGGTCCCGGCCGCCGCGGCGCACGCCGCCGAGATTCCGCTTGCATCGTCGGTGACGGTGTCGCTCGCGTTGCCGTCGGCGGCGGCGCTGCCGCAGAACTCCGGCATCCTCGTCGCCACGGGAGAGGAATTGTCGGCCAAGGCTTTTACGCTGTCCGGACGGAAGTGGCCGCACCTCGCCGAACGGGATGTCTCCCTCGTCCGCGTGTCGTTCGGCAGGTTCGGCGACGACAGGCTTGTCGATGCAACCGAAGAACAGCTGATCACCCTTGCCCGCGCCGACCTCGCTACGGTGACGGGCGTCGACGACGAACCCAAGGCGGCTTTCGTGCAGCGGTGGCACGGAGGCCTGCCCCAGTACCGGGCCGGACACACCGAGATCGTTGCGGCGTTCGAGCGGGAGATCGACGGAATCGAGGGCCTTGCCGTAGCCGGTGCGATGCTGCACGGAGTGGGCGTTCCCGCGTGTGTCGAATCAGGCACAAAGGCCGCAGCACGGCTTGCAACACGAGTGGCAGGATGAGGGTATGGCACGTCTCGATTTCGAAAAGCTCAATTCCACGCTTCGCTACGCGATGTGGTCGGTGTTCCAGGTCACGCCGGGCGCGCTCGGTGAAGATCGCACCGAGGCCGTTGAGGACTTCCAGAAGTTCCTCGCCTCGTTCGACGGCACCGATGTGATCGTGCGCGGGATCTACGACATTGCAGGGATGCGCGCCGACGCAGACTTCATGATCTGGACCCACGCCGAGCGCATCGAGGATCTGCAGAAGTTCTACGCGGACTTCCGCCGCACCACGATCCTCGGGCGCGCGAGTACCGCAGTGTGGTCGAACACTGCGCTGCACCGGCCTGCGGAGTTCAACAAGAGCCACCTTCCGGCGTTCGTCGCAGGGGAGGAGCCGGGTGACTACATCTGCGTGTACCCGTTCGTGCGGTCCTACGACTGGTATCTCCTTCCCGATGCTGAACGTCGCACGATGCTCGCGGACCACGGCAAGGAGGCTCGTCCGTACCCGGATGTGCGTGCCAATACGGTCCCGGCATTTGCGCTGGGCGACTACGAATGGATCCTCGCGTTCGAGGCACCTGCCCTCGATCGGATCGTCGACCTGATGCGTGATCTGCGTGCCACCGAGG
Organism: Rhodococcus sp. F64268; assembly: GCF_023015605.1. Classification (NCBI taxonomy): domain Bacteria; kingdom Bacillati; phylum Actinomycetota; class Actinomycetes; order Mycobacteriales; family Nocardiaceae; genus Rhodococcus; species Rhodococcus sp. F64268. Next base: position 164,452 of record NZ_JALKAI010000005.1, read on the forward strand.
CGCGGAGGCACGTCCGTGAGGAGACACCGTTCTTCTCGGGGCCGCGGGTGGCGCCGGAGCCGTTGATCGCCTCGCTTCCCTGATGTTGTCCGACGGGCCGCGGAATTCCCGCATGGCGCACGCGAGGTACTCGCACATGGCGCACGCGAGGTACTCGCACATGGCGCACTGGGGGATGTATTCGGCGGAGGCGCGCGGTGGCGAGGTCGTCGCCGTGCATCCCTTCGCGGGAGACCGCGACCCGTCACCCATTCTCGCGAACGTGCCGGGTTCGGTGCGGCATCGCGCTCGCATCGCCGGTCCGGTGGTGCGCCGCGGGTGGCTCGAGAACGGACCGGGTCCGACCACGCGCCGGGGGAGCGACGAATTCGTCGCCGTGTCGTGGGACGAACTGACCGAGCTGCTCGCGCGTGAATTGCGTCGGGTCGCGGATCGTTACGGCAATCGCTCGATCTACGGCGGCTCGTACGGATGGTCGGCGCCCGGACGGTTCCATCACGCGCAGAGCCAGGTTCACCGTTTTCTCAAGATGTTCGGTGGATACACGCGGTCGGTGCACAGCTATTCGCTCGGCGCGACCGGTGTGGTCATGCCACACGTCGTCGGCACCCACTGGAAACTGTTCGCGCGCTCGACCCACTGGGATCTCATCGCCGGGCACACGGAACTCTTCGTGTGTTTCGGCGGTGTCCCCGTCAAGAACACCTCCATCAACGACGGTGGAAACAGCGACCACCCGACCCGCGACGCACTCGACGGGATGCGGGCCCGCGGGGGCCGTATCGTGTCGATCAGCCCCCTGCGCGACGACACACACGGCGAGTGCGAGTGGCTCGCACCGCGGCCGGGAAGCGATGTCGCGATCATGCTGGCGCTGGCCTACGTCCTGGCCACCGAGGGCCTCGCCGACCGCCGATTCCTCGAGCGGTACTGCACCGGCTACGACAAATTCGAGGACTACCTGCTCGGCCGGACGGACGGGATCCGGAAATCGCCGCAGTGGGCGGCGGAGTTGTCGGGACTGTCCGCAGATACGTTGACCGAACTCGCGCGCCGAATGGCATCCTCACGGACGTTGGTGACCGTGTCGTGGTCGCTGCAACGTGTGCGGTTCGGGGAGCAGGCGCCGTGGGCCGGAATCACGCTGGCTGCCATGCTCGGACAGATCGGTCTGCCGGGCGGAGGCTTCGGCCACGGGTACGGGTCGATGAACGAGCCCGGCACCGCGCCGGTGCCGTATCCACTGCCCACCCTGTTCCAGGGGAACAACGAGGTGGACGATTTCATACCGGTGGCCGCGATCTCCGATCTGTTGTTGCGACCGGGGGAGAAGTTCGACTACGACGGCAACCGATACACGTTTCCCGACATCCGGCTCGTCTACTGGGCGGGCGGGAATCCGTTCCATCACCATCAGGACATCGGCCGGCTCCGCCGCGCACTCGGACGCCCCGACACGATCGTGGTCCACGATCCGTACTGGACCCCGATGGCCAAGCACGCCGACATCGTGGTGCCGTCCACCACGACCCTCGAACGCAACGACCTGACCTGTACGCGCAGCGATCCCCTGCTCGTTGCGATGCACGCGGCTGTACCCCGATTCGAGGACGCCCGCGACGACTACGACACATTCTCGGCGCTCGCGTACCGGCTGGGTTTCGGCGACCGGTTCACCGAGAAGCGCAGCGCACAGGAGTGGCTCGAATATCTCTACGAGCAGTGGCGCGGATTCGTTCTCGCAGATCCGGCCAGGGTGGAGGACCCACCCGAGTTCGACAAGTTCTGGGGTCACGGTCACGTGCGGATGCGCACCGAGGACGATCTGACGTTGTTCGAAGAGTTTCGCGACGACCCGCAACGCGACCCGTTACGGACCCCGAGCGGCCGCATCGAGATCTTCTCCGCGGACATCGACGGATTCGGCTACGAGGACTGCGCAGGCCATCCGAAGTGGTACGAGCCCGAGGAGTGGCTCGGCGGCGCACGCGCTGAGCAGTTCCCACTGCATCTCATCGCGAATCAGCCGAGGACCCGGCTCCACGGTCAGCTCGATCACGGTGCTTTCAGTCAGGCGTCGAAGATTCGGGGCCGCGAGCCGATCCGGATGCACCCGGGTGATGCCGAGGCGCGCAACCTCTCGGAGGGTGATGTGGTTCGGGTGTTCAACGACCGTGGCGCCTGTCTTGCCGGGGTGGTGCTCGACGACGGGGTGCTGCGCGGCGTCGTTCAGCTCTCGACCGGAGCGTGGTACGACCCTTACGACTCGGAAGACCCCGAGTCGATGTGCGTGCACGGAAACCCGAACGTGCTCACGGCCGATGTGGGTACGTCACGTCTGTCTCAGGGCTGCACGGGGCAGCATGTGCTCGTCGAGATCGAGCTCTTCGTGGGGGAGTTGCCACCGATCCGCGCGTACGATCCACCGACGATCCTGCGTCATCTGTGAGTTTCATCACTATCGCCGGTGGTGTCGCAGTATTCTGAGTGCTCATGAAGCGTTGTGCAGTCAACGATCGTCGTCTGCGGGCTGCCGGCGCCGCGGTGGCATTGATCCTCTTCGCCGGTGCATGTACGGATTCGGGAGGGGACGCATCCTCGTCCACCTCCCCTTCAGGCACGATGTCGGAAACGTCGGGTTCCGAGGCGTCCGAGGCCGGGGCCCCGACTCCGGTGGATCAAGCCGAACTACAGTCGGCTCTCGAATCCGGAGCGCAGGAGTTTTTGCTCCCCGGCGCGGTCGCGCTGCTTCGGACGCCCTCCGGCACCATCACCGCGACCTACGGGACCACCGAGCATGACGGGGGTGAGCCGGTCTCCCTCGACGACCATATTCGCGTCGGCTCCAACACGAAGACCTGGACGGCCACGGTCATCCTGCAGATGGTGTCCGAAGGTGCACTGTCACTGTCCGATCCGGTATCGAAGCATCGTCCGGACGTTCCCAACGGCGAGAACATCACGGTCGAGCAGCTGTTGAACATGCGTTCCGGGCTGTACAACTACAGCGAGACACCGGAACTCAACGAGGCACTCGACAACGATCCGGGGCGGGTGTGGCAACCCGACGAGTTGCTCGCTCTCGGGTTTGCGAACCCACCGTATTTCCCGCCGGGGGAGGGCTACCACTACTCGAACACCAACTATGTGCTGCTCGGTCTGATCGCGGTCCAACTCGACGGCAAGCCGTTGCCGGATATCTTCGACGAACGGATATTCAGGCCGGCCAGGATGTCCGATTCCTCGTTCCCCGACCCGACCGAGGTGGAGCTACCGACGCCCTACTCCCACGGCTACTTCTTCGGCACGAACATGCTCACCCTCACCGACCCGGCTCTGCCGGAGGAGATGCAGACCGAAGCCGAGAACGGAACGCTTGCCCCTACGGACGTCACGAACACCAATCCGTCGTGGGCCTGGTCGGCAGGCGCAGGCATCGCAACCGCCGAGGACCTGGCCACATGGGTCGAGGCACTTACGAACGGTTCGGTGCTCGACGCGGAGCTGCAGCAGCAGCGAATGGACAGCATCGTCCCGACCGATCCGTCCACGCCGGATGCGGCGGGCTACGGCTGGGGCATCGCGAAGATGGGCCCGATGTACGGGCACACCGGAGAGCTTCCGGGATACAACTCGTTCATGGGGTCCGATCCGGAGAACGGCATCACACTGATCGTGTGGGCGAACCTGGCGCCAGGCGCCGACGGCCGTGACCCGGCCACCACGATCGCCAAGGGCCTGATCGACGGAATGTACGGTCTCTGAGATCCGCCCGGCATCGACAGGAACAGCTAGCCTTCGAAGTATGGGCACGAATCCCTTCGACGCGGTCCTGTTCGACTTCTCCGGCACGCTTTTCAGGCTCGAGGAGGACGACAGTTGGATGGAGCAGATCACCGACAGCGGCGGTGCGCCGTTCGATGTGCACCAGCAGGCAGAACTGATGCGACGCCTCACTGCACCGACCGGGCAACCGGTGGAGATGGATGCCGAGGAGCACCATGCCTGGACCAATCGTGACCGCGACCCGGCCTGGCATCGGGAGGCATATCTCACGGTGCTGAGAAGGTCCGGTGTCGCCGATCCGCAGCAGGCACGGAATCTGTACGCCAAAGTGACGGACCCCGCGTGCTGGACCGTCTATCCCGACACGGTCCCGGTGATAGAAGCCCTGTCGGGTGACGGCTATCGCATCGGCGTGCTCAGCAACATTGCCTTCGATATCCGGCCGGCGTTCGCTGTGCTCGGAATCGACGACCTCGTCTCGGTGTTCACACTCTCGTTCGAGGTCGGTGCGGTGAAGCCGGAACCGGAGATCTTCCGGCACGCCGTCGACATGCTGGACGTGGATCCTGCTCGCACCCTCATGATCGGCGACAGCGAGAAGGCCGACGGTGCCGCACGAGGTATCGGCTGTTCGTTCCAGCTCGTGGAGCCTCTGCCCACCACCGACCGGCCCGATGCGCTGTGGCGAGCACTGTCGGCGGCAGGTATCAGTCCGTCGGAACCAGGCGCAGGGAGATCGAGTTGATGCAGTACCGCTGATCGGTGGGAGTCGGATACCCCTCGCCCTCGAATACATGGCCCATGTGGCTATGGCACGACGCGCACAGTACCTCGACCCGCCGCATTCCGAGGCTGTCGTCGGTGCGGAGGATCACGGCGTCGGACTCCGCCGGATCGAAGAACGACGGCCAGCCGCAATGCGAGTGGAACTTCTCCGAGCTACGGAACAATTCCGCACCGCACGCGCGGCACTCGTAGACACCCTCGGTATCGGTGTCGGTGTATTCGCCGGTGAATGGGCGTTCCGTCCCCGCCCGGCGAAGCACGGCGTATTCCTCGGGCGTCAGCTTGGCGCGCCACTCGTCGTCGCTGTGGGTGACCTTCGGCGCGGGTTCCGACCGGGGAGGGATAGTCATGGCATCCACGCTAGCGGTGAGCGACCGACTGTGCCATGAGGTGTGTCCGGTCGGGTACGGGTGGCCGGCAGTCGGATCACGGTGTTGCGACTTCTGGTTCAGGTTCCTGATCCGGCTTCGACCGTGCGGTGGTACTCGACCGGGTAGATCGCAACAAGTGTGACGGCTCGATACCGCCATCGAGGCGGCCCTCGCGGCGGGCGGCCAGATAGCGATCGAGGAGCACAGCGAAAATGACGATCAGGAGCAGAGACCAGCCGAACGTCGTCTTCATGTACTCCGCTGCACGACCGGCTTCGACCCAGCGACCGGACAACCACGAGTCGTAGCTGAGGAACCCGTAGACGGCGAGCCACGCGGGCCAGTTCCGCATGACCGAATTCGGCAGCAGCACAGTCATCAGCAGCGGGAACAGCATCATGGAGTAGTACATCTGGCCGAGCGAGGTGAGCAGGAATGATGCGCCGAGAAGCACGCCGGCGCTGGTGCAGACGAAGAACAGTTCATCGTCGCGGCAGTAGCGGTACAGCAACCACATCGATGCCACGACCATCAGACCCAGCACGGCCCGCAGGCCTATGACCAGCCAGCCGGGCAGACCGTAGTACATCCCGTTGCCCACGATCGCGCTGTTGAAATAGTCCCGCGATTCGAGAAGGTACGGAACGGTGTGCTCGACGAACTGCCACGCATCGACCGACAACGGCCACGCGATGGCCGTCAATGCAATGGGAACAGCGGCAGCGGTGACGAAAACCTTCCACTGGCCCCGCACCAGCGCCAACAGCAGCAGAGGCGCCAAAATGGGTTTCACGGCGAAGGTGAGACCGAGTGCGGCGCCCGCCCAGAGGTCTCGACGTTTGAGCAGCAGCGCCAGGAAGGCGACCTCGCCGAGCAACACGAGACCGTTGATATTGGTGAAGACGAGCGTGTTCGTGACCGTCTCGGACGAGAACGCGGCCAGCACGAGAATCGGTGCGACCGGAGAATCGAGACGCAACCCGAACATCCGCAACAACAGGTACAGCGCGATCAGGATCGCGACGGCGTTCGCGAGGATGAACAACCAGCGCGAGCGTTCCGGGTCGATCACGGCGATCGGTGAGATCAGCAGAGTCCCCGACGGTGGGTACAGGTAATGCGGGTCCACCCAGTCGAAGTTGGCGGTATACACCGGGCGGCGATTGAGGAATGCCAGTGCAGCCTCGTACACGGGCTTGAAATCATCGGTTCGGAAGCCGTTGACGGCCTTGATGACGACCCGATGCAACACCGTCAGTACGGCCAGTGGCCATACGACGTACTTGACCACTTCCGCTGTGGTGCGGGCGGTGCGAGGCTCGAGACTGCTGAGGAACACTACGGCACGGTACACCGCAACCGGACCGAACGGCGCATCCAGGCGCTCCGCGCAGCTGCGATCAGGCCGGGCAGAGGCTCCCGTTCGGTGGAAGCTCTCCGTTTGCCACATACGCTTCTGCGCGACTTTGCGCGCAGGCCGAATGGAGCGTTGCGGAATACCCGGCCCCCTGCCACGCGAGTGCCGTCCATCGGATACCGCTCGCGGTCAGCGCGCCGGTCACCGAATCCAAGCCTGCATTTCCGACGATGGGGTCGGCTGCCGCGCTGGTGACGAGGACCGGTACGTCGAGTGCTGCCGGAAGGGGCGGCGGCGCCATGCTCGGCCACGCCGCACACGAGGTCGCCGCGACGGCGGCATCACTCCCGAACAACGGATACGTCGTGGACCACGACTTCTGAAGTTCAGCGGCGCGCATCGCCGTCGGCCATCGCTGCCCGTCGCTGCACTGTGACACCCATTGGCCGTCGGTCGTCAGCATCGCTTCTGCCGTGCCCACGGATTCGAGCAGTGGCATGACGTCACCGTCCCTGGCTGCGGCAAGGATGTCGGACAGTTCGCGGATACGGGCCTGTAGGTCGGCACGTGGGGTGCCCAGGAACGCGGTGAGCGCGGTGAGGAGGGCATTCGACGACACCGGCGCGAGGAGACCGTCCGCGGCGCGACCGTAGAGATCCTCGATCGCTCCGCGCGGGTCCGGCCCCAGCGAACACTCCAGTGCGGCGCAGCGGCGGGCGAAGTCGTCGACGGCGGCTTCTGCGCCTCGTGCAGCGGATTCGGCGAGCAGTTCGGCGTCTGCCGTCGCTGCCGCGGGCGAGTCGAGGAGCAGCCGCCCGACTCCGCCCGGGTACGCCGCCGCGTACGCGAGCGCAACCGTCGCGCCGTTACCGATACCGAGCAGCCCCAACCGATCGACATCCCAGGCGCGGCGCAGCTGCTCGATATCGCTCGCGGCGTGGGAGGCGCCGAACATCAGTTGCTGTGGCTGCAGGTAGTCGGTACACGAGATGGTCGCCTGCCGACCGAGTTCGGCGACGCGATCGGACGCTTCACCGCTGCGACCGAACTGCCCGAGGTCGGAAAGGGCGCGGCGATCGGCGCCGAAGATGCAGTCGATCTCCTGGGACATCCCGAGTCCACGACGGTCGACGGCGACCAGAGGGCGCGCGGTCAGGGTCGCCGACATCGGGCCCGTAGCGAGTGCGGCGAGCGCGCGACTCGACGGGAGATCGGAGCCGGTGGTCACAACCAGTGGGGCGACGTCGCCGGGAGTCTCGGAAAGCCGTGCCCGGAGCACTCCGAGGGGGAACGTTCCGGGTACGGTCCCTGTCACGTCGATCGGTGCAGGAACCTGGGCGCACTCGAGAACGAGCCCCGCAGGGCCCGGAGGCAGTGCGAAACCGTCGATCGTCTCGGCGGTGCAATCGCGCCACGCAAGGTCGTTCTGCGGTACCGGGAGCTGGGCCGTACCCGGGTCGCGTTGTTCGGGTTCGGCCGGTTGCTCGCCTCCCACGTCCTGGACGACAGCCACATCGGGACGGATCGAGGGACCCGCTCCGCACGCGGCCACCACCGACGCAACTGCGAGCCAACACACAGCGAGCACCCCGGTTCTGCGCATGCGGACAGCCTGCCAGGTGCGCGCAGTGACGGTGCGCACCGGTGCGCTCGGACGCCGAGGCCGCGTACCGTTCTCCTGCTCCGATTCGGTGAACTCACCGTGAAGGGTCTGTGAAGTAGGTCCCATTACCCGGTCCTGTGCTGGATGTGCCATTTGCCGCCACTATCCTGGTGTAATGCACGAACGCCTCGTCGACCGGAATCCGGTGGTGCCCGCAGACCAACTTGTGGCACAGATGGTGCCGCCCGCCATGTTCGACGAGGTGAGTTTCGCGTCGTACATTCCGGATCCCGAACAGCCCAGTCAGGCAGCGGCCGTTGCTGCGGCCGAAGCTTTCGTCGGTAAGGTCGGCAAGATCCGCAGCGGCAAGCGCGGGTTGTTCGGCAGGAAGGCTCCGTCCACGGGTGCGGGTCTCTACCTCGACGGCGGATTCGGCGTGGGCAAGACGCACCTCTTGGCCTCGATCTTCCACAGTGCACCCTCGCCCAAAGCCTTCGGCACCTTCGTCGAACTCACCCATGTCGTCGGTGCGCTCGGTTTCAACAAGGCTGTCGAGGAGCTGTCGAGTCACAGCGTGTTGTGCATCGATGAGTTCGAGCTCGACGATCCCGGCGACACGATGCTCGTGTCGAGGCTGCTGACCGAGTTGTCGGCGCGCGGTGTGTCGATCGTCGCCACTTCCAATACCCTTCCCGGGCAGCTCGGCGAGGGCAGGTTCGCTGCGCAGGACTTCCTCCGTGAGATCAAGAAGCTCGGTTCCATCTTCGAGACACTGCGCGTCGACGGTCCCGACTATCGTCACCGGGACCTTCCACCTGCACCCGAACCGGTCGACTCGAAGGTCCTCGTCGAACGTGCCAACGAGATTCCAGGCGCGACGCTCGACGATTTCGACGAGTTGTGTGCCCACCTCAGTACGCTCCACCCGTCGCGCTACGGGAAACTGGTCGAGGGTGTCAGCGCGGTGTTCCTCAACGGCGTCCACCCGGCCCAGGACCAGTCCGTTGCACTTCGACTGGTGGTCCTCGCCGACCGGCTCTACGACGCGAGTGTCCCCGTGACGGTTGCAGGAGCGAAGCTCGACGAGATCTTCACTCCCGAGATGGTGGCCGGCGGCTACCGCAAGAAGTATCTGCGCGCCACCTCGCGCCTTCTCGCGCTGTCGCGTTTCGAGGTCCCCGCCTGACCTTGCCGTCCGGTCGGCAGTTCCGGTTCACAGGTCCGGATCTGCCGGCAGTTCCGGCGCTGGTGCGTTCCTGAGACGGCCATTCACAGGATGCGTTGCATCACGTAGTCCTCGTGGACCTGCGACCCCACCGTGAATCTGCGTTCGCCTACGACCTCGAAACCTTGTTTCGCATAGAAGCGACGGGCTCGCGCGTTCTGCTGATTGACGCCGAGCCACAATCCGGCGTGGCCGCCAGAACGTCCGAGCTCTACGGCGGCGCCCATGAGTGCGTTCGAGACCCCCGTGCCGTGCCGACCGGAGAGCACATAGAACTTGCTGATCTCGATCGACCGACGCGCGGTGAGCAACGCTGCAATCGCCGGATCGTCGGGTGGTGCGTCGATTGCCATGAGATACCCGACGATCTCACCTTCGATCGTGGCCTTGAGAACAGTTCTGGCGGGGTCCGTCAGATATTCACTGAAGCGCTCTGCCGTGAGTGCGGTCTCGATGAAGGCGGCAATGTCCGCACCCGTTGCATCGGGTGGGCATGCCAACGGGAACGTCGCTGCCGCCACGTCGGCGATGCTCTCGGCATCCCAGATGCCTGCGCGTTTCACAGATACAGGAGCGGTGGTTTCTTCGAGTGGGGGCGGCATGGTTCAAGTGAAGCAGCCGTAGTCGGACTCCCGCGTACCGACCTGGAGAATCCCGAAACTGGAGAATCCCGAAACTGGAGAATCCCGAAACTGGAGAATCCCGAAAATGGCTGAACCCCAGCCTTGGATGGGGGGTCATGGCTGGGGTTCATTACCATCGGGGGGGATGGCACTTCTCACGATACATGAGGGATTCCTCAGCTTCCAAGTTGCGGCCCGATTCACGCGGTCACGGTTTCGTCACATGCTCCGAGGCTCGACGTTTGCACTCGTCACATGTACGTCCTAGGGTGAGTGTCATGAAGCGCGTACTCGTAGTTCACCGCCGTAGCGGGGTCTGATTCGGACCGACCCCTCGCTGCGGGTCCCTGAGCTACGTGTCGGTCCTTCCTTCTCGCGGAAGAACCCTTCGATGAACGCCTTCGATTCGAACGCTGTCCACATGTCCGCTTCGGCTGAGGCAAGCATTCCCGTGTCATCTCGGCGAGACCGGTCTCGGCAAGGTCAGTATTGGCAAGGCCGGCTGCCCATGCCGTTGCGGGCCGAGGTTGCGGGACTCACCTGGGATGAGTTCGCAGCCCTCTACGGACCGCAGAACGGTCCGGTGCGTATGGGGGCATGGGCGGTCACAGCGGTGTCCGCGGGCCGCAGCTCGTATGAGGCAACACTTGCGGTGGGTGCGTCGATACACACCGCATCGGCTGTCACGAACGGTCCGGTGGCAGGAATGACGGCAATGCTCCACAGCCTCGGCATTCACCTCGAGATCCTGTCGTTTCATCAGGGCGAAGTCGGTGGAGCACCGGCGACGTTCCTCCTCTGCGGTCACGGGGACCGTCGGGGGTGGGCGATGGGAATCGGGCAGAGTGCAACCGAGTCCACGCTGCGCGCCATGATTGCCGGTGTGAACCGGCTCGGCACCGTCCACTGATCAGGAACGCAAAGTCCCCCTTCGGATTCCGAAGGGGGACTTTGATACTTCTGGTGCGCGATACTGGGATTGAACCAGTGACCTCTTCCGTGTCAGGGAAGCGCTCTCCCGCTGAGCTAATCGCGCCGGCTTCCAACGCCGGTGTGGAGCGGATGACGGGATTCGAACCCGCGACCCTCACCTTGGCAAGGTGATGCGCTACCAGCTGCGCTACATCCGCGTGTGCACGTTGTGGTGAAACCTGGGGCTGATCCACGTGCTGATCGACCCTGGTGCGCGATACTGGGATTGAACCAGTGACCTCTTCCGTGTCAGGGAAGCGCTCTCCCGCTGAGCTAATCGCGCGAGGTGGAGACGGGAATCGAACCCGTGTGCACGGCTTTGCAGGCCGTTGCCTCACCACTCGGCCACTCCACCATGAAAGGTCGAGTCCAACCTCTCGAGCGGATGACGGGATTCGAACCCGCGACCCTCACCTTGGCAAGGTGATGCGCTACCAGCTGCGCTACATCCGCATTCGCACCGTGGCGTTGTGCTCTCCGTGGTGCGGTTAAAAACTTAGCCGACCATCGCGGAATCACACAAATCTGCAGGTCAACGCAAGAAAACTCGGCAAGGATGGCGTTGGAAGTGCTGTGTGGGCGGTGTGAGAGGGGTTTCGAGTGCTCGAGAGAGAGACAGGAATGTGCGCTGAGTAGATGGGGCGGCGAGGGCTGCTCGCGCCCGATGTGCCGCCGAGTTACGCGTCCTGTTGCTCCGTTACTCGAGGGGGCGCTGCCCTGCGCGGCTGGATTCGGAGGAGCTGGTGGCGAGCGGTCGGTCGTGCGCAATTCCGAAAACTCAGTGTGACCTGCTGATTCGTGTTCGCGCGCAGGGGCGTGTTAAGTTTCTTTGCGTTCGAGCCGCTGCAAAGCGGCGCGGTCCCGTGGCTCAGTGGAAGAGCGTCCCGTTCACACCGGGGAGGTCGCTGGTTCGATCCCAGCCGGGACCACAGGTCCGCACAAGGGCACCCTGCACAGGGTGCCCTTTTTGCGTATCTTGGCATGCAACTGTCGAACGCAGCGGGAGTTGCGTGATCCGGCCGACGAGAGGTTCGTTGCCGGCTCGACGATGTGCGCGTCTGCGGCCACCGATGTCCGCGTGGGCGAGGTCGGGACAGACCGCGGTGGTTCGAGGAGGATGTGCAGGATGAGTGTCGCAGATGGCGCATGGCAGACCGTGGGGACGACCGGTGCCCGCTTCGGGTCCCGGCGTCCACGTCACCGCATGAAGCGGGACGATCTTGTATATTCGCCCCCTGAAGAGGGGGAGTGGTCGTCGGAGTCGAATGTTGTCGCTCCGCCGTCGGCCGAAGGGGGGACGCCGACCACCGCAGCACAGGCCGCTGTCACTGAGACGGGGCCCCGGGTGTCCCGCGCGAGGGATCGGACGTTCGACGGAACTGGGTACGAAAGCGCTGGGGGAGTCGGAAAATTGGAAGATCGCACATCATCGTTCGTGAGGCCCTTCGTCCGTATCGGTGGCCGTACCCGGAGCGATATGGACCTGCCGCTCGAGGCCCTCGTGTCCACGGTCCCGTCCTCGACGAGCCTGATGGCAGGCAAGTTCGCCGAGGAACACCGGGTGGTCGTCGGTCTGTGCGCACAACCGCGCTCGACCATGGAGGTGGCCGCTCTGGCGGGAATCCCCCTCGGGGTCGCCCGTGTGCTGATCGGCGACCTCGCGGGGGCGGGCATCCTGACCGTCCACAGCACGGTGGACCGGGTCGGGCCGGGCAGCGAACTTCTCGAACGGGTACTCACAGGGCTGCACTCGCTCTGAGAATTTCGGATGCCGCAACCGTGTTTCGTTCCGGCACGCCCTGTGTTCGCTGTGTGAGCGCATATCGATAGCATGGGGAGGTTGCCGACGCGCTGTGCCGCGTCGGGCAGCACCCCCCGAGAACAGGCATCGAGCCGAGGAGTCCAGCCAGTGACCACGCCCGCATCCGCGAAAACAGCCACGCTCGTCCGGGTGCCAGCGGGAACCACTGCCGGCGCCGCTGTGCGCGAAGCCGGATTGCCGGTCAAGGGACCCGACACGATCGTCGTCGTCCGCGACTCCGAGGGGGACCTGCGCGATCTGTCGTGGACGCCGGAGACCGACGCCGAGGTCGAGGCAGTCGCCGCGGACACCGAGGACGGCCGCAGCGTCATCCGGCACTCGACCGCGCATGTTCTGGCGCAGGCCGTGCAGCAGGAGTTCCCCGATGCCAAGCTCGGTATCGGCCCGCCGATCAAGGACGGCTTCTACTACGACTTCCAGGTCGAGCGCCCCTTCACTCCCGAGGATCTCGCGAAGCTCGAGAAGCGGATGAAGAAGATCGTCAAGGACGCGCAGCGCTTCTCCCGCCGCGTCGTCGAGAACCTCGAGGATGCCCGCGACGAACTGAAGAACGAGCCGTTCAAGCTCGAGCTGATCGACGACAAGTCAGGCATCGATGATCCCGAGATCATGGAGGTCGGGGGCGCCGAGCTCACCATCTACGACAACCTCAACCCGCGCACGGGCGAGGTCGTGTGGAAGGACCTGTGCCGCGGCCCGCACATCCCGACCACCAAGTTCATTCCCGCGTTCAAACTCACCCGCAGCTCCGCCGCGTACTGGCGAGGCGACCAGGACAACGCCGGCCTCCAGCGGATCTACGGCACCGCGTGGGAGTCCACCGATGCACTCGACCGCCACCTGGAACTGCTCGCCGAGGCCGAGCGCCGCGATCACCGCAAGCTGGGCGCCGAACTCGACCTGTTCTCGTTCCCTGACGAGCTCGGTTCGGGTCTTCCGGTGTTCCATCCCAAGGGCGGCATCATCCGCCAGGAGATGGAGAACTACTCGCGTCAGCGCCATGTCGACGCCGGATACGACTTCGTCAACACTCCGCACATCACCAAGGGGCACCTCTACGAGGTCTCGGGTCACCTCGATTGGTACAAGGACGGCATGTTCCCGGCGATGCACATCGACGAGGAACTGAACGACGACGGCACGATCCGCAAACCCGGCCAGGACTACTACCTCAAGCCGATGAACTGCCCGATGCACGACCTGATCTTCCGGTCGCGAGGGCGTTCCTACCGCGAGCTTCCGCTCCGCATGTTCGAGTTCGGCTCCGTCTATCGCTACGAGAAGTCCGGTGTCGTCCACGGACTCACACGTGTGCGGGGCATGACCCAGGACGACGCGCACATCTTCTGCACCCCCGAGCAGATGCGCGACGAGCTGACCACCGTCCTCGAGTTCATCCTCGATCTACTGAAGGATTACGGACTCGACGACTACTACCTCGAGCTCTCGACCAAGAACCCCAAGAAGTTCGTCGGTAGCGACGAGTTGTGGGAGACCGCCACCGACACGCTGCGTGAGGTCGCGGAGTCCTCGGGGCTGAACCTCGTGCCCGATCCGGGCGGCGCCGCCTTCTACGGACCGAAGATTTCGGTACAGGTCAACGACGCGCTCGGTCGCAACTGGCAGATGTCGACGATCCAACTCGACTTCAACCTCCCCGAGCGGTTCGAACTCGAATACACCGGATCCGACGGTGCCAAGCATCGCCCGGTGATGATCCACCGTGCACTGTTCGGCTCGATCGAGCGGTTCTTCGGTGTGCTCACCGAGCACTACGCCGGTGCGTTCCCCGCATGGCTCTCGCCGGTCCAGGTGGTCGGTATCCCGGTCGCTGCCGAGTTCGAGGAGCACCTCTTCGACGTCGTCGGCAAACTGAAGTCGGCCGGGATTCGCGCCGAGGTGGATGTGTCCGACGATCGCATGCAGAAGAAGATCCGAACGCACACCACGCAGAAGGTTCCCTTCATGCTGCTCGCCGGCGAACGCGACGTCGCCGCCGGTGCGGTGAGCTTCCGGTTCCGCGACGGTACCCAGGTCAACGGTGTGCCCGCCGACGAGGCCGTGAGCATCATCGCCGAGTGGGTTCGTCGACGCGACAACGCTTCTCCCACTGCGGAGCTGGTGCGTCCGGTGGAACGGGGAGCGACCTCTTGACGGGCGAGGGAACTCCGGGGCCGGCAGACACGTCCGACTCGATGATCGACCGAGGGGTCGGCGAATCCGACCACCTGCAGCGGCTGTGGTCCCCGCATCGGATGTCGTACATCACCGAATCTCCGGGATTGCGGAGCGAGCCGTATGAGCCGTTCACCGAGATCCCCAAGATGGCCGACGAAGAGGGGCTGGTCGTCGCCCGCGGCGAATCCGTGTACGCGGTGCTCAATCTCTATCCCTACAACCCGGGCCACCTCATGGTGGTGCCGTACCGGCGGGTGGCGAACCTCGAGGACCTCACGGTCGATGAGAGCACCGAGCTCATGGCGTTCGCTCAGCGGGCACTTCGAGTGATCAAGAAAGTGTCCCGTCCCCACGGGTTCAACGTCGGGCTCAATCTGGGTGCCGCTGCGGGTGGTTCGCTCTCCGAACACCTGCATCTTCACGTGGTGCCCCGGTGGGGTGGTGACGCGAACTTCATCACAGTCCTCGGCGGATCCAAGGTGATGGTGCAGCTGCTGCGCGACACCCGCGCATTGCTGGCTTCGGCATGGGACGAGTAGCGCCTGCCGAAGGCGGACCAGTCCCTGACCACACCCATGGTCGGACGGTGCGTCGTGGCAGGATCTGGTTCCGGACACGTCGGTCGAAGGGGAAGTCGGGGGTCTCGGGATGCTGAGCTTCTTCGGTCGCGCATCGGTTTCGAAAGTGACCGCACCGCTCGGTCACGCCTTGATCCGCACGGGCCTGACCCCGGATGCCGTAACCATTATCGGCACTGTTGCAACGATCGCGGCTGCCCTCACGCTGTTTCCTTCGGGCCACCTCTTCGTCGGCACACTCGTCATCTGGTTGTTCGTGATGTTCGACATGCTCGACGGTGCAATGGCACGTGCCCGCGGCGGCGGAACACGTTTCGGAGCGGTACTGGATGCCACGTGCGATCGGGTCGCAGACGGAGCGATCTTCGCCGGTCTGGCCTGGTGGGCCGTCTATCACGAGCAGAGCAGGCCGCTGCTGATCGCGACGCTGATCTGCCTCGTGTGCTCGCAGGTGATCTCGTATGCGAAGGCACGTGCCGAAGCCAGCGGTCTGTCGGCCGACGGGGGTCTCATCGAGCGCCCCGATCGTCTCGTGATCGTGCTGGTCGGTTCCGGGTTGACCGGTCTCGGTCTCGACTGGGCGATCCACATAGCGATGTGGTTGCTCGCCGCGGGGTCGGTCATCACAGTGTTCCAGCGCGTACTCGCCGTGCGGGACTCTCCGGGTGCGCGCGAACTGCTACCGATCGCGCCGACATCGGACTCGACGTGTGAGACGGATACCGAGGATGGGGAGCGGTCGTGAACGGCGAGGACCGGGTATGAAGGCGGCCGAGCGTCTCTCGGACCTCGGATACGCGGCGGGATGGCGGCTGGTTCGACTCTTGCCGGAACGCGTCGCGACACGGCTGTTCGATACGGGAGCCGACTTCGCTGCTCGTCGGAACGGCGGACCGAAGCAACTGCGCCGCAATCTTTCCCGCGTTCTCGGGGTCCCCCCCGAACAGGTCCCGGATGATCTGATCAGGGCTTCGACCCGGTCGTATGCACGATACTGGCGCGAGTCCTTCCGCCTTCCGTCGATGGATCTCGACGCCACCGCGGCGTCGATCGATTCCGCGGTCGAAGGCCGCGAACACATAGAGGCGGCGTTGGCTGCCGGTCGCGGCGTGGTTCTGGCGCTGCCGCACAGCGGCAACTGGGATATGGCCGGCGTGTGGTGTGTCCGCACATACGGCGGGTTGTCCACGGTGGCCGAGCGTCTACGCCCCGAGTCGTTGTTCCGTCGCTTCGTCGAGTACCGAGAGGGCCTCGGGTTCGAGGTGTTCCCTCTTTCGGGTGGTGAGAGCCCCCCGTTCGTCGAGTTGTCGGCGCGTCTGCGCGACAACAAGGTCGTCTGCCTGCTGGGAGAACGCGATCTTGCGCGCAAGGGCGTGCCCGTGACGTTCATGGGAGAATCCACGCGTATGCCTGCCGGACCGGCGAAATTGGCGATCGAGACCAACGCACCCCTACTTCCCGTGCACTGCTGGTTCACCGACGACGGATGGGGATTCCGGGTCCATCCGGAGATCGACGTCAGCGGCGGCATCGGCAGCGCCACGCAGCAACTCGCCGACCGATTCGCTGCCGATATCGCGGAGCACCCTGCAGACTGGCACATGCTGCAACCACTGTGGATGGACGACCTGTCCGACTCACGACGCGCCCGAATGGAGGAGTGAGTGAGGATCGGAATGGTCTGTCCGTACTCGTTCGATGTACCGGGTGGTGTCCAGGCCCACGTCGTGGATCTCGCCGAGGTTCTCATCGCCCGCGGCCACGAGGTGAGCGTGCTCGCGCCCGCCTCCGAGACCACAGCGCTACCCGACTTCGTCGTCTCTGCAGGTAGAGCGGTCGCGATTCCGTACAACGGCTCGGTGGCCCGGCTGAGCTTCGGCCCCGTTTCCTACGCGCGAGTGCGCCGCTGGATCAACGACAACAACTTCGACGTCCTCCACATCCACGAACCGAACGCCCCGAGCCTGTCGATGCTGGCATTGAAAATTGCCGAGGGGCCGATCGTCGCGACGTTCCACACGTCGACGACGAAGTCGCTCGTGCTGAGCACTTTCCAGGGGGTCCTTCAACCGTTCCTCGAGAAGATCAGTGGTCGGATCGCCGTTTCCGAACTTGCTCGCCGCTGGCAGGTCACCTCGCTCGGAGCCGATGCAGTAGAGGTCCCCAACGGAGTCGACGTGCCATTCTTCCGGCACTCTCCGCCGCTTCCCGGATATCCGAGGGCCGGCCGGACGGTGCTGTTCCTGGGCCGCTTCGACGAATCCCGAAAGGGCATGGATGTGCTCGTCGGTGCGTTGCCCGCACTGGTGGCGCGATATCCGAACATCGAGATCCTGGTCGTGGGTCGCGGTGACGAGGACCGACTTCGCAAGGACGCGGGACCGCACGCAGGCCACCTCCGGTTTCTCGGACAGGTCGACGACGACGAGAAGGCCTCCGCCATGCGCAGCGCCGACGTGTACTGCGCACCGAATCTCGGCGGGGAAAGTTTCGGGATCGTCCTCGTCGAGGCGATGGCATCGGGTACGGCCGTCGTCGCCTCCGAACTCGATGCGTTCAGGCGGGTGCTGCGCGACGGGCGAGCAGGGGTGCTCGTCCCCATCGGTGACTCGAAGGCGCTCGCCGACGGCATCCTGGAGGTTCTCGACGACGACGACCGCCGCGCCGCGTTGGTCGACGCCGGATCCGAGGTCGTGGAGACCTACGATTGGCCGGTGGTGGCCGACCAGATCCTGCGGGTGTACGAGACGGTCACCGTCGGCGCCGGCCCCGTGCGGGAGGTGCGGTCGTGACTCTCAGCGCTCTGACGATCCTCGTACTGTCGCTGATCGCAGCCGTCGTCCTGTTGCTCGGCCTGTGGGCATACGCGACCGCGAATCGCCTCGATCGGTTGCACGTGCGGTCGGACCTCTCGTGGCAGGCGCTCGATGCAGCCCTTGCCCGTCGCGCCGTGGTGGTGCGCAGCATCGCAGCATCCACGTCCGCGGCGGAGGGCCGCCGATTGTCGGCGCTCGCCGACCGAGCGGAACGTGCCGACCGTGCGCATCGGGAGGCCGCCGAGAACGAACTGTCCGTTGCGCTGGCCGGTCTCGATGCGGAGCGTCTGCGCCCGCAGCTGGTCGCCGAACTCGCCGACTCGGAAGCCCGCGTGCTCATCGCCAGAAGGTTCCACAACGATGCTGTGCGCGACACACTCGCGTTACGCACCCGTCGCCCAGTGCGGTGGCTTCATCTCGGCGGCACCGCCCCGCTGCCGACCTATTTCGAGATCGCCGAACGCGAAGTCGACAACGCCGGTGCCGTCGAGAGAACCGGCGACGTCGAGAAGACGGGGGTTGTTCCCTCGCAGTCACGGACGCCGGATCGGGCTCGCACATCGGCGCGGGTCGTGTTGTTCGACGACAGCGGGCGCGTGCTGCTGCTTCGCGGTCATGATCCGGCACGTCCGGAGGTGTGCTTCTGGTTCACCGTCGGCGGTGCCGTGGAACCGGGCGAGGATCTGCGTGTCGCGGCCGTCCGGGAACTCGCCGAGGAGACCGGACACGGCGTCGCCCCCGAACAGCTTGTCGGTCCGGTATGGCGACGAGTGGCCGTCTTCCCGTTCAACGGTGAGGTCCTGCATTCCGAAGAACTGTTCTTCGTCCTCCAGACACCCGGATTCGAACCGGGTTCCGAGGGGTTCACCGAACTCGAACGTCGCATGGACCTCGAGTTCAGGTGGTTCGACAACGACGGACTCCGCGAACTGGTCGCTGCCGGAGAACCGCTGTATCCGCAGGACCTGCCGGAACTCCTCGATGAGGCAAGGCGTCTTGCAGGCAGCCGAACGCACACCGCATCGAACACTCCGCTGCGCGCCATCCGCTGACCCGGCCGGCGACCGATAAGGCCAGCGCATCGCGACTGGCTATGGGGAACACCCGCCATGCGGTCATAGGCTCGGCGGGTCGCTATCCGCGTCGGCGCGCCGACCCTTCCGCGCTGTGCCGTCGTGTCGGATCGCTGCATCCCGTTCTGCTGTGTCGAGATCTTCTGAGGAGTTCAGCTGTGAGTACCCCGGACACCACCGCCCCCACCGGGACCGCCCGCGTCAAGCGAGGCATGGCCGAAATGCTCAAGGGCGGTGTGATCATGGATGTGGTGACGCCGGACCAAGCGAAGATCGCAGAGGACGCAGGTGCGGTCGCGGTAATGGCACTCGAACGCGTGCCCGCGGACATCCGCGCACAGGGAGGGGTCTCGCGGATGAGTGACCCCGACATGATCGACGGCATCATCGAGGCCGTGTCGATTCCTGTCATGGCGAAGGCTCGGATCGGACACTTCGTCGAGGCACAGGTATTGCAGGCGCTCGGAGTCGACTACATCGACGAATCCGAGGTCCTCACCCCCGCCGACTACGAGAACCACATCGACAAGTTCGCGTTCACCGTGCCTTTCGTGTGTGGTGCCACCAACCTCGGGGAAGCGTTGCGCCGTATCAACGAGGGCGCCGCGATGATCCGTTCCAAGGGGGAGGCGGGCACCGGCGATGTCTCCAACGCCACTACCCACATGCGGCAGATCCGTCAGCAACTCCGGCGGCTGAGCTCGCTACCCGAAGACGAGCTCTACGTTGCAGCGAAAGAACTGCAGGCCCCGTACGACCTCGTCGTCGAGGTTGCGAAGGCAGGCAAACTTCCGGTGACGTTGTTCACGGCCGGGGGAATCGCCACGCCTGCGGATGCTGCGATGATGATGCAACTCGGCGCAGAAGGCGTGTTCGTCGGCTCCGGGATCTTCAAATCCGGCAACCCCGAGCAGCGCGCCGCAGCAATCGTCAAGGCCACCACCTTCTATGACGATCCCGACGTGCTCGCGAAGGTGTCTCGTGGGCTGGGCGAAGCCATGGTCGGCATCAACGTCGACGACATTCCGGTGCCGCATCGGCTCGCCGAGCGCGGTTGGTAGCCATCCCTGCCTTGTCACCGGGGCCCGGCGGATAACCTACTTCCGAGTACAAACGGAAAGGTCCCGCATGGCGAAGATCGAAGACATCCTCGAGCTCGAACGAATCGAAGAGAACATCTTCCGCGGTATTGCGACGGAGACGTTGCTGCCTCGGACGTTCGGCGGCCAGGTGGCGGGGCAGGCGCTGGTATCGGCGGTCCGCACCGTGGTTCCGGAGTTCCAGGTCCATTCCCTGCACGGCTATTTTCTCCGTCCGGGAGATCCCACGAAGGGCATCGTGTACCAGGTCGACCGGATCCGGGACGGGCGCTCGTTCTGCACGCGCCGGGTCACCGCCGTCCAGGACGGACGTGCGATCTTCACGATGTCGGCGTCCTTCCACGTCGACGATCGTGGCCTCGAGCATCAGGACGAGATGCCTACGGTGCCCCGACCGGAAGAGCTCCCCGACGCGAAGACCCTCGTCGAACAGGGCCGTGAGGAGTTTGCGTGGGCGTTGCGTGAGTGGTCGAACTGGGATTTCCGATTCGTGCCCCCGGAGCACATGGTCGCGGACCGGGGCGTGGCTGCGCACCAGCGGGTGTGGTTCCGTTCGCGTGCCGCACTTCCGGACGACCCGGTCTTCCACGTGTGCACACTCGCCTACATGAGCGATATGACCTTGCTCGGTTCCGCTCATGTGATTCATCCCGACGTAGCCACCCAGGACGCGTCGCTCGATCACGCCATGTGGTTCCTGCGTCCGTTCCGGGCCGACGACTGGTTGCTCTACGACCAGACGTCCCCGTCGGCGGGGTTCGGCCGTGCGTTGACCCAGGGCCGGATCTACGACAGTGAAGGAAACATGGTCGCCGCCGTCGTGCAGGAAGGGCTTACGCGCTGTCTGCGTGAGTCCTGATCTGCTCGGACCGTGTGGAGCGGCGGCCGCCGATGATATGAGAGGAAGGCGGTCGGCCGTGGCAACTTCGCTGCTGCACACCACCCCGACGATCGGAGTGCTCGCACTCCAAGGCGATGTGCGGGAGCATCGAGCAGCGCTTGAGGCGGCAGGTGCGCGCACCGTCGCGCTACGCCGTGAACGAGAACTCGATGCGGTCGACGGGATCGTGATTCCCGGTGGCGAATCGACGACCATGAGTAGGCTCCTCCGAGTCTTCGACCTGCTCGAACCGCTCCGTACGCGTCTGAAAGACGGGATACCTGCGTACGGCTCGTGCGCCGGGATGATTCTGCTCGCCACCGAGGTACTCGACACCCGTTCCGATGCCGAGCATCTCGACGTGCTCGACATTGCCGTGCGGCGGAATGCCTTCGGTCGCCAGGTGGATTCGTTCGAGACCGATATCGACATGGTCGGCATCGACGATGGACCGGTGCGGGCCGTGTTCATTCGCGCACCATGGGTGGAGCGGGTCGGTGCCGGGGTCGATGTCCTCGCGCGGGTTCCCCACGGCCCGGCCGCGGGGCGGGTCGTGGCGGTGCGGCGGGACGCGGTGTTCGCGACGTCGTTCCATCCCGAGGTGACCGGTGATCTGCGGGTCCATCGGCTCTTCGTCGAGGCGGTGCGCTCGCACGTCGCGGGCCGGTAGGTAGACTCGACTCTCCGAACTGTCGGTTTCACCGACTTCACATCGCCGGAAGGGGCTCGAAGCGAATGAGCGGCCACTCCAAATGGGCCACCACCAAGCACAAGAAGGCGGCCATCGACGCCAAGCGCGGCAAGATGTTCGCGAAACTCATCAAGAACATCGAGGTGGCAGCTCGTACCGGTGGTGGGGACCCCGGCGGGAATCCGACCCTGTTCGACGCCATTCAGAAGGCGAAGAAGAGTTCGGTTCCGAACGACAACATCGAACGGGCGCGTAAGCGCGGTGGCGGCGAGGAAGCCGGCGGCGCCGACTGGCAGACCATCACCTACGAGGGGTACGGCCCCAACGGTGTCGCGTTGCTCATCGAGTGCCTGACCGACAATCGTAATCGTGCTGCGGGCGAGGTCCGCACCGCAATGACTCGTAACGGCGGCAATATGGCCGATCCGGGCTCCGTCGCATACCTGTTCACCCGCAAGGGTGTCGTCACGCTCGAGAAGAACGGCCGGACGGAGGACGACCTTCTCGAGATCGTCCTCGACGCCGGCGCCGAAGAGATCAACGACCTCGGCGAGTCCTTCGAGATCGTCTCCGAACCGACGGACCTCGTTGCAGTTCGCACCGCGCTCATCGATGCGGGAATCGACTATGACGCAGCGGATCCCGACTTCCGTGCGTCGGTCGAGGTGCCTGTCGATGCGGAGGGCGCGCGGAAGGTCATGAAGCTGATCGATGCGCTCGAGGATTGCGACGATGTGCAGGACGTCTACTCGAACGTCGACATCCCCGACGAAGTCCTCGCCGAACTCGACGCCTGATCGACCGCCGTGGCGTCGGCCCCCGGGGCGGGCGCCACGACAGGTCGGATGTGCACACGGGCCTGAGCCGACGACACGGCCGGTGCGTGTCCTCGAGGCCGCGGCCGTGGTGTTCCGCTAGGCTCTCGAACAACTGTTCGTAGCGCGGGAAGGGTGTGGCGGTTGCGTGTGATGGGTGTCGACCCCGGCCTGACACGATGCGGATTCGGGATGGTCGACACCGGCCGAGGCCGGGTCGTCGTGCCCGTTGCTGTCGACGTGATCCGCACGCCCCCGGATCTCGATCTTGCCGAGCGGCTGTTGCAGATCTCCGATGCCGCCGAAGACTGGCTCGACCGTTACAAGCCGGACGTTGTCGCCGTCGAGCGGGTCTTCTCCCAGAACAACGTCCGCACCGCGATGGGAACCGCGCAGGCAGGGGGCGTGGTCGCCCTGTCGGCCGCCCGACGGGGTATCCCGGTCATGTTCCACACTCCTAGCCAGGTCAAATCCGCGGTCACCGGGAACGGCAGTGCCGACAAGAAGCAGATGACCGCGATGGTCACCCGTATCCTCGGGCTCGATACCCCGCCGAAACCGGCCGACGCCGCCGACGCATTGGCCTTGGCCATCTGTCACTGTTGGCGGGCGCCGATGCTGGCGCGGATGGCGGCAGCAGAAGCTGCGGCGGAAGAACAGAAGCGACGGTACGAACAACGGTTACGCGAACAGGTCGCGGCCCGGAAGGCAGGGACACGGTGATCGCCTCGGTACGCGGAGAGGTCCTCGAGATCGGCCTCGACCACGTCGTCATCGAATGCGGTGGGATCGGGTACCGCGTCAACGCCACACCGGCCACCCTCGCGACGTTGCGTCGTGGCGAGGAGACGCGACTCGTGACAGCGATGATCGTCCGCGAGGATTCCATGACCCTCTACGGATTCGCCGATTCGGAGGCGCGGGATCTCTTCGGACTACTGCAGACGGTGTCGGGTGTGGGCCCCCGCCTCGCGATGGCGACCCTGGCCGTCCTCGAACCTGCAGCGCTGCGCGCTGCCCTCGCCGACGGGAACACCGCGGCACTGACCCGGGTGCCCGGTATCGGCAAGCGCGGCGCCGAGCGCATGATCGTCGAACTACGCGACAAAGTCGCCGCGTACGGCGTCGACGAGAACGCGCCCACCTCGTCGGCGATATCCACGCCGATCAGAGAGCAGGTCGTCGAGGCCCTCGTCGGCCTGGGCTTTCCACTCAAGCAGGCGGAACAGTCGACCGACGCTGTGCTGACGGCGAATCCCGCCGCCGACACCTCCACCGCATTGCGTGCCGCGCTGTCGGCGTTGGGTAAGGCACGATGACCGACGACACACCCGCTCCGTTCGCCGACGAGTTCGGCGAGGAATCGCCGGTGACAGCCGAATACACCTCGTCCGACGGCGATATCGAAGCGAGCCTCCGGCCGAAGAGTCTCGACGATTTCATCGGTCAACCCCGGGTCCGGGAGCAGCTGCAACTGGTGCTACGCGGTGCCAAGATGCGCGGCGGCACGCCCGACCACATCCTCCTGTCCGGCCCACCCGGGCTGGGGAAGACCTCGATGGCGATGATCATCGCAGGCGAGCTGGGATCCTCGCTCCGGCTGACATCAGGCCCGGCACTCGAACGCGCAGGCGACCTTGCCGCGATGTTGTCGAACCTGGTCGAAGGCGATGTTCTCTTCATCGATGAGATCCACCGTATCGCCCGCCCTGCCGAGGAGATGCTCTATCTCGCGATGGAGGACTTCCGGGTGGATGTCGTCGTCGGCAAGGGCCCCGGCGCGACATCGATCCCCCTCGAGGTCGCCCCGTTCACCCTGGTCGGCGCGACCACGCGTTCCGGCGCCCTCACCGGCCCGCTGCGCGACCGTTTCGGCTTCACCGCTCACATGGACTTCTACGACCCGCCCGAACTCCAGCGGATCCTGCAGCGCTCGGCCCGCATACTCGGTATCGACCTGCACGAAGATGCCAGCGCGGAGATCGCCGGTCGTTCCCGTGGCACCCCGCGCATCGCGAACCGCCTGCTACGACGTGTCCGCGACTACGCCGATGTTCGCGCCGACGGCATCGTCACACGCGAGATCGCACAGGCCGCTCTCGAGGTGTACGACGTGGACCCGATCGGGCTCGATCGCCTCGACCGTGCCGTGCTCGGTGCGCTCGTGCGCAGCTTCGGAGGCGGACCGGTGGGTGTGTCGACGCTTGCGGTTGCAGTAGGCGAGGAACCTGCCACGGTCGAGGAGGTCTGCGAACCGTTCCTCGTACGTGCCGGCATGGTGGCACGCACTCCACGGGGACGTGTCGCGACGCAGGCCGCGTGGTTGCAGCTTGGCCTGACACCCCCTCCGGACGCTGCCGCCGGCGGGATCGAGGTGCGTGCCCGCGAACCGCACGTCGATTCGTATGCCGAGGAGTGAAGGCGTCTCATCGCCGCACACCGGACGGCAGGACATACCTTCCCGTTCGAGGTAGTGGCACACTGGTCTATTGCGTCGGTCCGTGGAGGCCGACAGAGCGTTGCTGTGGCGGACGCCATGGCTACACCGGTTACGAACCCGAGGACTGACTTCAACGATGGAATTGCTCTTCCCGCTCCTGATTCTCGCACTGCTCGTGCCCACGTTCCTGGGTGTGCGGCGCCAGAAGAAGGAGATGCAGAAGGTTACCGCCCTTCAAGACTCCTTGACTGTCGGCGACCGAGTCGTCACTACAGCGGGTCTGCACGCCACCGTGGTGGACCTGCACGACGACACCGTCGGTCTCGAGGTGGCCCCGGGCGTCGTCACAGTGTGGTCGCGCTTGGTCATCCGTGAGCGGATCGAGGAGCCGGCCGTGGCCGATGACCTCGACTCGATTTCGCTCCGCAAGGACGCCGACACCACATCACCCGAGGCGGGTCCGACCGAGCACTGAGGCGTACGCTCAGCCGTCTCGACCCGCCGACGCGTCCCACGTGGTCGACACCGCGGTAGCCGGTGTCGATCCGTCACGCCCTGCGCGGCCGCTTCACCGACCCACTCACTCGTATCGAGGAGACTGACAGACCGTGGCACCTTCCAATGGATCGGTGCATCCCGCGCGCGCACTTGCCCTGTTCGGGGTGATTCTCGTCGCGTTGTATGCACTGGTCTTCTTCACCGGGGACAAGTCGCCGACCCCGAAACTCGGCATCGATCTGCAAGGCGGCACGCGAGTGACGCTGACGGCACGCACCCCCGATGGGAGCAACCCGAGCCAGGAGAGTCTCTCGCAGGCCCAGCAGATCATCGAGACCCGTGTCAACGGTCTCGGCGTGTCGGGTTCCGAGGTCGTCGTCGACGGCGACAACCTGGTGATCACGGTTCCCGGCGACGACAGTGCGCAGGCCAAGACGCTGGGCCAGACCGCCCGTCTGTACATCCGGCCGGTCATCGGTGGTCCGATCGACAGTTCCATGACGGCGGACCAGCTCACCGAGCAGGCGCCGGCGGACGGAGTGGATCCCGCCGCGCCGCAGGGCGCCGATCCCGCCGCGCCGCAGGGCGCCGATCCCACCGCACCGGAAGGCACTGACCCGGCAGCACCGGTTCAGCCGGAGTCTGCGGAGCAGACACCGAACGATGCTCCGGAACCGCAGGGCCGACCGTTCCCAGCGCAGGACCCCACCGATACTCCCGCCGAAACCGATGCTCCGGCCGAGCCCGGGGACGACTCTGCTCCCGCACCGGAGCAACCTGCCCCGGCACCGCAGGACTCCGAGCCGCTGACCCAGCAGGAGCAGGCCGCAGCCGACATCGCCGCAGCGAAGGCGACCAGGCAGAGCGAAGACCCGATGGTGCAGCAGGAAGCCGCGCTCGCCCTCGACTGCTCGGCCACCGATCCGTTGGCAGGCAACGATGATCCGGCGCTCCCGCTCGTGGCATGTTCGACCGACGGCACGGCGATCTACCTGCTCGGACCGAGCATCATCGATGGGCAGCAGATCGACGACGCGACGTCGGGTTTCAACAGCCAGCAGTCGCGTTACGAGGTGAGCCTGACATTCGATGACGAAGGCAGCACCACCTGGGCGCAGTACACCGCCGCGAACATCGGTTCGCAGGCTGCATTCGTGCTCGATTCGAAGGTCGTGAGTGCACCCGTCATCCAGGGCGCGACACCTGCGGGTAGCGCCACCTCGATCACGGGCCAGTTCACCAACACCCAGGCCGCCGAGTTGGCGAACACCCTCAAGTACGGCTCGCTCCCGTTGTCGTTCGTAGCCTCCGAAGCCCAGACGGTGTCCGCGACGCTGGGCTTCGCTTCTCTCGAAGCGGGTCTGATCGCCGGTGCGGTCGGTCTGGTTCTGGTTCTGATCTTCTGCCTCGTGTACTACCGGGCGCTGGGTCTGCTCACCGCGTTGTCGCTGGTGCTCGCCGGCCTGGCCGTCTACGCGATCATGGTGCTGCTCGGCCGCTACATCGGGTACACCCTCGACCTGGCGGGTATCGCAGGCCTCATCATCGGAATCGGCATGACTGCCGACTCGTTCGTCGTGTTCTTCGAACGAATCAAGGACGAGATCCGGGAGGGCCGCAGCTTCCGGTCGGCGGTACCGCGTGGTTGGGCTCGCGCCCGCCGCACCATCCTCTCGGGTAACGCAGTCAGTTTCATCGCTGCCGCCGTGTTGTATGTCCTGGCAGTCGGCCAGGTTCGTGGCTTCGCATTCACCCTGGGTCTGACCACGATCCTCGACGTCGTGGTGGTCTTCCTTGTGACCTGGCCACTCGTCCACCTCGCGTCCAAGTCGAAGACGTGGTCCAAGCCGAGCATGAACGGTCTCGGCGCGATTCAAGAGGTGGCGCGTGAGCGTCAGCTCGCTGCGGCTTCGGCGAAGGAGGCGTGACGATGACCGACACGACGACGGCATCGACCGGCTCGCGGAAGGGAAGGCTCTCCGGTCTGTACACCGGCACAGGAGCCTTCGAGATCATCGGACAGCGCAAGCGCTACTACATCATCACCGCCGCGATCGTGGCGGTCGCTCTGCTGAGCATGCTCGTGCGCGGTTTCACCTGGGGTATCGATTTCGAGGGTGGTACCCGGATTCAGATGCCCGCGGTGGCAGGCGCGACCACCTCCGACGTCGAAACGGTGTTCAGCGACACGATCGGATCCGAGCCGGAATCGGTGCAGACCGTCGGTGCGGGAGCGGGAGCAACCTTCCAGATCCGGTCGGAGGCTCTCGACCTGGGGCAGGTCGAGGCGGTGCAGACCGCGCTGTACGACGAATTCCAGCCGCTGGGTGCCGACGGAGAGCCGTCGCGCAACGCCATCAGCGTCGCGGACGTCAGCGAGACCTGGGGCGGACAGATCACGCAGAAGGCGCTGATCGCACTGCTCGTGTTCCTGGTGATCGTGAGCGTCTACATCGGGGTTCGGTACGAGCGGGACATGGCGATCGCGGCCATCGCCGCGATGTTCTTCGACATCATCGTCACCGCAGGCGTCTACTCCCTGATCGGGTTCGAGGTGACACCCGCGACCGTCATCGGTCTGCTGACGATCCTCGGGTTCTCGCTGTACGACACGGTGGTCGTATTCGACAAGGTCGAGGAGAACACGCGCGGGCTCATGCATCTGCACCGCCGGACCTACGCGGAACAGACCAACCTGGCGGTCAACCAGACTCTGATGCGGTCGATCAACACCACGATCATCTCGGTGCTGCCGGTGATCGCACTGATGGTGATCGCCGTGTGGATGCTCGGTGTGGGAACCCTCAAGGACCTCGCGCTCGTGCAGCTGGTGGGAATCGTGGTCGGTGCGTACTCGTCGGTGTTCTTCGCGAGTCCGCTACTAGTTACGCTCAAGGAATGGCGTGGCCCGATCGCGAAGCACACCCGCAAGGTCCTCGCGAAGCGGGAAGAGGCAGCGGCGCGTGCGCAGAGCCGTGCCGGTGACCTCGCACCCGCGGGCGGTGACCTCGCGCACGCGGGCGACGATGCCTCGGCCGCGCCGACCGTGAGCTTCGCTTCGCAGCGCCCGGCGCCTCCACAGCGGACTCCGCAACCAGGTGCCCGCCCGACCGGAAAGCGTGCCAAGAGAAGGTCCTGATATGGCTGCGAGCGAAAGCAACGAGCGACCCCACCAGCGACCCCACCAGCGACGCAGCCGACTCCTCCGGAGGTTGGTTGCGGTCGGCGCGGCACTTACCGCGGCCGCCGTGACCACCGTGGCGTGCAGCACGGAAGACGAGCCGCTGCCGTCGATCGGATACATGATCGACAACACAGTGACCTCGTACAACGCGAATACGGTGGACGGGGCTGCCTCCGGAGCCCGGCAGGCGCTGGCCAGGGTCCTGCCCGGTTTCGGGTACGTGGGCCCGGCCGGCCGCGTCGTCGCCGACACCGACATCGGTACGGCAACGGTGATCCCGGGCGACCAGCTCACCGTCCAGTACCGGCTCTCGCCCGGCAGCGTCTACTCCGACGGTGTGCCGATGTCATGCGACGACCTTGTGCTCACCTGGGCTGCCGCCAGCGGGCGTTTCACCGCGCCGGACGAGTCGGGTACCGAGACCGATCTGTTCGATGCGGCGCTCCGCGGCGGCTACGCCGACATCGAGCGCATCGACTGCGCACCTGGTTCCAAGGACGCGACCGTGGTGTTCCGTCCGGACCGTGGAGACGCCGACTGGAAGTCGCTGTTCGGTGCCACCGAGCTGATGCCTTCCCACGTCGTAGCGCGGGCTTCCGGGGTCACCGACCTGGTGGGTGTCCTGACCGGCGGTGACGTCGAGGCGGTCCGGCCGATCGCCGAATTCTGGAACACCGGGTGGGCTTTGACACCGGGAGCTCTGGATCCGGCTCTGTTGCCGTCGTCCGGGCCGTATCGGATCGAGTCATACACCGAAGACGAGGGGCTCGTCCTCGTAGCGAACGACCGGTGGTGGGGTAATCCGCCCGGCACCGACCGGATCGTCGTGTGGCCCCGAGGGACCGCCGCGCAGGCCGCAGCCGAGGACGGACGGGTCCAGGTCGTCGACAGTGCCGACGGAGCGCTCGGGCACATCTCGGCGCTCGGGGAGACGGTGGAGTCGACTACCTCGGCCTCGCGCAACCTCGAACAACTCGTCTTCGCGACGAATGGGGTCTTCGAGAATCCCGCAGCTCGCCGAGCACTGGCGTCGTGCGTGCCGCGGCAGCAACTGTTCGACGAACTCGGTGCTGCGACCGACGACGAACGATCGGGTCTCGTCGGGTCGAGATTGCTCCCGACGGATTCGCCACTGTATCC
Source organism: Rhodococcus sp. F64268 (assembly GCF_023015605.1). Lineage (NCBI taxonomy): Bacteria > Bacillati > Actinomycetota > Actinomycetes > Mycobacteriales > Nocardiaceae > Rhodococcus > Rhodococcus sp. F64268. Next base: position 194,390 of record NZ_JALKAI010000005.1, read on the forward strand.
ACTCGTATTGGGGCCGTCCGACCGGTTCGGCACGGTGGATCTCGACGCGGCGCGTTCTGAGCGTGACCGTTCGGGGCAGGAGCGGATCCAGGTGCGGATCGGATACACGGCACCGGACATGCGTCGCGCGCGCACTGTCGAACTGATCGCGCAGTCGTGCCGTGATGCAGGCATCGACGTCGTCGACGCGGGGGCCGAGGCGTTCGTCCCGTCGCAGCTCGGTGCGGGTGAGATCGACGCGGTGCTCGCCGGGACCGCCGGGGTGTCGGGGGCAGGCGGCCGGGCCGACATGGAAGGTGCACGTGGCGCACTGCATTCACGTGCGGGAAGCAACATCGGCGGCTACGCCAACGGGCGTATCGACGAGATCCTCGACGGTCTCCTCGTGGCCGGGGACAATGCGACGGTGCTGGGGCTCGTGGAGGAGGGCGAGCGGATCCTGTGGGACGAGATGCCCACACTGCCGCTGTTCCTGCAGCCGCGCACCATCGGATTCGCCCCGAACATGCACGCCGCGCTCAGCAATCCGACGGCAGCAGGTGCGGGTTGGAATATGGATCGGTGGATACTTACCGGGTGAACGTTCTACGCACTGCCGATCCCGACCTGCTCCGAGAGGCCGCTGCTGCGGTGACGGCCCACACGCGCTGGGTCGACGATTTTCCAAGCCCCGGCGTTCGTTTTGCCGATCTCACACCGGTGTTCGCTCACGGCCCGGCGTACGCGGCAGTCGTCGCGGCGCTGGCCTCGGCCGCACCGGACGCCGAGATCGTTGCCGGGATCGATGCCCGCGGTTTCCTGCTCGGCGGTGGGATGGCGCGCGAACTCGGTGTGGGCGTGCTCGCCGTGCGCAAAGCAGGCAAACTGCCGCCACCGGTGCAGACGTGTGAGTACACGCTCGAGTACGGTACGGCCGCCATCGAGATTCCCGACGAGTCGCCGTCGTTGCGTGGGCGCAGAGTTCTCGTGGTGGACGATGTCCTCGCCACCGGCGGGACGCTCGGCGCCACTCTGGAACTGCTCGAGCGGGTCGGGGCGGACGTCGTCGGGGTCACCGTGGTGACCGAACTCGAGGCGCTCGGCGGACGTGCGCGCCTGGAAAGCTACCCGCTGACGTCGCTGGTGCGTCTCTGAGGATTACAGTTGGCGGAAAGCCGGTGTTCCGGAGCCAGCGATGGGAGGAACGGGGATGACCCAGAATCTTGACAAGTCCCAGAGCGCTGGTGCGGCACCCGCAGCGACACCTGCGTCGAGCTCGGCGTCGCGGCGTGTGCGGGCTCGCCTCGCGCGCCGGATCACCGGTCAGCGCGGCACCACCGTCAAGCCGGTGCTCGAACCGCTGGTGACGATCCATCGCGAGCTGTATCCCAAGGCCGACCTGTCGCAATTGCAGCGTGCCTACGATGTTGCGGAGGAACGGCACGCGAGCCAGCGGCGCAAATCCGGCGATCCGTACATCACCCACCCGCTGGCGGTCGCGACGATCCTCGCCGAACTGGGCATGGATACGACGACGTTGATCGCCGCGTTGCTGCACGACACGGTCGAAGATACCGGCTACAGCCTCGAACAGCTCACCTCGGAGTTCGGGGAGGAAGTCGCGCACCTCGTCGACGGTGTCACCAAGCTCGACAAGGTCGTGCTCGGCAACGCCGCGGAGGCCGAGACCATCCGAAAGATGATCATCGCCATGGCCCGTGATCCCCGGGTGCTGGTGATCAAGGTGGCCGACCGACTGCACAACATGCGCACGATGCGATTCCTGCCGCCCGAGAAGCAGGCACGTAAGGCTCGGGAAACGCTCGAGGTCATCGCGCCGCTCGCGCACCGACTCGGGATGGCGACCGTCAAGTGGGAACTCGAGGACCTCTCGTTCGCGATCCTGCATCCGAAGAAGTACGAGGAGATCGTGCGATTGGTCGCGAACCGCGCCCCGTCCCGCGACACATATCTGGCCAAGGTGCGCGACGAGATCGGGTCCTCGCTCGCTGCGTCACGGATCGATGCCACCGTCGAGGGCCGCCCCAAGCACTACTGGTCGATCTATCAGAAGATGATCGTCAAGGGCCGCGACTTCGACGACATCCACGACCTGGTGGGTATGCGGATTCTGTGCAACGAGGTCCGCGACTGCTACGCCGCTGTCGGCGTCGTCCATTCCCTGTGGCAGCCCATGGCGGGGCGGTTCAAGGACTACATCGCGCAGCCGCGGTACGGCGTGTATCAGTCGCTGCACACGACGGTCATCGGTCCCGAAGGGAAGCCGCTCGAAGTGCAGATCCGGACGCGCGACATGCACCGCACCGCCGAGTTCGGGATTGCCGCGCACTGGCGGTACAAGGAGACGAAAGGCCGGCATTCGGGCGATGTCGCCGAGGTCGACGACATGGCGTGGATGCGTCAACTGCTCGACTGGCAACGTGAAGCCGCCGATCCCGGCGAGTTCCTCGAATCTCTGCGTTACGACCTCGCCGTCAAAGAGATCTTCGTGTTCACCCCCAAGGGCGAGGTCATCACGTTGCCATCGGGTTCGACCCCCGTGGACTTCGCGTACGCGGTGCATACGGAAGTCGGACATCGATGTATCGGGGCACGGGTCAACGGAAGACTCGTAGCCCTCGAACGCAAACTCGAGAACGGCGAGGTCGTCGAGGTGTTCACCTCGAAGGACCCGAATGCCGGTCCGAGCCGCGACTGGCAGGCGTTCGTTGTCTCTCCCCGGGCGAAGGCGAAGATCCGGCAGTGGTTCGCGAAGGAACGCCGGGAGGAAGCACTCGAAGCGGGCAAGGAAGCGATCGCGAAGGAAGTCCGCCGGGTCGGGCTACCGTTGCAGCGGTTGATGAACGCCGACCTGATGGTGGCGGTCGCCAAGGAACTGCACTACGCCGATGTGTCGGCGCTCTACACAGCTGTCGGTGAGCATCATGTCTCCGCTCACCACGCCGTCCAACGCCTCGTCGCCTTGCTCGGCGGTGTCGGCGGCGTCGAAGAAGAACTCGCCGAACGGTCCACACCGTCCACGATCCCCACCCGCTCGCGGCAGAGCGGCGACTCCGGGATCCTCGTCCCGGGCGCGCCGGGCACCGTGTCGAAGCTCGCGAAGTGCTGTACCCCGGTCCCGGGCGACGAGATCATGGGGTTCGTGACGCGCACCGGCTCGGTGAGCGTGCACCGCACGGACTGCACGAATGCGGGTTCTCTGCGTGAGCAATCCGAGCGGATCATCGAGGTCGAGTGGGCGCCGTCGCCGTCATCGGTGTTCCTCGTCGCGATCCAGATCGAGGCACTCGACCGGCATCGGTTGCTCTCCGACGTGACGAAGGCGCTGGCCGACGAGAAGGTCAACATTCTGTCTGCATCCGTCACCACCACCGGCGACCGGGTCGCGGTGAGCCGATTCACCTTCGAAATGGGTGATCCGAAGCATCTCGGGCACGTGCTGAACGTGGTCCGCAATGTCGAGGGCGTTTACGACGTCTACCGCGTGACCTCGGCGGCCTAGGTGTAGTTCCCGGGGACGGATCGAGCGGTCACCCCACCGACGTGATCGTCACAGGGGTGTTCGGTACGCCGCCGCCCAGAATCGAGCTGGCGTCGTGACCGGTCGCCGCCGCGGCATCAAGGAGTGCCAGTGACTCGTCGGTGATGCGTGCGAAGGCCGTGTAATCGGGGCGCAGCAGCGTGTCGCCGGTGATCAGGAAGAACTGACTTCCGTTCGTGTCGGCTCTGCCGCTGTCCGCCACGGCTACCGTCCCGCGCGGGTAGGCGACTATCTGCGGGGGCCTTCCCGTCGCGGTCTGTGCCGTCAACTGCTGCACTGGATACTCGTCCGGATAGGTGTAGCCCGGCCCACCTGTGCCGGTCCCGGTCGGATCGCCACACTGGTAGTACTGCTGACCGATTTCGTCGGCCAGTCGATGGCATGACGTGCCGTTGTAGAAGCCTTGTCGGGCCAGGCTGACGAAACTGTTGACCGTGCAGGGAGCACGGCCTCTGTCGAGGACGAGATCGATGCGGCCGATGGAGGTCTCGAACGTTACGCCCGCTGAGCCGGTCGTCGATGCGGATGTCGAGGGAAGTGTCGCGCTCCGGGCAGCCGATCCCGACGTCGTGTACGTGCAGGAGACCGTGGGGGAATCCACCGGAGGGGTCTCGGGGAGGCGGGGGTAACGGGACACGGCTTCGCTGGTCAGTGCGTGACTGGGAGCCTGGGTTGTGGTGGCGGGTGGAGGTGTTGCGGCTGTACCGCTGGAACAGCCGGCTGTCAGTGTTGCACCGAGGAGCACGCCTGCGGCGGCGAAACCGCGCAATCCGGACGAGCCGATCGATGTAGGAGAGATCACAGAGTTGGTAGCGTAGCCGACAGAATCACGATTCGATAGAGGTGTTGTCAATTTTCCGTAAACCGCAGACGGATGTGTCGGCGGCCGACATGGAAGACGGGGTGTTCCTCGCCGAGGCGGCGAGGAACACCCCGATTGTCAGGAACCGTGCTCTACGACGAGACGCTCACCGATTCGATCTGTACGGGGCGATTCGGAGCGCCGCCGCCTGCCGACATCGAACCGTCGTCGCCTGCCGCAGCGACCTCCTCGATGACTGCGAGGCCTGCTTCGTCGACTGTGCCGAACACGGTGTACGTCGGGGGCAGCTGCGAGTCCTCGTAGACGAGGAAGAACTGGCTGCCGTTGCTGCCGGGCTGTCCGGTGTTGGCCATGGCGATCGTGCCGCGCGGGTACACCACCGGCTGACGTAGCTGCGGTGCGCCCTTGGCGTAGAAGTTCTCCGGGTACTCGGTGTCGAATCCGTAACCCGGGCCACCGGTGCCGGTGCCCGTCGGGTCACCACACTGCAGTACCTGCAGTCCGGGCGACGTCACGAGCCGGTGACAGGGAGTGTCGTCGAAGTAGCCCTGCTCGGCGAGCGAAACGAAACTGTTCACCGTGCATGGTGCAGAGGCCCGGTCCAGCAACAACCCGATGGGCCCCGCGCTCGTGGTCATCGAAACCTCGGCGATGCCCGCAGCAGGCACATCCGAGTCGGATGGCGATGTCACCTCCTTGGCGGCTTGCCCGTCCGGTGTATAGGTGCACGAGACGGGGTCGCCGTCCGCGGGACGCTCGGGCAGTGCGCCCGACGCGGGCGGCTGGTCGGCCTCGGAACTGATGGATGTGGTCGTCGTGGTGTCGCTCGCGGAGTCGTCGGCGCAGCCGGCCAGCAGCAGGGCCAGGCCTGCGCCGGCGGCAACGGTGGTGCGCAATCGGATCATCAGTCCATCCTCACACTCGTGAGAGTTGTTTCCAGGGCCGGGGCGCCGTCCTGGCCACCACCGACAACTCCGCTCGCCGCGATCTTGTCGAGTGTCTCGAGCCCGGTCTCGTCGATTTCACCGAAGACCGTGTACTGCGGCGGGAGGACGGAATCGCCGTAGACCAAGAAGAACTGGCTGCCGTTGGTCCCCGGTCCGGCATTCGCCATCGCGAGGGTGCCGCGCTTGTATGTCATCGGTTCCTGGGATGCGGGGTCGTCGGCCGCGAACTGATCGGTCGGGAACTCGTTCGCGAATTGGTAGCCGGGTCCACCGGACCCGGACCCCGTCGGATCGCCGCACTGCAGCACCTGCAAGCTGGGGGACGTCGTCAGCCGATGGCACGTGGTCGCGTCGAAGTAGCTCTGTGACGCGAGCGACAGGAAACTGTTGACCGTGCACGGCGAATCGGCGTTGTGCAGGATCAGCCCGATGTTGCCTTGCGATGTCTCGACACTGACGCTGATGTCGGTGTTGGCCTCGCCGGAGGTGAGGATCCCCTCGGTGCGCGGAGGCTCTACCGGTTTCGACGGTTCGCGGCCATCGGCCGGATACTCGCAGCTCACGGTTTCGGCGAGGGGTTCGGCCCGGCCGTCGGGCAGTGCCGGGTACTCGGATTCGGAGGTGTCGGTCGCTGCGGTCTCGGGGGGCGTGTCCTCGGAACCTCCGTTCATGGTCCACAGGACAGCGACCGCGCCGACCACCACGACGACGCCGAGTGCCGACAGTCCGATTGTCAGACGACGCCGTTGACGTTCGCGTTCCGCTCGGCGCTCGAGCTGACGCTCGAGTTTGCGTTTCGCGGCCTGGCGCCGCTGTGCATTGCTCGGCACTGCGTTTGTCCTCCCGTGAACCGATCGATGTACTGGTGCCCGCGTTCAGGCCGAGTCGAGTTTGCCACCCCAACCTGAGAACGGGGCGTCAGGGCACAGCGCTTAGGCTGTACGAGACCACGAATGCCCACACAGTAGGAGCGATGCTCGTGCTCGTAACCGGATTTCCCGCGGGGATGTTCCAGACGAACTGCTACATCCTTGCGCAGGACAACGCGAAGGAGTGCGTCGTCGTCGACCCTGGCCAGGACGCCGCGGAGCCTCTGATCGAGTTCCTCACCGGCTCCGACATGACGCCGCGCGCAGTGCTCCTCACGCACGGTCACCTCGACCACGTCTGGTCTGCCCAGCCCATCGCCGATCGATTCTCGATCCCCACCTACATCCACCCGGATGATCGCCACATGCTCAGCGATCCAGGCGTGGGATTGGGATCGAGCCTCGCTCCGCTGCTGGAAGGAACCACGTTCACCGAGCCGCACGAGGTGATCGAACTCGCCGACGGCGACGAGATCGAGCATGCGGGCATGACGTTCGTCGTCGATCACACACCCGGCCACACCCAGGGCTCGGTCGTCCTACGCACCCGCACGAGTAACCCGGACGGTGTCGAGTTCGACGTCGCACTGACCGGCGACACGCTGTTCCAGGGATCGATCGGTCGTTCCGACCTGCCCGGCGGCAACCATGAGCAACTGCTCGCGTCGATCGCCGCGAAGCTGCTGGTGCTCGACGACACCACAGCGATTCTGCCCGGCCACGGCGGCTCCAGCACGATCGGGCAGGAGCGGACCTCGAACCCGTTCCTGGTCGGTCTCACCGGATCCCGCTGACCCGGTAAGCATCGAATCTTCCGACGAGAGAAAGCAGCGACAGTGAGCAAGGCCTCCACGTTCTCGGCTCCCAAGGGCGTGCCCGATTACGTTCCACCTCAGTCCGCCGAGTTCGTGGCGGTACGCGACGGATTGACACGAGCCGCGCGGTTGGCGGGATACGGGCACATCGAACTGCCGATCTTCGAGGACACGGGGCTGTTCGCGCGAGGTGTCGGTGAGTCGACCGATGTCGTCACCAAGGAGATGTACACCTTCGCCGATCGCGGCGATCGATCGGTCACATTGCGACCGGAGGGCACCGCAGGCGTCATGCGCGCGGTGATCGAGCACGGTCTCGACCGCGGGCAGCTTCCGGTCAAGCTGTCGTACTCGGGCCCGTTCTTCCGTTACGAACGACCCCAGGCCGGGCGCTACCGACAGTTGCAGCAGGTCGGGGTCGAGGCGATCGGTATCGACGACCCGGCGCTCGACGCCGAAGTCATCGCCATCGCGGATACGGGCTTCCGGGCCCTCGGCCTCGACGGTTTCCGCCTCGAGCTCACCTCTCTCGGCGACGACACCTGCCGACCGCAGTACCGGGAGCGATTGCAGGAGTTCCTGTTCGGTCTTCCGCTCGATGAGGAGACGCGTCGTCGCGCGGAGATCAACCCACTACGGGTGCTCGACGACAAGCGACCCGAGGTTCGGGAGATGACAGCTGGTGCACCGTTGATGCTCGACCATCTGTCCGAGAGCGCGCAGGCCCACTTCGACGAGGTGCGCGCACATCTCGACGCGCTCGGCGTGCCGTACGTCGTCAACCCCCGCATGGTGCGCGGACTCGACTACTACACCAAGACCACGTTCGAGTTCGTACACGACGGACTCGGCGCTCAGTCCGGCATCGGTGGGGGAGGCCGATACGACGGACTCATGGAGCAGCTCGGTGGACAGGCGTTGTCCGGCATCGGTTTCGGGCTGGGTGTCGATCGCACGATCCTCGCGCTCGCCGCAGAGGGCAAGACCGCGGCCACCTCCGCACGGTGCGAGGTGTACGGCATTCCGATGGGGGATGCGGCCAAGGGTGCGCTCGTACCGGTGGCGCACCGACTGCGAGCCGCGGGAATCCGCGTCGATCTGGCCTATGGCGGCCGAGGGCTCAAGGGCGCGATGAAGGCAGCCGACAAGTCCGGCGCCGTCGTCGCACTGGTCCTCGGCGACCGGGAACTCGAAGCCGGCGAGATCGTCGTCAAGGATCTCCGCAACGGTGAGCAGGAGACAGTGCCGCTCACCGACGTCGTCGCACGCGTGGGTGAGGCAGTTGACCGCGCCTGACGGTCGGCACGCGCCGAAGCCGATCGCACTCGACCTGATCCCCGCGCAGCTATTGGCTCCGCGCGCCCGGAGACTTGCGCTGCTCGCTGTTCTCGTCGGTCTGATCGTGGGCGCGATCGTGTGGCTCGTGGCATCGTGGTGGATCGCGGCCCTGGTTGCCGCTGTCGTCGGCCTTGTCCCGGCACTCGGTGCGATCGCAGTCACGAAACGGCACATCCGACTCGACGGAACGGTGATCACAGCCAGCGGACTGCTCCGATCACGCAGGGTCGAACTCGAGCACCTCGCGGGGATCGAACTGCTGGTGCGTGTGGGCCGGGTGTCGCAGGTCATCGTGCGCGTCAACGACGGCAGGCACAGCCTGATCATGATTCCGATCGCCTTGTACAGCGGTGACGGGGGCCGTGAGCTCGAAATCTTCGCGCTACGCAAGTTGGCAGATGCCTTCGCCTCGAGTGAACTTGCTTCGGCGGCCGCGATCTCGTCTGTGCTCGTCGAGCAATTACGCGCCGAAGCGCGGGATGCCGGACTCGGTGAACGCCCGTTGTACCGCGCGGTCGAACTGGCGCGCGGCGCGGGACGGGTACCTCAGACGACACTGACAGACCACGAGGTGGCATCGCTCATCGAGTGATGCCACCTCGTGATGCCTGCCGGACGGATCACCACTGGTCGTCGACGGCTCCGATCACCGCGGGGGTCACGAACGGCAGTTCGCCGACCACCTCGCTGGTGGTCCCGGAGGTGACGAGAATCCCTCGAGTGCGATGGTGTTCGGTGTCCTCGGCGCGGTGTGCTGCACCCAGCGGGGCCCCACCGAAGGCAGGTCCGCGCGCGGCGGTGCTTGCATTGCCGGCTGCACCCGCGCCGGCGGAGGTGGGGGCCGCTGCGACAGGTGCTCCGGCCGCCGGAATCGCCGTCGCACCGGAGCTTGCTGCGCCGTAGCTGCCTGCGGCGCTGCTGTATGCCGCACCTGCGCTTCCTGTTCCGAGACCTGCCGCGCCGGCACCGGACGTGACCGAGGTGGCGAGCGTGGCGGTTGCGCCCGTCGTTCCTGCCGAGGTGGGCAGGGTGGAGGCGGGCTCGCCGGCAGGGCTTGGGAAGATCTCACCGATCTTCGGTATCGCGCCTGAAGCCGAAGTGGCGAACCCACTCGGATCGAGCGGCATCGATGTCATGGCAGGTGCAGGCACCGGGATGGGCGGAGTCAGTGCATTCATCGCTACTGTGTGCCCGGTGAGTTCTCCGCGGGTCCGTGCGACGACGGCAAGCGCAGAACTGACGTGCTCGACGGCCGATGCGAGAAGAGCAGCCTGACCTGGCGGAGTCATGGCCACCGGCGCGGTCGCGACGGCGGACGCAATGAAAGACTGTGCGATGCCGGTCAACTCGATGTTTCCGCGCTCCACGGTAGCGGTTGCCGCGCGGGTCACCTGACCGATGAGGTTGCCGCGCTCGCTCAGTTCGTAGGACGCGAACTGTGCTCTGGTCGAGTGCTCGGCGGTGGTATCGGCTGCAGTGCCCTCCCATGATTCGGGAAGGGCGGACAGCGCCGATCGGCCGAGCGCGGCGGCACCGTCGAGCAGCCCTGCACCCTGTTCCAGGATGACCGAGGGATCGAGGGCTCCGCAGATGCCGGTGCCGAACATGTTTCCGAGTTCGGCGATGGGGCGGAGCAGCTCGTCGATCTCCGGCAGTGTGGGGATCGGAATCGATTGCAGCAGTTCGTTGATGGTGTCCGGCCCGGGTGCCGTCGGCGGTGCGAACGTGGGCAGTTCGGGTGCCGGTGGCAGCGGCATATCGAGCACGGGCGCCACCGGCGATGCGCGCAAGGCATCGAGTACGGTGGGTGAGACCTCGGGCGCCGGTATCGGCGCGACAGCGTTCACGCGAGGCTCCGGTCGGAGCGGGCGAGAGCGACGGCGGTGGCAGCGTCGGTGCCGTCGTACGCGGCGGCAGCCTCATGTGCCGCAATGCCGTTGGATGCGTACGCGAGTGTCAGTTGCCCCACAGCGCGCGTGTGTTCGCTCTGTGCGGCGACGAACGCTGCGAGAAAGTCGGCGCCGATCAACCCCATTGCCGGACTCAGTGATGCGACATTCGCTCCAAGATCCATCGATCCGGCCCGCGCAACCTGTTCTGCTGCATGAAGATTGGTGTTTCCGTACAGTCGTACTCCATCGGGAACCACCCGGATTCCGGCACCGGGAATCAAACCGCTCATCGAACCCCCCTCGATATCAACGTGTGGAGCACTTTAACTCGAGGTGTCCGGTAGTGCGACCGGGCCTCCATGTGGAGCGAGTTGTCGGGTGGGTGAAAGTGTGTATCGAACACCAATTCGACGCGGTTGTTGACATCGTATCGTACTAGTGTTCGACTGTGGTGTATGCGGTGGACGACGCTGGCGGTGGACGTGGACGACGGTGCGCTGCCCGGACTCGGGCGCTCCGATCTTGTGCGCCGCGTGCAGACCCCCGAATTCGATGGCATCACCTTCCATGAGGTGTTGTGCAAGAGCGCATTGAACAAGACGCCCGAGGCGTCGCGTCTACCATTCGAGTACACGGTCAACACGTTCCGGGGGTGCAGTCACGCGTGCCGCTACTGCTTCGCGCGCCCGACCCACGAATATCTCGACCTCGATGCCGGCCACGACTTCGACGCTCAACTCGTGGTCAAGACCAACGTCGCGGCCGTCCTTCGTCGGGAACTCGCGCGCAAGTCCTGGAAACGCCAGCACGTGGCGCTCGGCACCAACACCGATCCGTATCAGCGTGCCGAAGGCCGGTATCGGCTGATGCCGGGCGTCATCGGTGCCCTCACGGAGTCGGGTACTCCGTTCTCGATTCTGACGAAAGGCACGCTCCTTCGACGCGACCTGCCGTTGCTCACGCTTGCGTCACGCCAGGTCGATGTCCGTCTCTCGGTCTCCCTGGCGATCGGCGACCTCGAATTGCAACAACAGATCGAACCGGGGACGCCGTCTCCGAAGGCGAGGCTCGATCTCATCCGTGCGATCACCGACGCGGGGATGTCGTGTCATGTGATGGTCGCTCCTGTCATCCCGTATCTCACGGATTCGAGACGGCACCTCGAGGGTCTGTTCGCCGGCCTCGCAGCTGCGGGTGCGTCCGGAGTGACCGTGATTCCGATGCATCTGCGGGGATCCACGCGGGGATGGTTCCTGTCGTGGCTGGGTTCGGAGCATCCCGCTCTGCTGCCGCGATATCGGAGGCTCTACGGTCGAGGCGCCTATGTGGGCAGGGAATACATGCGTTGGCTCGACGCGCGAGTCGATCCGCTCGTCGAACAGTTCGGACTCGGGAGTGGACGAAAGGCGCCTCGAACCGCGGCCCTGCCTGCTCCCGTCCGGGAGCGTGAAACGATCGGTCCTCCCACACTTTTCTGAGATGCGGATGCGCGTGTAGAGACTTTCGGCCCGCGCCTCCGAAGGCTTTCGGCATCACCGGTGTGGGCGCTACGACAATAGGTAGTATTCACCGTCGCCACGGTCCTACCATCGAGCCGTGACCACCACGAGACGGGTTCGGCGACCCAAGAGTTGGCACCAGCGAGCAGGTCTGCCCGTGCGGGTATGGCTCGTGTTACTCATCGTCGCCGGGCTCGCACATCCGTTCCTGCCGGAGTCGCGATGGCTGCTCGTGCATCTGTTCACATTGGGAGCAGTCACCAACTCGATCGTGGTGTGGTCGCAGACCCTTGCCGAACGATTCCTGGGATTTCACCTCGCCGAAACCGAGCGTGGGCCACAGCTCATCAAGATCTATGCTCTCAACGTCGGAATCGTCGTCACGATCGTCGGTGTCGTCGGTGGATGGTTCCCGGCCACCCTCGCCGGAGCGGTACTCATCGGTGCGATGGTGGCCTGGCATGCGATCTCCCTGCTCTTGCTGACCGTGCGGGCACAGCGGGAGAGGACCCGGGCGGGGGACCGGCCTGCCGGCCATGCGCAGAGCGTGTGGTTTCTCGTCGCGTCGTCGGCGATGCTGCCGTTCGGTGCCGGATTCGGCGCAGTGCTGGCCTACGGGGCCACGGAGCAGACCGAAGCCGGATTTCTCCTTGCTCACCAGGCTATGAACCTGCTGGGGTTCCTCGGCCTGGCCGCAGCCGGAGTGCTCACCGTCATGTACCCGAATCTGATCGGGGCACCGGATGCGCCGTCGGGACGACGCCCTGTAGCCCTGGCGGTCCTGCTCATCGGTATCGCGGTGCTCACGGCCGGGGCCTTGACCGGAAACTCGCTCGTCGCAGCGGCCGGTTGCGTGGCCTACCTGGCCGGATGGATCGTCGTGGCAGCACCGTTGTTGCGCGATGCGCTATCGCATCCACCCAACGGATTCGCTGCCGCGTCCGTCACCGCGGCGATGCTGTGGTTGCTCGGGTCGCTGGCCGCCCTGGCTATCGTGCTCGCGACCGGGCCGATGGACCCGGATCGGGCAACACTGATGACCGTGCCCTTCCTGGCCGGATTCGCGGCGCAATTGCTGTTCGGAGTCATGAGTCACCTGCTGCCCACCTTGATGGGCGGGGGACCCGCGGTAGTCGGCGCAGGCGTAGACAAGATGAACCGATGGTGGATCTGGCGGATCGTCGTCATCAACACCGGCCTGCTGTTGTTCCTCGCGCCGCTCCCGAGCTGGATGCGAGTCGGGGTCACCTCACTCGTCATGCTCGCCTTCGTGATGTTCCTGCCCATCATGATCACCAGTGCCAGGGCGTCGGCGGCGGGCCGCCGAGCTGTGATGGCGGGGCAGGCACCACCCGAGCACGACCCGGCCGTACATCAGCGTGGCCTGCAGGCCACCGCGGCGCTGGCCTGCCTCGCGCTCGTCTTCTCTGTCTTCTCAGGTCTCGGCGGCGCGAGCATCGGTGGGCAGGACGCTTCGGCAGGTGTCACTCCGACCGGAAATACGACGGAGGTTCACATCGAGGCCATCGGGATGCGTTTCACCCCCGATACCGTCAACGTGCCTGCGGGTGACCGATTGGTCCTCACGGTCACGAATTCGGACGATCAGGTGCACGACCTTGTTCTTGCGACCGGCCACAACACCGGCAGGCTCGCGCCGGGTGAGGCCGCGACGCTGGAAGTGGGTGTCGTCGGCGCCGACATCGATGGCTGGTGTTCGATCGTCGGGCATCGACAGCAGGGCATGGTCTTCCGCATCGTCGCGGACGATGGTGACGGCGAGGCGATGAGCCACGGCCACGTCTCGGCAGGCGGCACGCCGACAATCGACCTCGCTGCAGACCCGGGCGAGGGTTTCGTGGCCCGAGACCCTGTGCTCGAGGCTGCACCTGTGGGCACAACACATCGCTACACCTTCGAGATCACCGAAGTGCCAGGTGAATACGCTCCGGGTGTACCGCAGACCATGTGGACCTACAACGGGCGAGCGATGGGACCGACCCTGAGGGGGAAGGTAGGCGACCTCTTCGAGATCACGATGGTCAACAACGGAAGTATGGGGCACTCGGTCGACTTCCACGCCGGCATGGTCGGACCCGACGAGCCCATGCGCACGATCAATCCGGGTGAGGAGCTGATCTATCGCTTCCGGGCCGAGCACAGCGGAATCTGGCTGTACCACTGCGCGACTCCGCCGATGGCGGTACACATCGCCGCGGGGATGTTCGGTGCGGTCGTCATCGACCCGCCGAGCCTCGGACCGGTCGATGCCGAGTACCTCATGGTGCAGTCGGATGCCTACCTCGGCGCCGGGCAGGTCGACGCAGAAAAGGTCGCGGCGGGAAATCCGGATCTGGTGATGTTCAACGGATTTGCGGGCCAGTACGTGCATCGTCCGCTGCACGCAGCGACCGGCGACCGTGTGCGCATCTGGGTCCTCGATGCCGGCCCCAACGAGACAGTCGCCTTCCACGTCGTCGGTGCCCAATTCGACACCGTCTACAAGGAAGGTGCGTATCTTTTGCGTGCCGACGATCCGGACAGCGGGGGCTCGCAGGTCCTCGACCTCGCGGTCGCGCAGGGCGGGTTCGTCGAACTGCAGTTTCTCGAACCCGGTACCTACACGTTCCTCAACCATCGGATGTTCGACGGTGACCGCGGCGCGATGGGGAAGATCGTCGTCGAATGACGGTGGGGAACGGCGAGAAGTCTGCGGCGGGTGTCGGGTCAGGTTGTCGTTCGCGACCGGTCGGCCACCAGGCTGTCGAGGATCGGCGCCCACGTCTCCTTCCGGTCCGGAAAGCACCGTGTGAGCAGATCGACCATGACGGCAGGTGCGATGGACGCTCCCGGCGACGCACCGAGTAGCCCTGCGATGGTCCCGTCGGCGCTCGTGACGAGCTCGGTTCCGAATGTGAGCACGCCGCGGCCGTGTTCGTCCGGCTTGATCAGCTGTGCACGCTGCCCGGCCTGCATGAGGTGCCAGTCGGCGGGATCCGCGCCCGGGTAGAACCGGAGGAGCTGCGCGAACTTGCGTTTCTTCGACGAAGCGAGTTGCCCGAGAAGGTACCGCACGAGGGCCAGGTTGCGCAGGCCTGCGGTGGCCATCACGACGGCGTTGCGCGGGCGGATCGTGCGGAACAGGTCGGACAACCGGCCGTGTCGTAGTAGCCGGGTGCTGAATGTGGCGTACGGGCCGAACATCAACGACCGACTCCCGTCGACCACGCGCAGGTCGAGGTGCGGCAACGACATCGGCGGAGCACCGATATCGGCCCGACCGTAGACCTTTGCGGTGTGCCGTCCGACGACCGCCGGGTTGTCGGTACGGAAGAACTGCGCTCCGACGGGGAACACGGCGTATCCGCGCACCTCATCCAGTCCTGCATTCTGGAGCAACTCCAGCGAATAGCCGCCCGCGCCGACGAAGACGAACCGAGAGGTGAGACAGAAGCGTTGCCCGCCGGCGCGGTCTCGACCGGAGATCGTCCACAGGCCGTCATCGCGGCGGTGCAGGTGTGAGACCTCGTGGCGCAATCGCACGTCGGCGCCGCGGGCGGCGATGTCTTCGGCGAGCCACTTTGTCAGCGCCCCGAAATCGAGGTCGGTGCCGGCGAGGTGGCGCGAGGCCGCCACGGGCTCGGCGTCGGTGCGGCCCTCCATCAGCAGTGGAGCCCACTCTCGGATGGTCTCGGGATCCTCGGTGTATTCCATGTCGGAAAAGGCCGGTGATGTCCGCAGGGTGTGCACCCGTGTGCGGAGGTACTCGACGTCTCGCGTGCCGAAGACGAGGTCCATGTGGGGTGTGGGAGTGAGGAACTCCGGCATGGTGTCGTTGGCTGCGAGCGACGACCAGAACTTTCTGGAGATACAGAATCGGCGCGCGATGTCCTGCGCCGTCGCTCCGTCGGTGGGATCGGGCATGTAATTGAGTTCTGCGTAGCCCGAGTGCCCGGTGCCTGCGTTGTTCCATGCGGCGGAACTCTCACCGGCGATCTCGTCGAGACGTTCGAGGAGGACGATCGAGGCATCGGGTTCGACGCGGGACATCATGGCGCCGAGGGTGGCGGACATGATTCCGCCTCCGATCAGGACGACATCGTGGACAGTGTCGGATGTGTTGTCTCTCATGGGAAACACTCCTTCTCTCGCTGGTGCCCTCAGGCTCCTCCACGGAGACCGATCCGTCCAATGAGGTGATCGAGGAAGTATCATCCGAATATGGATGGAACTCTGTCGGCCGAGGTCGCTGAGATGGTCCCGCTGCTCGCAGCCTTCGACACCGCCGCGGCGGAGGGGCACATCACTCACGCGGCCGCCGTCCTCGGTGTGCCGCAGTCGTCACTGAGCAGGCGACTGAAATCACTCGAGCAGATCCTCGGGGTGGCCCTGTTCCAGCCGGTCGGTCGGGGTGTCGCATTGACTGCAGCGGGTCGCGATCTGCACGAACGTACCCGCGGTGCGGTTCGCGGACTCGACGACGCGGTGAACGTCGTGCGCAGCAACGCCGACCCGGACAGCGGATCGGTTCGGTTCGGATTCCCGCTCACCCTCGGTCCCGTCAGCATTCCCTCACTGCTCGCCGAGTTCCACGAGACCGCACCACGGATCCGGTTCGCGCTCGTCCAAGCCCACGGCGAGGCACTGTGCGGGATGGTCCGAGACGGGCGCCTCGACCTCGCCGTCGTGATCCCGCCCCCGGACGACCTGCCTGCCGTACACATCGGGACACAGCGGATCCTGCTCTACGTCGCGCCGTCACACCCGCTGGCAGGGCGGACGCAGATCGACCTCACCGAACTCGCCGACGAGCGATTCATCGCGAACCCGCCCGACTACCATCTGCGGCAGCTCCTCGACACCTGGTGCATGGACGCGGGTTTCGTGCCGCAGGTAGCGATCGAGATCGGTGAGTTCGAGACTGCGCGCGCACTCATAGCGCAGGGACTCGGGGTCGCACTGCTCCCGGTGCCCGAGCGCCGAATCGCGACCGGTCGAGTCGCTTCCGGTGGCAACCTCGTCGGGATCGGGCTGACCGGACACCGCGAGCGGGACATCGGTCTGATCAGGGGGAATCACCGCCCGACCCCGGCAGTCGCGCGGCTGCACGATCACATCGTGCGCAGAGCGGGCTCGTTCCTTCCCGGAGGCCGATGATCGATCGAAACGGTCAATTCGGCAGCTCGAGAAGATACTTGTCGAGCACGGCCCGCACCTCGTCGGAGATCGGCGCCGCACCGCCTTGCGGTTTCGTGCCGACATCCACTGACGTCGCCAACGCCACGCACCGGCCGTGCTGGAACAGCGCTGAGCCGAGAACCAGCGACGAAGTGCCGATCTTCAGTACTCCGGTGGAGATCACGACTTCGTGGGGATAGAACACCTCGGCGAGATAATCGATCTCGATCCGGGCCAGCACCGCGCGTTCGAAGGCGGGCCCGTCGAGGGCCGAGGCGAGTTCCTCCATCACGAGCACGCGGGCCTGTTCGAAGTATCGGGCGATCGACACATTGTTGACATGCCCCAGTGCGTCGACGTCACCGAACAGCGGGGTGACTGTGCGGCGCAGCGGATAGAGGTCCTGCGACAGCCGTCGCGGATCGTGACGCATCGGGGTCCGGCCTCTCGTGCAGGTGTGGGTGTCCATCACGATACCCACGGCGGATCGAGGAAGCCGCGCCGATCTCGGTCAGTGGAGTTGCGCGCGCATCCAGGCCGGGTCGGGGTTGGTGTGTGCGCGTCCTCCGACAAACACGGTCGGCACGGTCTCGTTGCCGTCGTTGACCGCACGCACCCGTGCTGCCGCTTCGGGATCGCGCCAGATGTTCACCCAGATCGCGCGATCGGCGCGGCGGAGCAGTGATGCCCGCAGGCGCATGCAGAACATGCACCCCGGGCGCCAATAGATCACGGGGGTGTTCGTGTCGGCCGCCTCGATTCGGGCCGCGGCATCGTCGATGTGGCGCGGGAATGCCAGCGGGGATCCGACCCAGGCGAGCACAAGTAGAACGACCGCGATCGCGATCGAGGCAGAGGTGAGAGCTCCGGTTGCCAGTACGAGCACGGCGACTGCCGCGATCGCCAGCGAGGGGATCCAGGTTCTCCACATGAGCCACAGCGTACTTCCGGTTGCGCCCGGCAGAGTCGGGCGGCGATCGAGTCGGCCGCCACGCTAGCGTTGTCGATCATGGTCGTCACCGAGCGTTCACCTCGTGTTCCCGCACAGTTGGCCCAGCCGATGCTGTTGGCTGCTTTGTCGACTGCGATCGTCCTGGCGCTGCTCGCCGTGGCAGCAGTCCCCGTGCGCGACGAGTTGTATCTGGCCATCGCGCAGACTTTCGAAGGGTCGTGGTCGGGGCCCGCAGCAGGTGTCGTCGCCGACAAGGGGTTACTCGTTCTCGTGGCCACCGCAGCTGTGCTCGCGGTGCGGACCTGGCTCGAGAATCGCCGCGCCTTCGTCACTCTCGTGGTGGCAGGGGCCGGGGTCATCGTCGCGTACTTGTCGAGCGAATTCATCAAACTGGTGGTGACCGAACCGCGGCCGTGCCGTGCCCTCGGCATTCGGACCGTTCTGGATTGCCCGGAGATCGGTGACTGGTCGTGGCCGTCGAACCATTCCGTGATCGCTGCGTCGTTTGCCACCGCGTGTGTGCTTGCGGTCCGGCGAACGCTCTGGTTCGTCGCCCCGCTGGCCGCGGTGCTCGGTCTCTCACGCGTCGCAGGCGGCGTGCACTACGTTCACGACGTGTTCTCGGGCATGGCGTTGGGGGTGCTGGTCGTGTCCTTGGTGACGGCAGCATTACTGCCGCTCGCGGACCGGATCGGGGCATTCCGGGGGTCGGGTCCGGTCAGGCCTTCCAGTCGGCCGGACGAACCGCGTGGCGGCTGAGGATCGAGATGCGGTTGAACGAGTTCATCGCGATCGCAACCCAGATGATCGCGGAGACCTGCGCATCGTCGAGGACCTTTCGGGCTTCCGCGTAGCGGCAGTCCTGCTCGTACGACGACGGCAGGGTCGTCACCAGTTCGGCGAGGGTCAGTGCGGCACACTCCGCCTCGGTGAACAGGTCGGTGTCGCGCCATGCAGGCAGGACGGCGAGACGCTGCGCCTTCTCACCTGCCTTCAGCGCGTCACGAATGTGCACGTCGAGGCAGTAGGCGCATCCGTTGATCTGCGACACGCGGACATTGACGAGTTCGGTGAGCTTCCGGTCGAGGCCCGCCTCGCTCACCGCGTCTCGGACGGCGACCGCGACCGCCACCTGTGCGCGGTACACCGGGCGGGTCTGCTTGTCGATGGGGATGCGCTCACTGCGTTTCATGTGTGCCCTCCGGCCGGTCGACGATGGTGTCGTACTCGTGGTGCTCGGCGACGTATCTGGCGACGTACGGGCACACCGGCACGATGCGTCCGTCGTGCGCCGCGACGTCGTCGAGTGCGAACTTCACGAGGCGGCCCGCGAGGCCGAGGCCCCCGTAGTTCTCGTCCACCTCGGTGTGGACGAACACGCGTCGCGTGCCCTCGCCGTCCCGGTAGTCGGCGTGCCCCACGACGGTGTCGCCGTCGAGGATTTCGTAGCGACTGCGCTGCGGATTGTGCGTGACGCTGATGTCGGCGAGGCGGGGATCGGGAGTATCCGTGGACATATCAGAATCCTTCCGGCAGGTGCGGCAGCCTTCGAGCGTAGCTGCGAACGACGGGGTCGTCGGCCGTTCTCGTGGTTCACCGGGTCAGCTGGTGCGCCTGTGTTCCTGCATGTGGTTCTGGATCGCGGTGAAGGCATCGCCCATCACAGTGATGACCTCAGGGGAGAGGACGTCGAACATGGTCGCGCGTACTGCGGCGACATGGCCGGGTCCGGCCGAGGCGAGGACCGCGGCGCCGGTATCGGTCAGCTCCGCCCATGCGCCGCGCTTGTCGGATTCGCATTCGACACGCCGGACCCACCCGGCGCCCTCCATGCGGGTGATGGCACGGGTTATCCCGCTCCTGGTGGTGGTGCTCGCGTCGGAGAGTTCTCGCATCCGCAGTCTGCGGTCTTCCGCTTCGGAGAGAAGGACGAGAATCTCGTAGTCGGCGAATGAGATTCCCGAGTCGCGCACCAGCTGCTTGTCCAGGGATTGGAAGAGCATGCGGGTGGCGTCGAGATAGGAGCGCCACAGCCGGTGCTCGTCGTGGGCCAGCCACTTCGTCGGTTCCATAGTTCAACCATAGCAGGTAGTTGACGAAGCAACTATCAATTTGCCATGATAGTTGACAGATCAATCAGTTGGCGGGCGGCTTGCTGCTGCCGGTGTACGGAGGAGGGCTCGGATGGCTGTCATCGCGCAGGACCAGGATTCGTTCGCGCATCGCCGCGAGGAGATCCGCGACCGTTATCTGCTGCCCGTGGGAACGCGACCCGAATCATCTGCGCGGGGCTTGCACCACACGGCCATTGTGAGCGGCGACGTCGAGCGCACCGTGGTGTTCTATCAGGAACTGCTCGAGTTCCCCTTGGTCGAACTCATCGAGAATCGCGACTATCCCGGATCGTCACACTTCTTCTTCGATATCGGCAACGGAAACCTCTTGGCGTTCTTCGACTTCCCCGGTCTCGACATCGGCCCCTACCGGGAAGTGCTCGGCGGACTGCATCACATCGCCATCAGCATGGAACCAGCTAAATGGACGCACCTGCGTGACAAGCTGACCGCCGCAGGAATCGAAGTCGCCGAACACAGCGAAGTTTCGTTGTACTTCCCCGGCCCCGACGGCGAGCGCCTCGAGCTCATCGCCGATCCGCTCGGTGAAATGTACGGCTCGACCATCCTCTGACTCGCTCCGAGTCGATGACACCCGGTGTGTGAAGCACCGATGGCGCACACTGAACCATGAGTTCGGCACAAGACGGAAGGTCACGATCGAGATGAGCAACACCGACGCCACACCCACCGAGATCCGCTGCCGCACCGAGGATCCTCCGGTCGGTGACACCCGGAATCCGCGCGTCGAGATCATCACCTCGCGTGAGGTGCCTCTCGGCGGTCCGCGTGCCATGCCCGTGCGTCGCACCCTTCCTCAGCGACAACGTTCCCTCATCGGTGCATGGTGCTTCGTCGACCACTACGGACCCGACGATGTCTCGGTCACTGGAGGCATGGACGTCGCACCTCACCCACACACCGGCCTGCAGACTGTGAGTTGGCTGTTCACAGGGGAAGTCGAACACCGGGACAGCGACGGAGTGCACGCCATGGTTCGCCCGGGCGAGATGAACCTGATGACCGGCGGCCACGGCATCTGCCACTCGGAGGTCTCGACACCGGCGACGACCACGCTGCACGGCGTCCAGCTGTGGGTGGCCCTGCCCGACTCGGACCGCGACGCCCCACGCGAGTTCCAGCATTACGTGCCCGAACCCACCGACCTCGGCGGTGGCACTGGCAAGGTGTTCCTCGGAACCCTCGCCGGCAACACCTCGCCGGTCCGCACCTTCACACCGCTCCTCGGTGTCGAAATCGTCATCGACGCGGGCGCGACCCTCTCTCTCGACGTCGACTCCGCGTTCGAGCACGGGATCCTTGTCGACACCGGAGAAGTTGCGCTATTCGATACCGTCCTGCAGCGCGCAGCACTCGGCTACGTCGGCACCGGCGTGCCCCGGTTGACCCTGACCAACCGCGCCGATGAACCCGCGCGAGTGCTTCTGCTCGGAGGTGCGCCGTTCGGGGAGGAAATCGTCATGTGGTGGAACTTCGTCGGTCGGTCCCACGACGAGATCGTCGCCTTCCGCGATGCCTGGCAGAACGGATCCGACAGGTTCGGGCGCGTCGAAGGATACGTGGGAGACGTCGCGAGGCTTCCCGCGCCGGGTCTGCCGAACGCTCAGATCCGTCCCCGCCGCAATCCGCCCACCGCAGACCCGAACTGCTGACCCGGAGAAACAATCACCATGAGCACCGCTGTCCACGAACCGCACCTCGACGTCCGCCGCGCAGACGACCGGCCCAAGACCAAGATCGACTGGCTCGATTCGAAGCACTCCTTCTCCTTCGGGCAGCACTATGACCCCGCGAACACCCACCACGGCGTTCTGATGGTGAACAACGACGACATCGTCACCCCTGGACAAGGTTTCGACACACATCCCCATCAGGACATGGAGATCGTCACTTGGGTTCTGAAGGGTTCACTCGTCCACCAGGATTCGACCGGTCATTCCGGTGTCATCTACCCTGGGCTGGCTCAGCGCATGACCGCGGGTTCCGGAATTCTGCACTCGGAGAAGAACGACTCGTGGCGCTTCGACGGCGCCACCGGTCTGCACGCCGAACAGCACGATGAACCCGTTCACTTCGTCCAGATGTGGGTGTTGCCCGACGAAGCCGGCGTAGCACCGGGATACGAGCAGCTCGAGATCGACCGCGAACTGCTCGCCGGTGACCTCGTACCCGTAGCGTCCGGGATCGACGACCACGCGGACCACGCGGCAATTCGCATCCGGAACCGGTATGCGGCACTGCACGTGGCGCGGATGCAGCCCGGACGTCCGGTCACATTGCCCGACGCACCGTTCCTGCATCTGTTCGTCGCGCGCGGCAATATCGCTCTCGAAGGGGTCGGACTGCTCGCCGAAGGCGACGCGGTGCGCGTCAGCGGCGGAGGTGGGCAACAGCTCACCACCGATACCGGCGCCGAAGTCCTCGTGTGGGAGATGCACGCCACCGTCGGCGGCCGAGCGCCGCAGTAGGCTCGTGGATGTGGAATTCTCTTCGGCCGATCTCTCCGCCACAGCGGTAGCGCTGCTCCGTGACAGTGGGCCGCGCACGCTGTCGGGACTCGCGGAAGCTCTCGCGGACCGCGGTTTCGGAGATCGCACGCGGATCGAGGCTGCGATCGAACTCGACGATGCACTCTCCGACCCCGTAATCACCGAGCTGCGCGACGGACGCTATGTCGCGCTCGATGCCGTGCTCGACGGGCGCGTTTTCGCCCATCGGCTCACCGCGGAAGAGATCGCGGCGAATGCCGTCGAATTGTTCGACGTATTGCTCCCCGCCTTGCTGGTCCAGGCCCATTCACCGATCAGCGTCGCTGTTCCCGGATTCCACGACGATCTACTTGCGTCCCGCTCACTGACCGACAAACCCTGGGCGCAATTCGGGGTCGTCATCCTGCCCGAAGACGTTCTGGCTTCGCGCAAGGCAGGCGACCTCGTCGCGCTCACCGTCCGACACGGTGAGGTCACCGTCGAACAACTCGAAGACGAAGTGATTGCGGGCACGGTCGGCGCATGGGCGTCGGCGATCTCGGCGCGGGCCCCCGAATCGGATCTCTATCTCGAACTGGATCTGCTCGAGGCACTTGTCGCCGATCCACGACTGGCGCGCGACCGGTGCGCCCCGCTGAGCGAACAACTCGCCGAGGCCGGATTCGCACGCGCAGGCAACAGGGTGATCCGGACGGATGTTGTACCTGCCACGAGACAAGCCGAACAGGAGACCGCCGCATCCGGTTGGTTCGGCAAGACATTCGGGCTCGACGAAATCTCGGCGCGCACGGCCACTCGATTCCTGGCCGTTCTAGTGTCGTGGTCCCCCGCGGACGACGAGGACTACTCGCTCGAAGCCGACCTGGACGAGTACTTCGATGACCCCGCCGCACTGACACCACTCGCAGCTGCGGCTGTTGCGCAGCTGGTGGTGGACGAGGCGCTGCTCCGGCTCGGAATCGGACCGCGCGAGGTGATGCAGGCCGCGGAACAGCTCTTACGTCGTGGGCCTCGCGTCACGCGGGCCGCCGCACACTGGATGATCGGACGGGCCGAACTTGCGCGCGGCGATGTCCACGAGGCCGAACGCCGCTACCGACTCGCATCCTCGGAGAATCCCGGTTTCTCACCCGCATCGGAAGGTCTCGCGACATTCGCATCGATGCGAGGCGAGGCAACCACGGGTCTGCTGTTGCTCGAGCGAACCGCGACCGGAACCCAGCATGCAATGTATCCGTTCCTGCAGCATTTCAAGCCGGTCGAACACCCGGAACTGGGCCGCAACGACCGCTGCTGGTGCGGTTCGGGCCTCAAGTACAAAGTGTGTCACCTCGGTAAGGCCCACGCCGCGCTCGAGCACCGCGCCGTCTGGTTGTATGCCAAGGCAGGTCTGATCATCGACCAACCGCGCTGGCAACGACTCTTGGCCGACGTCGATCCGGCCGACGACAACGTGCGGCTGATAGCGGACGTCGTGCTGTTCGACGGTGGAGCGTTCGACGATTTCGTCGAGCACTGGGCTTCGATGCTTCCCGAGGACGAACGCGACCTCGCGCAGCGGTGGCTGGGTGCGCCACTTGTGATGGGAGTGCTCGACGAGGTGCGTCCCGGCGACGGATTCACCATTCGCGAGCCGAGCAGCGGCAAGAGCACGCGAGTGATGGATCGGACCGTGGGTGACGATGTGGGCGTCGGTGAGACCGTACTGGTCCGACCACTCCCGGTCTGCGGGCAGTGGCACAACTATCTCGGTGTGCACCCGGTTCCGGACGGCAGCCACGAAGCGGTCCGCGCGCTCCTCGACGCACCGGAGCTGTCCCCGCAGGCCCTCGGGCGGGTACTCGGGGACAGCGACCGGTGACGTCGAACGAACTTATGCGGTGTCCTGCTCGGAGGGGAGCAGTCGGGCCAGCACGTCGGTGAGGGTGATCAGGCCGACCACCCGGCTGTCGTCGGTCACGGTGGCGAGGTGATTCCTCGACTCGCGCATCGTGGCGAGCGCCTCGTACACCGGAATCGCCGCGTCGAGTGTCAGTGCCGGCCGCATGAGATCTGCGGCGGTGACACTGTCGCCGGCCTGCAGGCTGTCACGTACGTGGACGACACCGTCGATGTGCCCGTTGCCCCGGACGAGCAACCGAAGGTGCCCGGTGCGTCGCACCACGTCCTGGATCTGCGCCACGGTGGCCTCGGGCCGGACACTGCTCGGATGCGCCTGTGGGGTGACGATGTCACCCACCGTGAGCGTCTCGAGTTCGAGTGCGCTGCTCAGATGGCCGTGGTACCGCTCGTCGAGTGTCCCGACCGTGGCCGAATGCTCGACGAGATGGCGTAGTGCGTCCGGATCCTGACCCGATGCGACCTGGTCCACCGGCTCCACTCCGACCTTGCGGAGCAACCAGTTCGCCATGTGGTTGAGCTGCATGATGAGCGGCCGCATGACCCACATGAAGCCGCGCATCGGGAGCGCGAGCAAAGTCGCCGACTTCTCCGGATGCGCAATGGCCCATGACTTCGGCGCCATCTCACCGACTACGAGGTGCAGGAAGGTGACGATGATCAGAGCCAGAACGAACCCGGCGACGTCGGCGAGCCACAGCGGCGCGCCCCAGCTCTCGAATGCCGGTGTGAGCCAATGGTGGACCGCAGGCTTGGTGATCGCGCCGAGTGCCAATGTGCACACGGTGATCCCGAGCTGTGACCCCGCCAGCAGCACCGACAGTTCCGAAGCGCTGCGCAATGCAGCACGAGCCGACCGACTCCCCGGTGCCGCATCTTCGAGCCGGTGGCGCCGTGCGGCGATCAACGCGAACTCGACGGCGACGAAGAATGCACTCGCCGCGATCAACACGACGGTCGCGACTGCGACCACCCATGGATTATCCACGGTGCTTCACCTCGCCGTCCGTCTTGTCGTCCACCGCTGTGTCGTCGTTCGTGGCCTCGCCGCGCCCGCTTCCGTCGGCGCCCAGGGTCACGAAGATCGAGGACGGAACGTGCTTGTCGACCGAGCGGACCTCGGCAGTGAGGAATCTCGCCGCAGGATGCGATTCGTGCACCAGATCCGCCGGATCCGGATCGACGTCGATCGTCACCGTGTCGCCGACCTCGGGAAGTCCGCCGAACTCTGCTATCACCAGACCCGCGAGGGTTTCGTAATCCCCCTCCGGGAGTTCGGCATCGAGCGTACGGACCACTTCGTCGAGGTGCGCATCGCCGCGGATGAGCCACCCATCACCCGATCGGGTGATCACCTGGGTCTCGATCGCGGGATCATGCTCGTCTGCGATCTCGCCCACGACTTCTTCGGCGATGTCCTCGACCGTGACGACACCGGCGAAACCGCCGTACTCGTCGATCACCAGCGCCATCTCCTCTCCCGTGGCGTTGAGCTGCGCGAGTACTTCGGGCAGTGCCAGGGTCGTCGGGACGATCACCGCGGATCTGCAGACGTCTCCGGCCGTACCGGTCGGATTCTCGATTGCCAGGAGATCGTGCAGATGAACGACACCTCGAATATCGTCGGACGAGGTGCCCGCAACCGGGTATCGGGTGTGCCCGGTGCCCATCTTCTCCAAGACGCTGCTGACGGGTTCGTCGACGTCGACGAAATCCACGCGAGCACGGGGGATCATGGCGTGTTCTGCAGTGCGGGTGGGGAAGTCGAGGATCCGATCGAGCAGTTTCGACAGCTCGGGATGCAGCTCGCCGGTGTCGCGGGATTCGGCAACGATATGCTCGAGATCC
Organism: Rhodococcus sp. F64268; assembly: GCF_023015605.1. Lineage (NCBI taxonomy): Bacteria > Bacillati > Actinomycetota > Actinomycetes > Mycobacteriales > Nocardiaceae > Rhodococcus > Rhodococcus sp. F64268. The sequence continues at coordinate 220,615 of NZ_JALKAI010000005.1, forward strand.
CGAGGTGTGGCCGAATGCTCCACGTCATGGACCGGCTCGATCCGCAGCACTTTCAGCAGCAGGTTCGACGACGCATCGAACAGCCGGATGAGCCACCCGAAGAGCTTGAGGTACACCGTGGTGGAGAGTGCGAGCCACCGGGCGACCGGCTCGGGCCGGGCGATCGCGAGGTTCTTCGGGACGAGCTCACCGAAGACCATCTGCACCACGGTGGAGAACAACACCGCGAGGACGGTGCCGACAGCGACGCCGACGGCGGTGGGCACTCCCACTCCTCCGAGTGCCACACCGAGGCCACTGCCGATCAGGGGCTCTGCGACGTAACCGACGAGTAGGCCTGTGATCGTGATACCCAGCTGTGCACCGGAGAGCATGAACGAGGTGCGGCGAGTGACCGACAGAACGCGTGAGGCGACTTTGTCTCCGCTTTCGGCGCGGGCCTTCATCCGCGAGCGGTCGACCGCCATGTAGGCGAATTCCTGGGCCACGAAGTATCCGGTCAAAGCTGTGATGGCCAGAACGACGAAGATTCCGAAGGCGATCCCGAGTGCGGTCAGCATTCGGTGTTCCGAGTGCCGGGAACGAACTGAGGTTCAGGGACAGGGTGGTCGTCCACGGACGGGGACGGGGCGGGTCTTCGAGGTTTGCGCTTGGCGCGTCTCATAGTTCTCTCTGTGTGTATTCGCGGACAGGTACCTGTTCAGGATAGGGGGTCCGCGCCGGTGCAGTGCGTCGACTGCCGCCGTGTCGGTGCCCCCTCGGCCCCAGCGCGGCGACGATGGTAGGTCGAAGAATGATCGGTGAACAAGGGGGAGAGCGTTCGGTTCCGGCGCGGCCCGAGGCTCCGCACATCGAATTGGTGGGTAATTTCCTTTTGTCCGATGTGTGAATTATGGCCGTGCGGGAAATTTGCTCGACACTGTGTAATTCGATCTTCTCGCGGCATTTCCGAGGCTATTTCAAGGCTTCGGTGGCGAGTTCGTCTGCGGAAGGACGCCCGGTAGTTGGACTGCTTCCACCTGCGAAGATGTAGATTTTCTCATATCCGTGATCGATTCGTGATTGGAGTCCAGCCGCGGAAATGTGATTTGTTTCTCACCCGTCTGTGCTGCGGAATCTGAATTCTCTGGTAACAATTGAACCGCGGTCGCTACCGCGACCGGACCGCTGTTGATTCTCCACAGATGGGATTTACACATGCTCGCTGACCTGGCCGAATTCTTCGTCAACGCCGCTGACCTCTTCGGGGCACTCGACTTCTTCAGCGGTTCCGCTGAAGGAATCAGCAGCGCCCAGCAGTAGTTCTGTCGATCTTCGGACCCGGGGGCCACGGCCCCCGGGTCCGACTCGTTTCCGAACATCGAGGCTGGTTGCGGGCGCGCCACCTATCCTGGGCGCTATGGCAATAGCAACCGCCGACCACGTCTCGCGCGACGAACTGCTCGACTTCGTCCGCCCCCGCCACCGTGGCGTATTGATCACGTGGCGGAGATCGGGCACACCGCAGGTCTCACCCGTGACTCTCGGCCTCGATGACGACGGCAGAATCGTCATCGCGACCTACCCGCAGCGGGCAAAGGCGGTGAACCTACGCCGCAACCCACACGCGACCGTGTGCGTCCTGTCCGACGAGTTCAACGGTGCGTACGTCCAGGTCGATGGCGTCGCGGAGGTGCTCGACATGCCTGGTGCTGTCGAGCCGCTCGTCGACTACTTCCGATGTATCTCCGGGGAGCATCCGGACTGGGACGAGTACCGCGCCGCGATGCGCGAGCAGGGCAAATCGCTCATTCGCGTCACCATCGACTCGTGGGGCCCCATCGCCACCGGCGGATTCCCGCCGGAACTGCAGCGCTGACCGGCCCTCGAGGAGTCACATGGTGCATCGAACCGTCGACGTCGGTGAACGCAGGGCCCGCCTCGCCGTCCGCCATCGCATCGCTCCGGCCTATCGCGCGGCCGACGCAGTCGAAGCCGCCAGGAGCATGGTGTGCCTGCACGGCACCGATCCCGCGACCGTGTACCTCTCCACGTGGTCGCGAGTGACCGATTTCTCCGCGGCGGAACTCGATGCCGCGCTCTACCTGTCTGGGTGAGAGTGCTCCATCGTTCACGGTGGAGGTGAATCACTATCACGCAGAATGGCGTTGGGACTCCACGTACTCGGCGATCACGGACAAGGGCGCACCACCTGCGGTGCCGCAGTAATACGACCGCGACCATAAATGCCCGCCCCACAGATACCGAGACACATGCTCCGCATGGTCACGGCGCA
>NZ_JALKAI010000060.1:0-261 GCF_023015605.1 Rhodococcus sp. F64268
TACACCGCCGAAGCCGCGGCATTCGCATAACACACGCATTGTCCTGCGGGATGGTGTGCAGTGGTGTGGATGGGTAGGGGAGCGTCGTGTGGCCGTGGAAGCAGCAGTGTGAACTAGTTGTGGAGGCCATACGAGTGAGAATGCAGGCATGAGTAGCGAAAGACGAGTGAGAAACTCGTCCGCCGAATGACCAAGGGTTCCTGGGCCAGGTTAATCCGCCCAGGGTGAGTCGGGACCTAAGGCGAGGCCGACAGGCGTAGT
>NZ_JALKAI010000061.1:0-261 GCF_023015605.1 Rhodococcus sp. F64268
GTGACCACCAGGGAAGCAACAACATGGACTTCGGTAACGCGGTCGACTGCTGCACGGGACAAGAAACACCGGATGGAACCGGCGCCGACCACCGCTGCGATGAAGAAGGCGCCGGCGAACAAGCTCACCAGGGAAGAACGCCACGCCGTGCTGTCCATGCTCAACTGCGACCGATTCGTCGACCAGGCTCCGCTCGAGGTCTACGCGACGCTCCTCGACGAGGGCACCTACCTGTGTTCGATATCGACGATGTACCGGATC
>NZ_JALKAI010000062.1:0-261 GCF_023015605.1 Rhodococcus sp. F64268
TGGTGTGGAGTCGTCGTCGGCGTTGGTGAAGTTCGAGGGTCATGGTCGTGAAGAGGCTGTGGTGCCGGGGGCGGATCTGTCGCGGACGGTGGGGTGGTTCACGAGTGCGTATCCGGTGCGGGTGGATCTGTCGGGTGTCGATGTCGATGATGCGTTCGCCGGTGGTGTGTCGGTCGGTGCTGCGGTCAAGGCTGTGAAGGAGCAGTTGCTGGCGATTCCGGACCGGGGTATGGGTTATGGCCTGTTGCGGTATCTGGATGG
>NZ_JALKAI010000063.1:0-261 GCF_023015605.1 Rhodococcus sp. F64268
AGTTCATCGCGGCCTTGTTGAACACCAGATTGCCCTCGGTATCACCGCGCAGCGCGTGCACCAGCGAATAGTCGGCGTTGATCGACTCCTCGAGCACATACCGCTTGCCGCGGAACTCGCGGATCTCCTTCGCCGGCGACGCGATCTCCACCGAACCATCGGCGGCGTACCGCCACGGCAACCCGCCCTCGGAGATCGGGGTACCCACACCCGCGGGGGTGAAGAACGCCGGAATCCCGGCGCCACCGGCGCGGAGCTTCT
>NZ_JALKAI010000006.1:0-266668 GCF_023015605.1 Rhodococcus sp. F64268
CGGTCCCTTTCCGAACCCGGAAGCTAAGCCTCATTGCGCCGATGGTACTGCACTCGTCAGGGTGTGGGAGAGTAGGTCGCCGCCGTGCATTCGTTCCGAAGGGGGACTCACTTTGTGGGTCCCCCTTCGTGTTTTTCGTTGCCGTGTATTCGTTCCGGTGAGGGGCTCCACTTCGTGGGGCCCCTCACCGCGTTGTCTGAATATTTCTGTCTTCCCGCTGCTCTGGAACCTTCGCGCAGGTTACGAGATGGTAACAACGCGATTCTGGTTTCCGGTTTGACCCTTTCTGTCGGTAACGTCCGCTGGGCAGATCCGTTGGGTCGTGCTGCAAGGCGGTACGGATCCTCCCGGGTCGTTCCTAGTGACGACGAAAGGGATTTGGGACGATGAGTATGCGACTTGGTAGAAATGCGGCCGTGAGGTTCGCCGCTGGTGTTGCCGGACTGGGACTTGTCGGTGGATCTATCGCCGGCTGCACCAGTACGGACACCGGAAGCGCGGAGGGTGGGACAACCCTCGAGAGCTTGCGAGAGGCCGGAACTGTCACTGTCGGATTCGCCGGTGAGGCCCCGTACAGCTTCATGGAGGACGGCGAACTCACCGGTGCGACCGTTGCCCTTCACCGTGAGATCTTCAAGAACCTCGGTATCGAGAACGTGGAAGGCGTCGCCACCGACTTCGGTGCGCTCATTCCCGGTCTCCAGGCAGGTCGGTTCGACGTTGTCAGTGCCGGCATGTCGATCCTGCCGCAGCGATGCGAGCAGGCGCTGTTCAGTGAGCCCGAGTTCAACTACACGACAGCGTTGATGGTGCCTGAGGGCAATCCTCAGAACCTGTCGGACATCCAATCGGTCAGCGACTCGGGCGCCAGCCTGGCGGTCATGACAGGCGCGATCGAGTCGGATTATGCCGCGGAGTCGGGAATCGACGCGATGCAGGTCGCATCCGCGCAGGACGGCATGGACGCGGTGATCAACGGTCGTGCCGACGTCTTCGCTCTCACCGGTATCTCGCTCAACTGGATGAAGCAGAACAACGAGTCGGCACCGGTCGACGTCACGCAGTCGTTCGTCGCCGAGATCGGCGGAGTGCCTCAGGTCGGTGCAGGCGGCACCGTCTTCCGCTTGGGCGACGAAGAACTTCGCGACGCCTACAACGAAGAGCTTCAGAAGATCACGTCGGACAAGGACAAGTACCTGTCGATCGTCGGTGAATTCGGTTTCACCGAAGAGGAATTGCCCGATCCGGAACTGACCACGGCGATGCTCTGCGAGGGCGTCTCCTGAGAGCGGGTTCTCCAGAATGGATTTCGGTTCGAAGATCGAGGCGCTGACAAATGCGTTTCCTCGAATACTCGATGGAATCCTGGTCACTCTCTACCTCACGATCGGTAGTGCGTTCTTCGCGTTCCTGCTGGCCGTCGCCTTCGGGCTGGCGGCCGGCGCGAAGAACCTGGTCCTGAGGGGGAGTTCCCGGATCGTCATCGAGTTCTTCAGGGGTACTTCGCTTCTGGTGCAGTTGTTCTGGTTCTTCTATGTCATGCCGCTGTTCGGCTACCGGCTCGAGCCGATCGTGTGCGGCATCCTCGCACTGTCGTTGAACTACGGCGCGTACGGTGCCGAAGTGGTGCGCGGCGCGATCGCGTCGGTCCCGCGTCCGCAATGGGAGGCCGCGACCGCGCTGAATTTCAGTTATTGGCAGCGTCTTCGGAAGGTCATCTTTCCGCAAGCATGGGCAGAAATGATTCCCCCGCTGACGAACTTGCTGATCCAGCTGCTCAAGGGCACAGCGCTCGCAAGCTATATCCTCTTGCAGGATCTGACCTTCGAGATCGAGCAGTTGCGTCGCACCACCGGCGACACACTTTTCGCCTTCGGTGTCGGGCTCGTCTTGTACTTCATTGTGGGATATGCGTTGACGCTGTTGATGAATGCGCTCGAGGTGCGGGCGAAGAGCAGGCTGGGGACAGGGCCATCGATGCGTGAGATCTTCGGCCTCGCACCGGTTGTCGACAAGCCCGAGGAGGTGAAGACATGACCGTCGACTGGAGTTGGCAACGCGCCTGGGATGCGCTTCCGGTGTTGCTCGAAGGATTCAAGATAACCCTGCTCGCCACAGTCCTCGGTTTCTTTCTCGCCGCAGTGTTGGGCTTAGTTGTGGCAATCGCCCGACGAAGTTTGCCGCGTCCCTTGTCGATGGTGCTCGGAGCCGTCGTCGAGTTCATTCGCCTCACACCGTTGGTCGTCCAGTTGCTCTTCGTGTACTACATGCTTCCGCAGTTCAGTGCGCTGCAGATCGGTATCGCGGTATTGGGCATCCATTACGCGACGTACATGGCCGAGGTGTATCGGGCCGGGATCGAAGCCGTACCTGTGGGGCAGTGGGAGGCAGCAAGGGCATTGTCGTTGCCGAGCAGCCGTACGTGGCGGGCGGTCATCTTGCCGCAGGCCGTGCGTCGGGTGGTTCCTGCGCTGGGAAATTACGCAGTCTCGATGTTCAAGGACACGCCGTTTCTCTTCACCATTTCGGTGGTCGAGATGGTCACTGCAGCGCAGCAGTTCGGTGCCAGGAATTTCCAGTATCTCGAGCCGTTGACATTGGCCGGATTGATCTTCCTGATAGCGAGCTACCCGACCTCATTGCTGATTCGCCGATTGGAGCGTCGTCTTGCCTACTGATCTGACCAAGGACACCGGTGGAGCTGCGGATCCATCCGGCGGTGGAACGTCGGGCGAGCCGATGATCCGGTTCGAATCCGTAGTGAAGCAGTTCGGCGACAACGTCGTGCTCGACCACCTCGACTTCGATGTCGCCCCCGGCGACCGCGTGACCTTGATCGGGCCGAGTGGCTCGGGCAAGACCACGATCCTGAGGCTTCTCATGACCTTGGAGAAAGTCGACGGCGGAGTGGTATGGGTCAAGGGCGAGCCGTTGAGCCACGAGTACAAGGGAACCAAACTTGTTCCCGCGTCCGAGAAACACCTGCGCAAAGTGCGGCAGAGCATCGGCATGGTGTTCCAGCATTTCAACCTGTTTCCGAACATGAACGTGATGGAGAATCTCACCGAGGCGCCCATCCACGTGCTGGGTCGCAAGAAGGCCGATGCGGAAGCTCGGGCGCGCGAACTACTCGCGATGGTGGGTCTGTCCGACAAGGAGAAAGCGCACCCGACTCAGCTGTCGGGCGGTCAACAGCAGCGCGTGGCCATCGCCCGTGCACTGGCGATGGACCCCGACATCCTGCTGCTCGACGAGGTCACCTCGGCGCTCGACCCGGAGCTCGTCGCCGACGTGCTCGACGTTCTACGGCAGATCGCGGACACCACCGACATCACGATGCTGATCGTGACGCACGAGATGCACTTCGCCAGGGACGTCTCCAACCGTGTTCTGATGTTCGACAGGGGGCGAATCATCGAACAGGGCACGCCCGAGGTCATTTTCACCAATCCGAAAGAGGAGCGGACCCGCAAGTTTCTCGACGCAGTCCTCGCAGAGGAGTGAGGGAGCGAGGTCACTCGGCCGGTACTGCCAGCCGAGTGGCCTCCGCCCGGCCGCGCAATGTGATTTCGTCCTGCACGGTCCATTCGGACGCCTCGTCGCTCGTGGCGGTGTCGACGGCGCGACCCGATGCAAGGACGTAACCCGGCACGGTTTTCGCGAGGTCGGACAAACGCGCCGCCTCGTTCACCGGGTCTCCGATGACGGTGTACTCGAAACGTTCTGCGGCGCCGATGTTTCCCGCGACAGCCCGACCTGCCGCAACCCCGATTCCGGCGCGACACTCGGGGATCTCGTCGGCGAGTCGATGTGCCATCGTGCGAGCGGTCCGCAACGCACGACCGGACGCATCGTCGACCCGCAGCGGTGCACCGAAGATCGCCAGCGCCGCGTCACCCTCGAACTTGTTGACCGACCCACCGGCGCGGTGGACTTCCTCCACGACCACCGCAAAGAAGCGATTGAGCAAGGCGACGACCTCGACAGGGGGCCACTCGCTTGCCAGGGCCGTAGACCCGACGATGTCGATGAACAGCACCGCGACATCGCGTTCTTCGCCGCCGAGGATGTCTGCGCTCTCGAGAGCTTCGGCCGCGACATCTCTTCCGACGTGCCTACCGAAGACTTCTCTGATGCGCTCGCGTTCCCGCAATCCATCGGCCATGCGGTTGAATCCGGCCTGGAGTTCGCCGAGTTCGGTGCCGTCGTACACCACGATTTTCGTGTCCAGGTCGCCTTTCTCGATCTGTGACATGCCGTATTGCACCGATTCGATCGGGGCAATACTCGAGCGCACGCTGAGGAACAGCAGCAACGAACCGACGAGCAGGGTGATGCTTCCGAGCGCGAGGATGGTCACGGCGAAACGGACCGGGGTGACCGGACGAATGAAACTGAACACCGCGATCAGCATCAGTCCGATCACGGGGATACTGCTGCCGAGAACCCACGCGAGCATCACCCGACCGGTGGTTCCGGCAAGGCGATGACGTCGGGGTGCCCCTGCCTCGAGTGCCCGTGCTGCGATCGGCCGAAGCGCGAATTCGGTGAACAGATAGACGAACCCGCACACGGTGGTTCCGGCGAGCAGGATCGTGATGGACACCTTGGGAATAGTGTCGGGATCGATGATCCCGAGGCACGTGGTGAACAGGACCAGCCCGATGACCCAGAGGAAACCCTGTTGCAGGGTCATCCGCAGCGGGAGATTCAGGGCAGTGCGTTGCTCTCGGGCGGTGGGACGACGGCCGTCGAGAGCCCAGGCCAGATGATCCACACCGTAGCGGGTGCCGAGAACCGTCCCGACAACGATCGCCACGACCACATACGCCGGAGCGAGGACGGCGATCACAATGAGGAACTCCGAGGTGAGCAACGACGGCCCGGGGATCACGACATTGATGAGGGTCGCTGCGATCAAGGCGCCGACGATGTGAGTGCCCGCCAGCGAGAGAGTCAGCAAAGACTGGACCCGAATTCGGAGCCGCCGGACCGGCTCCTCAGGCTGTCCCAGGATCGCGGAACCGAGCGGCGCGGTACGGCTGTTGCGTGCTGACATGGTCGTTCGAGCGTAGACGAGGTCATCCCTTAGGGTGGGCGTGTGCGCCTAGTGATTGCTCGTTGCCGTGTCGACTACATCGGACGTCTGACCGCACACCTTCCCACCGCACGCCGATTGTTGTTGGTGAAAGCGGACGGGTCGGTGAGCGTGCATGCCGACGACCGTGCCTACAAGCCTCTCAACTGGATGAGCCCGCCGTGCTGGTTGTCGGAAGAGGCTCCGGAGGAGGACACCGCGGCGCTCTGGGTGGTCACGAACAAGGCCGGCGAGCAGTTGCGAATCACCATCGAGGAGATCGAGCACGACTCGAGCCATGAACTCGGAGTCGATCCGGGCCTGATCAAGGACGGTGTCGAAGCGCACCTACAGGAACTGCTCGCCGAACATGTGGAAACCCTCGGTGCGGGATACAGCCTGGTGCGGCGCGAGTTTCCGACGGCCATCGGCCCTGTCGACCTACTGTGCCGCGATGCCGACGGCGCCACGGTCGCGGTCGAAATCAAGCGGCGTGGTGAGATCGACGGGGTGGAACAGCTCACGCGCTATCTCGAACTGCTCAATCGGGATCCGCTTCTCGCGCCCGTGAGCGGAGTGTTTGCCGCCCAACAGATCAAGCCGCAGGCCAAGACGCTCGCGACCGATCGCGGTATCCGCTGCCTGGTACTCGATTACGAGGCGTTGCGGGGGACCGAGAGCACCGAGTTCCGGCTGTTCTGAGCCATGCCACGCCGGAATCGTCCACATGCGTCGCGTAAACACGCAAAGGCGAACACCGACTCGTCGGGCTCGGGGTCCTCGTCCTTCGGTTGGGCGACCACGCGGTCCGAGTCGGGCCCTGCCGGTGCGGAATCCGAACAGTTCACGGTGCGGACGGTGCCGGGGTCGCGAGCGACGAAACCGTATCGCTGTCCGGGATGCGACCACGAGATCGCACCGGGGACGCCCCACATCGTGGCGTGGTCGAACGACGTTCCCGGCGGTGCCGACGATCGTCGGCATTGGCACAACGGATGCTGGTCGGCCCGCGCACGACGGGGGCCGACCCGGCGTTGGTCCTGACCCGGCGTTGGTCCTGACCAGACGACGGTCCTGCTACCCGGCGTGGTTGCGACTACCGCCGCACTCTGCTCGCCACCGCAGGCGAACGACCACTGCCGCCGGGGCGCGGAGACTCGCCTCGGGCCGGAGCCGGCGGCTGAGTCTGCTTCGGAGCCTTCGGGGTTGTGCCTCGGTCGCTTACGCGTGCTTCGGCTTCGTCTGAGTCGGTGCTGTTGCTCGCACTCTTCTCGGTGTCGGGCTTGTCGGACCCCGGCCGCGAGTTCGTGGTGCTGGGCTCGCCGTTCTTGCCTCCGCGCCGGGCGCTGTCGGACTCGGCCTTTGCTGCGGGCTGGGCGGACGCGTTGTCCTCGACATCCGACGGTGCTGGGGTGTCGTCCGAGAGGTTGCGGGCAAGGAGGTCGGTTTCCTCGGTTGCTGCCGCGAGCATGTCGGGTACGCCGTCGAGCTGTTCACGGACGGCATCGAGCTGCCCGAGGATGCGTCCCCGCATGACGAGCAGTTCCTCGGTGAGCCCCTTGGCGTTCGCGATCTTGCGTTCGGAGGCCTCGGTGGCCACAGCGAGGCGTCGACTCGCTTCGGAGGTGGCCTGTTCGAGGCGACGCTCTGCTTCGCCCTTGCTCGAGCGCTCGAGCTCGTCGAGTGAACCGAGCAGTTTCGACCGGCGTTCGGACATCGTGATCTCGAAGTCCTGCTGCACCTGCTCACGCTTGCTTTCGGCCTCGGCGGCGCGACGGTCGGCCTCGGCGCGCGCGGCGGCGACGATCCGGTCGGCTTCGGTACGTGCGGCAGCCATCGTGCGGGAGTGTTCTTCCTCGCAGGCAAGGCGACGGTTCTCGAGGTCCTCGAGTCGCTTCTCGAAATCGCCGCGGAGGCGAATGCCTTCTTGCTCGGCGAGAGAGACCATCTCGGCGGCATCGCTCTCAGCGCGGGCTCGAAGCTCCGACGCTTCGTCGGATGCCAGTCGGAGCATCCGGGAGATGCGGTCGCTCATGCCTTCCGCGGTGGTCGGAGGCACCGAGAGGCGATCGACGTCCTTGCGGAGATCGTCGATCTCGTTCCGGGCATTCTCCAGCTGACGGGCCAGATCACGGGCCTGTGCGGATGCTGCGTCGCGGTCGGTTGCCGTCACGCGGAGCTCGGCTTCGAATCGGGCGAAGTAGTTGGTCACCTCGTCGCGGTCGAAGCCCTTCCGCACGATGGAGAACGGCAGGTGACTGGGAGCGCGATCACGATCGAAGACCATGAAGCCAATCTACCCGCTCGAATCCGGGATCACTTGGGCAGCTCCAGCACCACAGTGCTGGAGCTACTCACACATCGGGTCAGTGAGCGGGGTTCGCGGCGGGCTCGACGAGCTCGACGAGAACGCCACCGGCATCCTTCGGATGCAGGAAGTTGATCCGCGAATCGGCCGTGCCGCGACGCGGTGCGTCGTACAGAAGTCGCACGCCTTGTTCACGCAGGTGCGTGGAGATCGCATCGAGGTCGGTGACCCGGTAGGCGAGCTGCTGCAATCCGGGGCCGCTACGGTCGATGAACTTCGCGATGGTCGAGTTCTCGTCGAGCGGGGCCAGCAGCTGGATCTGGGTGGCACCGTCGGGGCTGCCCGGAACGGAGAGCATGGCCTCCCGGACGCCCTGCTCCTCGTTGATCTCTTCGTGCGTGGACACGAGCCCGACGTTCTCGGCGTACCACGTGAGTGCGGCGTCGAGATCGGGGACGGCGATGCCGACGTGGTCGATCGCCGTGACGAGCCCGGAGGACAGAGCTGCCGCGACAGGCGACGATGTGGGGGAGGTCTCGGTCATACCTCTGACGGTAGCGGTACCGTTGGTCAAGCTCATATCGGGTCCCGGGTATCCCACCGAGTGAGCATCCGCATTGTCTATTCGGAGGACATTTCCCGTGAGCAGTTCTGTCATTGTCGCTGGAGCCCGTACACCGATGGGTCGCCTGCAAGGTTCGTTGAAGGACTTCTCGGGAGCCGCTCTCGGCGGAGTCGCCATCAAGGGCGCCCTGGACAAGGCCGGGGTCGCGCCGGAGAAGGTCGATTACGTGATCATGGGCCAGGTGCTCACCGCAGGCGCCGGCCAGATCCCCGCACGTCAAGCCGCTGTTGCCGCGGGCATCCCGATGGATGTCCCCGCTCTGACCATCAACAAGGTGTGTCTGTCGGGCCTCAATGCCATCGCGATGGCCGATCAATTGATCCGCGCGGGCGAATTCGACATCGTCGTCGCGGGCGGTCAGGAGTCGATGACGCAGGCCCCGCACATGCTCGAGAAGAGTCGCGCCGGATTCAAGTACGGCGACGTGACTCTGCGCGATCATATGGCCTACGACGGTCTGCACGACATCTTCACCGACCAGGCGATGGGACTGCTGACCGAATCGGCGAATGCCGATTCCGATTTCGTTTCTCGTGAGGAACAGGACGCGTTCGCCGCGGCCTCGCACCAGAATGCGGCGCGTGCCTGGAAGGACGGTCTGTTCGACGACGAGGTCGTGCCCGTGTCGATCCCGCAGCGCAAAGGCGATCCGATCGTGTTCGCCACCGACGAAGGCATCCGCGCCGACACCACCGTCGAATCGCTCGGCAAGTTGCGTCCGGCGTTCGCGAAGGACGGCACGGTCACTGCAGGCTCGGCATCCCAGATCTCGGACGGTGCGGCAGCGGTGGTCGTGATGAGCAAGGCCAAGGCCGAGGAACTCGGTTTGAGCTGGATCGCGGAGATCGGTGCGTCGGGTGTCGTCGCCGGTCCCGACTCGACCCTGCAGCAGCAGCCGGCCCGCGCGATCGCCAAGGCGTGTGAACGCGAGGGCATCGCCCCCGCGGATCTCGATCTCGTCGAGATCAACGAGGCGTTCGCCGCAGTGGGTATCGCGTCGGCTCGCGAGCTCGGGATCGATGCTGCCAAGGTCAACGTCAACGGTGGGGCGATCGCACTCGGTCACCCGCTCGGTATGTCCGGTGCTCGCATCGCGCTGCATCTCGCGTTGGAGCTGAAGCGTCGAGGCGGCGGCATCGGTGCGGCTGCATTGTGCGGTGGTGGCGGGCAGGGCGACGCGCTGATCGTACGGGTGCCGAAGGCCTGATCTTCGAACTCGGATCCCTCGCGGCCCTCGACGTCCAGCGTCGAGGGCCGTGATGTCTCTCACTCCACTACGGGTCGTCGTAGATTAATGGGCACAATGGCCCTTATGACGACGATCTTCGACCTGTCCACTCCCGCGAAGAGGTTCCGCCTCGTAGCCATCTGGGAGGCGGTGACCTGGCTGGCCCTGCTGATCGCGATGTTCTTCAAATGGGTTCTCGGGTACGAGGAAGCCATCCGCATCCCCGGCATGGTGCACGGCGTTGCCGGATTCATGCTGTTCGTCGTCGTCACCTTCATCACCGCGTGGGCGCTGAAGTGGGACATCAAGACCACGTTCCTGGCGCTCGTGTCGAGTGTCCCGCCGTTCGGCACCATCGTCTTCGAGCGGTGGGCCGTCAAGACCGGCCGCCTCGCAGAACTCTCCGAGCCCGGTAGCCGCCAGGACGCACCCGCCACCGTCTGACCGTCCGCCACCGTCTGACCGTCCGCAGCTTCATCGGCCGCGGCATGCCAAACTGGAAGACGTGACTCGACCCGGTTCCCGTCCTTCACGTTCCGCCGCCGCGGCCGCGGCGCTGTCCGGCGCGGTGGATCTCGCGCCCCTCAAAGACAGGGCTGCTACGCCGCCCCCTCCGCCTCCCTCCGGTGACGGCACGCAAGGTGCACTCCCACCGATCGTGGACGTCACCGAGGCCACCTTCGAAACCGAAGTGCTCCAGCGCTCGACCCAGGTACCCGTCATCGTGGACCTGTGGGCCACCTGGTGCGAGCCCTGCAAACAGCTCTCGCCGCTTCTCGAGAAGCTCGCCACCGAGGCCGCAGGTGCATGGGTGCTCGCCAAAGTCGACGTCGACGCCAATCCTCGGATCGCCCAGGCCTTCGGAGTCCAATCTGTGCCGACCGTCGTGGCGATTGCCGCAGGCCAGCCGTTGGCAGACTTCCAAGGCGTCCAGCCCGAACCGGCTCTGCGGCAGTGGCTCGAGGCGATCGCCCAGGCTGTCGAAGGCAAGTTGTCGGGCCCACCCTCCGCAGAGGCCGAACCGGCCGAACAGCCCGAGGATCCGCGATTCGTCGCGGCGGAGCAGGCTCTCGAGCAGAACGATTTCGAGGGCGCCGAAGCTGCGTACAACCTCATTCTCAACTCCGAGCCCGACAACGCCGATGCCAAGGCGGCGCTGCGGCAGGTGAAATTCCTGGCCCGGTCCCAGGGCGTTCCTGCGGACGCGGTAGCGCGTGCGGATGCTGCTCCTGCCGATCTCGAGGCGCAACTCGCCGCCGCCGACGCCGAACTGTCCGCGCAGGACCCCGAGGCGGCCTTCGAGCGGATCATCGCATTCGTCAAGCGCAGTGCCGGCGACGACCGCACTGCAGCCCGCACACGACTACTCGAGCTGTTCGAGCTGTTCGACCCGGCGGAGCCATTCGTGGTGTCTGCACGTCGCAAGCTTGCTGCAGCGCTCTACTGACCGGTCCATTCGCGACCCGACCCCTTCGCGACCGGACCCCGTCGCCGCGAGGACTCACCGGCCGCTGTCTCAGCGGTAGCGGCCGGTGCACGAGTTCTCGCCGCCGAGTACTCCGGTGCGGAACGCATCCACCCGAGCGAACCCACTCGGGACGGTATTGCCGTTGACATCGCTCGCGGCGAGGCCGTCGCGGAGCAACCCGGACACGGCCTCGTCGAGATCCCCAGGGGAAAGCCACACCATCTCGGCGTCCGAGTCGAGTTCCGAAGCGACCGTGCTCGACGGGCTCAAGGCCGCGCTGATCACCCCCGACAGGCATGCAGCACGCAACGCGGTGCGGGCATCTGCGAGGCCTTGACCCGCATCCTTCTGCACCGCGAGCGCGTACCGGGACGCGACAAGGACGTAGGCGTTGTAATCACCGCGCACATCGGCACTGAAACCGTCGCGTCGCGAACTGTCCGGGGTGCCGACCGCGGCGAGTTCCTCGAGGTCGACCCCCACGGTGTTCGTTGCCGGACAGTACGACACCGGCACCGTCGTCTTCGCGTCGGGACAACCGAGATCCGCACCCGACAATTCCAGCTCGGGAGGCGATTCGAGGTCGAACACGTGGTGGAACGACTCGAAGATGGTCTCGACCGACTCCGCAGTCACCGGTAGTTCGCCGTCGTCGATGCTGTCGAAATACTGGGGCAGATCCGCGCGCCGGGATTCGATCTCTGCCGCATCGATACGCGGACAGGTCGCGGCACCGTCCGTGAAGCCGATCTGCACCGCCGTCACGCGTTCGAACGCGGATCCGTGGATGGAATCCGGATCGTTCGGGTCGCTGTCGCGAAACAACACCATCGACGCCAGGACATTGTTGAGGCCGTCCGCCGTGTTGAGTTCGAAGTGCTCGGAGTCGCCCTCGGCGACGTGTCGCATGAAGGCCCCGGCGAAACAGTCCGCCTGCTGCTCGAACACGATGCCGGGATCATCGTCGCCGACGATACCCGCCGTGTACTGGATGGCATGCCCGTACTCATGGGCGAGTACGGTGACCGCCGACATGGGGCCGAAGTCCTCGACGAGTTGCGGCATGAGGTAGGTGCGGTCCCAGCCGATGACGTCCCCACCGCTGCAGTACGCCGCATTGATGAAGTCATAGGTGGACTCACCGCAGAAACGGGGGCCGCGACGCTCGGAGGGATCCCACGAGATGATCGTGCCGACCGGCACGAAGTCGCCTCGCGCGACCGAGCTGTACTCCTGCCGCCAGTACTCTTCGAGGTCGGCGATCGCGTTACCCGCAAGGATGTCGATCGCACCGCCATCGGTGTTCTCGATCGTCACGTCGGCATCGGAGACACCACTGCGTGGCCCGGTCGGGCCCGACACCACGGGTAGACCTGCGACGGTGAACGGATTGTCGTAGATCGACACCGCTGTTCCCGAGACCTGCTGCGTACAACCGGCCACCAGGACAGCCACAAGAATCGGAAGTACCGGGGCGAACCATCGGCGTCGTCGTGTCACGTCGATCCATTCTCCATCAGTCGCTGCCGGCGATCACCGCCGCGGCGACAGCCAGATCGCGCCGTGCGCCGGAAGCGTCACCCGAGCCGAAGCCGGGCGCCCGTGCCACGAATGTGTCGTGGCGATCACCGCGCCGAGATTACCGGTGCCGCTTCCCTGATACGCGGTCGCGTCCGTGTTGAGAACTTCCTCCCAGGCACCCGGTTCCGGCAGCCCCACACGGTAGTCGGCCTGCATGCTGCCCGAAAAGTTGTACAGGCACGCGATCACCGAACCGTCGCTGCCGTAGCGCAGGAAACTGAGCACATTGTTGTGGGCATCGTTGGCATCGATCCACGAATACCCGCCGGGAGTGGTGTCGAGCGTGTACAGCGCCGGATGGTGGCGGTATACGCGGTTCAGATCGGCGACCAGCGTGCGGATACCCGCATGCAATGCTCCGGTGTGCGGATCGTCGAGCTGCCACCAGTCGAGACCGCGTTCCTCCGACCACTCACCGACCTGCCCGAACTCCTGTCCCATGAACAGCAACTGCTTCCCGGGGTGCGACCACATGTACGCGAGCATCGCGCGCAACCCGGCGGCTCTCGTGTGGTCGTCGCCGGGCATGCGCGTCCACAACGTGCCCTTGCCGTGGACGACCTCATCGTGACTGATCGGCAGCACGAAATGCTCGCTCCACGCATACATCAAGGAGAACGTGATCTCGTGGTGGTGGAAAGTCCGGTGGACCGGGTCGTGCATGAGATACCCGAGGGTGTCGTGCATCCAGCCCATGTTCCATTTCATCGAGAACCCGAGCCCCCCGACATTCGTCGGCCGCGTCACACCGGGCCACGCCGTGGATTCTTCCGCGATCGTCACGACACCGGGGTGGTGCTTGTGCACTGTCGCGTTGAGTTCCTGAAGGAACGCGACGGCATCGAGGTTCTCACGCCCACCGAATTCGTTCGGGGTCCAGCCGCCCTCGGGCCGGGAATAATCCAGATAGAGCATCGACGCCACGGCATCGACACGCAATCCGTCGATGTGGAACTCTTCGATCCAGTACAACGCGTTCGCGACGAGGAAGTTGCGTACCTCCTTACGGCCGTAGTCGAACACATAGGTACCCCAATCGAGCTGTTCGCCGCGCTGGGGATCGGCGTGTTCGTAGAGCGGAGTGCCGTCGAAACGGGCGAGTGCCCAGTCGTCCTTCGGGAAGTGCGCGGGCACCCAGTCCATGATCACGCCGACATTCGCGGCGTGCAGTCGATCGACGAACTCACGGAACTCGTCGGGCGTCCCGAACCGCGCTGTCGGCGCGTAGTACGAGGTGACCTGGTAACCCCATGACCCACCGAACGGATGCTCGGCGACGGGCATGAGTTCCACATGGGTGAAACCGGTTTCCCGCACGTATTCGGCCAGCTGGTCGGCGAGCTCGGAATAGGTCAGTCCCGGACGCCACGACCCGAGATGCACCTCGTACACACTCATCGGTTCCTGCCAGGGCTGGGCCTGGGCGCGCGAGGCGAGCCACTGCTCATCGCGCCACTCGTGCGAGCTGCGTGTGACCACCGACGCGGTCGCCGGTGGCACCTCGGTGGCGAATGCCATGGGATCGGCTTTGTCACGGATCGAACCATCGTGCCCGTGGACGCGATACTTGTAGAGCTGACCCGGCTCGACACCGGGCACGAACAACTCCCACACACCGCTCGACCCCAGAACGCGCATCGGAGCGGTACCACCGCCCCACAGGTCGAAGTCGCCGATCACCGTCACACCACGAGCACCTGGAGCCCACACCGCAAACGATGTGCCGGTGACCGTGCCGTCGGGAGTGTCGTACGAGCGGGGGTGGGCACCCAGGACTTCCCACAACCGCTCGTGCCGACCTTCACTGATCAGATGGCGATCGAGTTCGCCGAGAGTGGGCAGAAACCGGTACCCGTCTGCGACGACCACCGTGTAGTCGAGCGGATACGTCACGACCAACCGGTAATCGGCGGGATCGTGTATCGGAAGCAACGCGCTGAACACATCGTGTCCGACCGACTCGAGAGGATGATCCGTTCCCCCCACACGCACTTCGACCTTCTGCGCGCCGGGCCGCAACGCCCGGAACACCGTGCCCTCGGGGTGCGGATGCGCACCGAGGATCGAATGGGGATCGTGGTGCTCGCCGGCTGCGAGGCGTGCCAGTTCCTCGGGATGCGGCGCGTGACGCGGTGCTGACGGCGGCACGGTCACGGCTGCCTCCTGTGCGCGAGAGTTGTGCGGACGGGAACTCCGATGCGCGGCAACACCAGGATGTGAGCGACCGATCGCCACGGTTCGAGCCGTACGAAATTGGCCTGGCCCCAGTGGTATTGCTCGCCGCTCACTTCGTCGTAGACCGGCAGATGGTCGTGCCACTCGTGCCCGAGGGCGGGCATGTCGAGCCAGATCGTGCCCTGCTCCGCGGCATACGGATTCAGGTTGACGATGGTGAGCACCGTGTCGCCGGTCGTCGGGTCGAACTTCGAGTACCCGATCAATGCGTCGTTGTCGATGTGGTGGAACGTGATGTTGCGGAGCTGCTGTAGCGCCGGATGCGCCCGCCGGATCCGATTGAGCTCGGTCAGCCAGGGCTCGAGGGATTCCCCGCGACGGCGGGCGTCGTCGAACCGCCTCGGACGCAATTGGTACTTCTCCGAGTCGAGATACTCTTCGCTGCCGGGTCGCAGCGGAACATGCTCGTACAGTTCGTAACCTGAGTACACACCCCACGTCGGCGAAAGGGTTGCGGCCAACGCTGCTCGCAGTGCGAACATTCCTGGACCGCCGTGCTGCAGCGACTCGTGGAGGATGTCGGGGGTGTTGACGAACAGATTCGGCCGCGCCTCGTCCGCCTTACCTGCGATCTCCAACCCGAACTCGGTGAGCTCCCATTTCGCGATCCGCCACGTGAAATACGTGTAGGACTGCGCGAAGCCGCGGCGCGCGAGACCGTACATCCGTGCGGGCCGGGTGAACGCCTCGGCGAGGAACACCACATCCGGATCGCTCTTGCGGATCTCCTCGATCAGCCACTCCCAGAAGTCCGGTGGCTTCGTATGCGGATTGTCGACCCGGAAGATGCGTACTCCCGCTGCGATCCAGTGCCGGACCACACGTAGCACCTCGGCGTAGATGCCGTCACGATCGACATCGAAATTGATCGGGTAGATGTCCTGGTACTTCTTGGGCGGGTTCTCCGCATACGCGATCGTTCCGTCGGGCAGCACCGTGAACCATTCGGGATGCGACCGCGCCCACGGGTGATCCGGTGCGCACTGCAACGCGAGGTCGAGGGCAACCTCGAGATCGAGTTCGCGGGCACGCGTGACGAAGTCGCGGAAATCCTCCTCGGTACCCAAATCGGGGTGGATAGCGTCGTGGCCGCCTTCTGCCGACCCGATCGCCCAGGGCGATCCGACATCGTCGGGCCCCGCGACCAACGAGTTGTTCGGGCCCTTCCGGTTGATCTTGCCGATCGGATGGATCGGCGGCAGATACACCACGTCGAACCCCATCGCGGCGATGCGCGGAAGGTCGGCAGCCGCTGTCGCGAACGTGCCGTGCCGCGGGGTGCCGTCATCGTTCCAGCCCCCCGTGGACCTGGGGAAGAACTCGTACCACGAACCGAACAGCGCGCGGCGCCGCTCGACGATCGTCGTGTACGCGCGACCGCGGGTGACGAGCTCGCGCAGTGGGTGCGCGCGGAGGACCTCGGTGACGTCGGCAGAGTAGGCAGGCGCGACACGTTCGCCAAGTGTGCGATGCGACCGGAGCGCGGCGGACACTGCGAGCAGCGCCGGCCGGCTCCCGCGGGGCGCCGCCTTTGAGGTGCGCTCGAACAGCTGCGCGCCGATCTCCAGGTCGTTGGCCAGATCCTCCGGTCCCTGGCCCGCATCGATTTTCGCTTCGACGGCGTGACGCCACGTGGCGATCGGATCGCTCCAGGCTTCGATACGGTAAGTCCATCTGCCAGGGCTGGTCGGGGTGAACACCGCGTTGAACGTGTCGGGTTCGTGGCCCGGTGTCATGGGGATCCGTACGAGCTTGCCCATGGTCTCGGGGTCCGCGGCCGGACCGCGTACCACCAGCGTCGCCGCAAGAGCCTCGTGGCCCTCGCGCCACACTACGGCCGAGACAGGAACGACCTCACCGGTGACAGCCTTGGTCGGGTACCTCCCGCCGTCGATCGCGGGCCGAACGTCGTCGATGGCGAGACGACCTGTCACGTGTTCTCCGTTCGCTGGGGCGGGCGGGTGGCCCGCGCCGAAAATGAACCGTGGGTGTGCGACCACAACCCTATTCCAGGCGGCAGCAGAGTTCCCGGCCATGCATTCGGAAAGGGCGAAACGCACCCTTTGTTATGACTGCCCGTATCCGTTACTCGCGGGTTACGTCAGTTGACCGGACGGCAATACGTCGCCACCTAGCGTCGATTTCGTAATGCACACAGACGTCCGACAGGGCGCAAACGGAGGGATGAACATCATGGGTCTGGTTGCCGGATTGATCGGGGTTGTCGGGGATTTGCTGCACCTTCTGCTCGGCGGACTCTGACCCGTCGGCCGACCCGCGCGCGGGTCGGCCGTAGAAGTACTGACGGCCCCGTGGCGTGTGTCGCGGGGCCGTCGCACGTGTCGGACGGCCCCGCCGCAGTGAGCTCGACGGCCGCAAGTTCCACACCCGTCGCACACAAGAGAACCTGGGTAGGATTCGCGGGGTGAAAGCCTTGCGTCGGTTCACTGTCCGAGCCCACCTGCCCGAGCCGCTCGCCGCGCTGGAGGCACTGACAACCAATCTGCGCTGGTCGTGGCACCCGCAGGCACAAGATTTGTTCGCGTCCATCGACCCTGAACTGTGGGCGAAGGTCGACGAGGACCCGGTCCGACTGCTCGGTGAGATCGCTCCGTCGCGGCTCGATGCATTGGCCACCGACAGTGAATTCCTCGCGCGGCTCGAAGCGGCCGCCGCGGATCTCGACCACTATCTGTCGCGCCCGGCCTGGTACCAGCTCCAACGCGAACGCGGCACCGCCCTGCCAGAGGGCATCGCGTACTTCTCGATGGAATTCGGTGTCACCGAGGTCCTTCCGAACTACTCGGGCGGGCTCGGCATCCTCGCAGGCGACCACCTCAAGGCCGCCTCCGATCTGGGAGTGCCACTCATCGGCGTCGGATTGCTGTATCGCTCCGGCTACTTCAAACAGTCGCTGAGTGCCGACGGCTGGCAGCTCGAGCACTACCCGTCGTACGACCCCCAGGGGCTGCCGCTGCGGCTCCTCACCGAATCCGACGGCACCCCGGCGCTCGTGCGTGTCGATGTGCCCGGTGCCCGCACCCTCGATGCACGGGTGTGGATCGCTCAGGTGGGCCGCGTGCCGCTGCTGCTCCTCGATTCCGACATCGCGAGCAACGACGAGGACATGTGCAAGGTCACCGATCGCTTGTACGGCGGCGGGCAGGACCACCGCATCAAACAGGAGATCCTCGCGGGCATCGGCGGGGTGCGGGCCGTGCGCGCCTATACCCGTATCCACGGGCTTCCCGATCCCGAGGTGTTCCACATGAACGAGGGCCACGCCGGGTTCCTCGGGGCAGAACGAATCCGCGAACTCGTCACCACCACCGGCCTCGACTTCGACGAAGCCCTCGCCGCGGTGCGGGCCGGAACGGTGTTCACCACCCACACCCCGGTGCCCGCAGGCATCGACCGTTTCCCGATCGACCTCGTTCGTCACTACTTCGCGGGCCCCAACGGAGAGAACGAATCGGCTTTGCTGCCCGGCCTGCCGGTCGACCGGATCCTTGCGCTCGGTCGCGAGGACGACCCCCACGTGTTCAACATGGCTCATCTGGGTCTGCGTCTCGGACAGCGATCCAACGGTGTGTCCCGACTGCACGGTGAGGTCAGCCGAGGGATGTTCGAGGGGCTGTGGCCCGGATTCGATGCCGCCGAAGTGCCTATCGGGTCCGTGACCAACGGCGTCCACGCACCTACCTGGGCCGCCCGCGAATGGATCACCCTCGCCAATCGGCTCGCCGGCCCGGATCGCGTCGAGGAAGCCCGCGGCTGGGAGCTGCTGCAGGGTGTCGACCCGGCCGAACTGTGGTCCACCCGCAACGTGCTGCGCGGACAGCTCGTCGACGAGGTGCGACGCCGTCTGCGCAACTCGTGGCTCGAACGCGGAGCCACCGAGGCCGAGCTCGGGTGGGTCGGCACCGTCTTCGATCCGGGCGCCCTCACCGTCGGCTTCGCGCGCCGCGTGCCCACCTACAAGCGGCTGACACTGATGCTGCGCGACCCCGAACGACTGCGCGCCCTGCTGCTCGACGAGGAACGGCCCGTGCAGCTCGTCGTCGCAGGCAAGAGCCATCCCGCCGACGACGGCGGAAAGGGTCTGATACAGCAGATCGTGCGCTTCGCCGACCAACACGACGTGCGGCACCGCATAGTGTTCCTGCCCGACTACGACATGTCGATGGCGCGCTTCCTGTACTGGGGATGCGACGTCTGGCTCAACAACCCGCTGCGCCCGCTCGAAGCATGCGGAACGTCGGGCATGAAATCTGCGCTCAACGGCGGACTGAACCTGTCCATCCGCGACGGATGGTGGGACGAGATGTTCGACGGCGAGAACGGATGGGCCATCCCGACCGCCGACGGCGTCGACGACGTACGACGCGACGACCTCGAAGCCGGAGCCCTGTACGAGCTGCTCGAACGCTCGGTACTGCCCCGCTTCTACGAGCGTGATGATCAAGACGTGCCCACCCGATGGATCGAGATGGTGCGTCATACCCTCGAGAAGCTCGGACCCAAGGTCCTCGCCTCACGCATGGTGCGCGACTACGCCGTCGACTACTACACACCCGCTGCGGAGGCGGCGCGCGAAATCGTCGCCGACGACTTCGCGGGGGCCAAGGCGCTGGCCGATTACCGGCATCGCATCGACTCCGCATGGCCGGCGGTACGGGTCGCGCAGGTCGACAGTCACGGATTGCCGGAAAGCCCGGTGATCGGATCGAGCCTCGGCCTGATCGCCCACGTCCAACTCGGCGGACTGTCGCCCGACGATGTGCAGGTACAGGCGGTGTTCGGCAAGGTCGGATCGGACGACACCCTCACGGACACAGTGACGGTGGCGATGAAACACTCCGGCTCCGACCCGCTCGGGGAAGAGTTCACCGTCGACGTACCGCTGCCACTCTCCGGGGCGGTCGGATACACCGTCCGGGTACTCCCGCACCACGACCTGATGGCGACCCCAGCCGAGTTCGGCATGGTCGCACTGCCGTAAGTCGAGAAAGTGTGGTTCCGGGCCCGGAATCCTGGCTCGGAATCCGGGCTCCGGAACCACACCT
Source organism: Rhodococcus sp. F64268 (assembly GCF_023015605.1). Lineage (NCBI taxonomy): Bacteria > Bacillati > Actinomycetota > Actinomycetes > Mycobacteriales > Nocardiaceae > Rhodococcus > Rhodococcus sp. F64268. Next base: position 19,589 of record NZ_JALKAI010000006.1, read on the forward strand.
TCACGAACCGGTGAGCCGGGAGAGCGACTTGCGGGCGACCTGAGGGTCGGCGGTCTCCCAGAACGGCGGGAGCGACGCGCGCAGATAGCCACCGTAACGGGCCGTGGCCAGGCGCGAGTCGAGCACGGCAACGACCCCTCGATCGTCGGTCGACCGCAACAACCTGCCGACACCCTGAGCGAGCAGTAGTGCAGCATGGTTCGCTGCGACCGCCATGAACCCGTTGCCGCCGCGGGACTCGACGGCACGCTGCCGGGCGACCAGCAGCGGATCGTCGGGGCGGGGGAACGGAATCCGGTCGATGAGGACGAGCGAGAGCGACCGGCCCGGCACATCGACGCCCTGCCACAGCGACAGGGTGCCGAACAGCGACGTCGCTTCGTCGGCCGCGAACTTGTCGACCAACGCACCCGTGGAATCGTCGCCCTGGCACAGAATCGGGGTGTCGATCCGCTCGCGCAGAGCTTCGGTGGCGGCCTTCGCCGCCCGCATCGACGAGAACAGACCCAGCGTGCGACCACCCGCGGCCGTGACCAGCTCGGCGATCTCGTCGAGATGAGACGGCGAAAGCCCGTCGCGGCCGGGAGGCGTCAGGTGCTTCGCGATGTACAGAATCCCGGATTTGGCGTGATCGAACGGGGATCCGACATCAACGGCATTCCACTTCGGATCACTGTTGTCGGCGGGTGGTTCGGCCCCCGATGCGGCAGTGGTCTCGCTGCGTGACAGGGCCTGCGGGGGCAACCCCCAATTGACGGCCAGACCGTCGAACGATCCGCCGACCGTGAGCGTCGCAGAGGTGAGCACCACCGTCGACTCGCCGAACAGTCGAGACCTCAGCAGACCCCCGACCGACAACGGCGCGATCCGCACCGTGCGGCGCACATTGCCGCGGAACTCGTCGGCCGCCAGCCACACCACATCCTGACGTTGTGCGGGATCGGGCTGCTCGAACGTCGTCAAAGCCCGCACCGCGCAATCGTGCACGTCGTCGATCTCGGAGAGAGCCTGGCTGCGGGCTGCAGCGGCCTCCGGGTCGGTGCCGGGCTTGGCCGGCCCGATGGCGGTGTGCATGGCCCACGCGGCATCGCGGATCGACGCCAGAGCAGCTGCCGCGCCCTCGGGCATCGAATCCCACCGCGCGGCAGGAAGCTCCTCGAGCAGCGACTCCCAGTTCTCGGCAGCACCTTCGAGCCGGTCGACGTCCTCGTCCTCGACGAGTTTGACGCAGCGCCGCGCGGCTGCGGAGATACTGCTGCCCGACAACTCGGCGGTGGCGACGCCCGTGACCCGGTCGACGAGTTCGTGCGCTTCGTCGATGACCACGACATCGTGTTCGGGCAGGATCGCGAGCCCCGTGATGGCGTCGATCGCGAGAAGCGCGTGGTTGGTGACCACCACATCGACCTGTGAGGCCTCGGTGCGTGCGATCTCGGCGAAGCAATCGTCGCCGACCGGGCAGCGTGCCTTGCCGAGGCATTCGCGTGCAGTGACACTGAGCTGACGCCACGCCTGGTCGGAGACGCCAGGGGAGAGGTCGTCGCGGTCGCCGGTTTCCGTGCTCGACGACCATTCCGTCACGCGGCGCACCTCGCGGCCGATGCGTGAGAGTGTGAACGCGTCGAAGAGCTGGGCCTCGGCCGGTGCCTCCTCGGCGAGACCCGTGTGGATCTTGTTCAGGCAGAGATAGTTTCCGCGGCCCTTGAGGATCGCGAAGCGAGGTCTCCGGCCGAGGGCGTCCTCGAGTGCCTCGGCGAGACGCGGAAGATCGCGGTCGACGAGCTGACGTTGCAGCGCGATCGTCGCGGTGGACACGACAACCGTGCGGCCGGTCTGTACCGCGTACCGGATGCTCGGAACGAGGTACGCGAGCGACTTGCCCGTGCCGGTGCCCGCCTGCACCGCGAGGTGCTCACCGGTGTCGATGCTGTGTGCGACCGCGGACGCCATGGTCAGCTGATTGCGCCGCTCCCTACCGCCCAGAGCGTGCACCGCGGTACGTAGCAATTCGGGGACATCGGGGAGTTCAGGCACCGAGCCAGGGTAGCGGGACCCACCGTCAGATTTCGGCGCCGACCCATTCGACCAGCTCGACGCCTGCGCTGCGCATCTGATCGAGCGCGGACTCGACGGTCGCCTCGGCGACACCGGACGTGTACCCCAGCAGCACCCGCGTCCCGAATCCCGCCTCGACGGCATCCAACGCGGTCGCACGCACACAATGATCGGTGGCGATCCCGACGACGTCGACGTCCGTCACACCGCGCTCGCGCAACCACTGCGCGAGGGGCTGCCCCGACTCGTCGACACCTTCGAAACCGGAATACGCGGCCTCGTACGCGCCCTTCGAGAACACCGCTTCGATCCGGGACAGCTCCAGATCCGGATGGAACCGGGCCCCGACGGAATCAGCGCGACAGTGCGGCGGCCAGGTATCGACGAAGTCGGGCTCGTCCGAGAAGTGCTCACCCGGATCGATGTGATGGTCGCGTGTTGCGACCACATGGGAGTAATCGTCCCCACGCTCGGTGAGGAAACACGTGATGGCGGAAGCGACCGCGGTGCCACCGGTCACCGCGAGCGCGCCGCCCTCGCAGAAATCGTTCTGCACATCGACCACGAGTAGTGCTCGCACCGACCTCACCTCTGCTCCGTCGAAGTCACGAAACGAGTGGGAATCGCCGGGTCGCCGGCCGAAATCGTCAGCCCTTCCCACGGCAGACTCACCATCGAACGCCTCAGGTACTCCCTGCTGTCCTCCAGGGTAGGGAGACCGGGGACCGGCTCGCCACCGCGAACCAGCGGAACCGTCAGGTCGGTCGCAGACCGACCCTCACCCGTCGGCACCTCGAGGTGTACGGGGTAGACGACCTCTTCGACGAGGGTGCCGGTGCTGCGCGCGTACCGCACGGCGCGCTTCGCGCCGCCCCGCGATTCCTTGGCCGTACTGCGTTTCTCGACCGGAATACCGTCGACCTCGACGAGCTTGTAGACCATTCCCGCGGTCGGTGCACCCGAACCCGTGACCACGGAGGTCCCCACTCCGTAGGCGTCGACCGGCTCGGCACGCAGTCCGGCGATTGCGTATTCGTCCAGGTCGCCGGACATGACGATCTTCGTCCGCCGAGCACCGAGGCCGTCGAGCTGCCTACGCACCTGACGTGCAAGGACCCCGAGATCGCCGGAGTCGATCCGGACACCACCGAGCTCGGGACCCGCCACCTCGATCGCCGTCGCCACACCCTGCGTGATGTCGTAGGTGTCGACGAGCAGGGTCGTACCGACACCGAGCGACTCGATCTGACTGCGGAACGCCGACGCCTCGTCGCGGCCGTGCGCAGTGGTGTGCAGAAGCGTGAACGCGTGGGCAGCGGTTCCGGCTGCGGGAACACCGTAGCGACGCGCGGCTTCGAGGTTGGATGTCGAGTCGAATCCCGCAAGGTACGCCGCGCGCGCTGCCGATACGGCTGCTTCCTCGTGCGCGCGGCGCGAACCCATCTCGATCAATGTGCGGCCGTCGGCCACGCTCACCATGCGCGCCGCAGCGGATGCGATAGCGCTGTCGTGATTGAAGATCGACAGAGCCAGCGTCTCGAGCAGGACGCATTCGGCGAACGTGCCGTGGACGGACAGGATCGGCGAGCCGGGAAAATAGAAGTCGCCTTCGCGATAGCCGTCGATGTCGCCGCTGAACCGGAAATTGCGCAACCAGTCGACGGTCGACGGTTCGAGGAACTCCGCCGCCACAGCGAGTTCGGCGTCGCCGAATCGGAATGCAGGTAGAGCATCGAGCAACCGCCCGGTGCCCGCGACCACACCGTACCGGCGGCCGGCCGGAAGCTTGCGGGCGAACAATTCGAAGACGCAGGGCCGGCTGCCGGAGCCGTCGGCCAGTGCGGCTTCGAGCATCGTCAGTTCGTATTTGTCCGTGAACAGTGCGGTGCTCACCGGCTTCGTACCGGCGGATGTGACAGCCATCCGCTCACTCTAGAGCGAGCGCGGTGACGGCGGGTTTTTCGAGCCGCGAGAACGCCGTACCCTTGACGCATGGCGCCGTGTTCCAGGACAACCCCCCTCGACGTCCACTTGATCACCGCGGGCCAGGCCATGCCTGCCGAAGCGGAAGTCGTCGAAGAAGCCGAGGCGATCGATCGACCGTGGGTGACGGTTGTGTGGGACGACCCCGTCAACCTCATGCACTATGTGACGTTCATCTTCCAGAAGCTTTTCGGCTACAGCAAGGCCAAAGCCACCGAACTCATGCTCAAGGTGCACAACGAAGGTAGAGCCGTTGTGTCGAGTGGGTCCCGTGACAAGATGGAACACGATGTACAGCGTCTACATGCCGCAGGGCTGTGGGCCACGATGCAACGAGACGAATAAGGCGCCTACAGGAGGATCCGACCGACGTGCGGCAGTGGACCAGGAAGAATTCGCTGAGCGGCCCCAAACTTCGCTCGGAGATGGACGGCCACGAGGCCTCCGTACTGCGCTCCCTCGTCGCATCGGTGCTCGGGATGCTCGAGGATCGTTCCGCGCAGGCACCTCAGGACGATCTGGCGGAACTCACCGGGCTGCGCACAGGTAACTCGACCCCACCCGAGATACCCGCGCTCGAGCGTCTGCTTCCCGATTTCCACCGACCCGACGCGGACGCCGAAGTCAACCCCGACGACGAGGCCGGCGACCTCAACGGTGCGCTCCGCAGCCTCCACGAGCCGAGCATCATCGACGCGAAACTGGCCGCCGGAGCCGTCATCCTTCGGACCGTTCCCGAGGACGGCGGAAAGGTCGTTCTCAACCCGGAACAGGCCGAAGCCTGGCTGTACGGGCTCAACGACGTACGACTCGCGTTGGGTACCACGCTCGGCATCGACGCCGACACTCCCGAAACCCTCGATGACGACGACCCCCGCGCACCGCACCTCGACGTCTACCACTGGCTGACCTGGATGCAGGACTCGCTCGTCCAGGCACTGCTGCCATGACCCCCGGCCCCACGGATTCCCTGCTCGACGTGCCGGGCCTTCGTGTCGGGCACTGGCAGCAACTCGACGACCACGTCACCGTCGCCGGAGAACAACCCGGCACCGGAGCCGCCACCGGCTGCACCGTGATCCTCGCGGACCGACCCACGGTCGGGGCGGTCGATGTGCGCGGCGGAGGGCCGGGCACCCGCGAAACCGACCTGCTCGACCCGAGTCACTCGGTTCAGCACGTCGACGCCGTCCTGCTCACCGGGGGAAGCGCGTTCGGCCTGGCTGCCGCAGACGGAGTGATGCGCTATCTCGAGGAACAGGGCCGCGGAATCCCGATGGGCGCGCCCGGTGCCGTGGTGCCGATCGTCCCCGGCGCGGTGATCTTCGATCTGCCCGTCGGGCGTTGGCACACCCGACCGACTGCCGACAGCGGCCACGCGGCGGCCGTGGCGGCCACCGACACGGAACTACGGCGAGGTTCGGTCGGTGCTGGAACCGCAGCACGAGCCGGTGTTCTCAAAGGCGGCATCGGTACCGGGAGCGTCCGCCTCACTGCGGGGCCCGCGGCGGGTGTCACCGTCGCCGCGCTGGTCGTGGCGAATCCTGTCGGGTCGGTCTTCGACCCCCACACCGGTCTACCGTGGGGGCTCGACGCGGTTCGCGCCGCCGAACTCGGGCTCGGCGTCCCTGATGCCGACGAACTCGCCGCCGCCAATGCGCTCGGCAACAAAGGCACTGTGCTCAACACGACCATCGGTGTCGTCGCCACCGACGCACCCCTGACGAAAGCTGCGTGTCGCCGGGTAGCCGTGGCCGGACACGACGGGCTGGCCCGGGCGATCCGACCCGCACACTCGCCTCTCGACGGCGACACGCTCTTCGCGCTCTCCACCGGCACCGCGGAGCTCCCACCACCGGAGGGCGTGCCCGACGCCTTCCCCGCCGACCTGCCGATTCTCGCTGCCGTCTGCGTCGCCGCGGCCGACGCGGTCGAACGCGCCATCGTCGACGCCGTGCTCGCAGCCGAATCCATCGCAGGAATCCCGTCCTATTTCGACATCTTCCCGTCCGCCCGGACACTGTGACCACGACAGACCCACACGTCACCCGGACAGACGTCACAATGGACGCATGACCATCCCGACAGGTACACCACCGACCGAACGGCCGACGTGGCTGCGTTCCGGACTGTGGATCGGCGGCTTCGTCGCGTTCCTCTACGTCGTCGAGATCGTCGACCGGATCCTGCCCGCGAACTTCGAGAACGCCGGAATCGAAGCGCGCACCGGCGATGGACTCTGGGGGATCCTGTTCGCTCCCATCCTGCACGGTGACTGGACGCACCTGACCGCAAACACGGTGCCCGCGCTCGTCCTCGGTTTCCTCGTCCTGTGGTCGTCGGGAATCACCCGCGGCATCGTGGCGACCGCCATCATCTGGGTGGTCGCCGGTGTCGGTACCTGGCTGTTCGCCGGCTCCGGGGACACTCACATCGGCGCGTCCTCGCTCATCTTCGGCTGGCTGACCTACCTGATCATCCGCGGGATCTTCACCCGCAAGGGCGGACAGATCGTGCTCGGGCTGGTTGTGCTGTTCTTCTACGGCGGCATGCTGTGGGGTGTCCTTCCCAGCGATCCGTTCGTGTCGTGGCAGGGGCACCTCTTCGGAGCCATCGGCGGAGTCATTGCGGCGTGGGTGCTCTCGTCGGATGCGCGCCGCGCACGATCGGTGAGAACCGCAGACCGGGTGCACTGAGCACAGCGACGGCCGTCACGCCCCGACCGGGTGTCGAACCCTGGGTCACAGCTCCGTTGTCATTGTGAGTCCGGCCGGAAACCGGGTGTTGGCTTCATCGGAGCCCTTCGGCATGGCAGCATGAGCCATATGCGCATGACCGTTCTGGGGTGCTCGGGCAGTGTGGCCGGGCCGGATTCTCCCGCATCCGGGTACCTGCTCACCGCGCCCGACACCCCGCCCCTGGTCATCGACTTCGGACCGGGAGTGCTCGGAGCACTGCAACGCCACGCCGACCCCGGCGAAGTGTCCGTACTCCTGTCGCACCTGCACGCCGACCACTGCCTCGACATTCCGGGTCTCCTCGTGTGGCGCCGCTACTCCCCGAATGCCCCCGTCGGCAGGGTCCAGGTCTACGGTCCTGCCGGCACCGCGCAACGCCTCGGTGTCGCATCGGCCGAGGTGGCCGGAGAGGTGGATGACGTCTCCGACACCCTCGACGTACGACCCCTGAACGACGGCGGAACGTTCCGCTTCGGTGCGCTCACCATCAGTCCCACCAAGGTCAACCATCCACCCGAGGCCTACGGATTCCGCATCACCAGCGACTCCGGTCGCACACTCGTCTACACCGGTGACACAGGCATGTGCGATCAGGTGGTCGAGCTGGCCCGTGGCGCGGACGTCCTGCTGTCCGAAGCGTCCTGGACCCACGCGCCCGGGGTGCGGCCCGAAGGCATCCATCTCTCGGGAACCGAGGCAGGGCAGGTCGCCGCCCGTGCGGGGGTCGGCGAACTGCTGCTCACCCACATCCCCCCGTGGACGTCTCGCGAGGACGTCATCGCGGAGGCGAAGGCCGAGTTCCACGGTCCGGTACATGCAGTGACCTCCGGAGACGTGTACCGCATCTGAAGCGGTCCTCCGAGTCGGTTCGACACGCATCCCCTAGGCTCGTCCGGGTGACGACACGAGCAGACGGCAGGGAAGACGACCAACTCCGCAACATCAAGATCACCCGGGGGTTCACCAACCACCCCGCGGGTTCGGTCCTCGTCGAATTCGGACAGACCCGCGTGATGTGCACCGCTAGCGTCGAAGAAGGAGTGCCGCGGTGGCGTCGCGGATCGGGTCTGGGCTGGCTCACCGCCGAGTACGCGATGCTGCCCGCCGCAACCCATACCCGCAGCGGACGTGAATCGGTCAAAGGCAAGGTCGGCGGTCGTACCCAGGAGATCAGCCGGCTCGTCGGTCGCTCCTTGCGGGCGTGCATCGACCTCGCCGCCATCGGTGAGAACACCATCGCCCTCGACTGCGACGTCCTGCAGGCCGACGGAGGAACCCGAACCGCGGCCATCACAGGCGCCTACGTGGCACTCGCCGACGCGGTCACCTGGCTCCGCGCGGCAGGTCGCCTCGCGGACCCGCAGCCGCTCTCGTGCCAGATCGCGGCCATCAGCGTCGGTGTCGTCGACGGCCGAGTCCGGCTCGACCTGCCGTACGAGGAGGACTCGCGCGCAGAGGTGGACATGAACGTCATCGCCACCGACACCGGAACCCTCGTCGAGATCCAGGGCACCGGCGAGGGTGCCACCTTCCCTCGCACGACTCTCGACAAACTGCTCGACTCGGCGCTCGGTGGCATCGAAGAACTGTGCCGCATCCAGCGTGAGGTCCTCGAGCAGCCGTACCCGGGTGTTCTGCCCGAACCCCTCGTCGCCGAGCCGGCGAAGAAGAAGTTCGGTGCCTGACATGGCCACGCGGGTGCTCGTGGCGAGCCGGAACGCGAAGAAGCTCCGAGAGTTGCGGCGGGTCCTCGACGCGGCGGACATCGCGGGGATCGAACTGGTCGGTCTCGATGCAGTCCCGCCATACCCCGAGGCCCCCGAGACCGGCGCGACGTTCGAGGAGAACGCGGCCGCGAAAGCACGAGACGGCGCTCGCGCGACCGGGATGGCGTGCATCGCGGACGACTCCGGTCTCGAGGTCGACGCGCTGCGGGGAATGCCCGGTGTGCTGTCGGCGCGTTGGAGCGGCACTCACGGTGAGGACGCTGCGAACACCGCGCTCGTGCTCGCACAGATGAGCGATGTACCCGATCCGCGGCGCGGGGCAGCCTTCGTGTCCGCCTGCGCCTTCGCAGTCCCCGACGGCGACGACGTCGCGGTGACCGTGGTGCGCGGTGAATGGCGTGGCGCGATCGCCCGTTCCCCACGCGGCGAGAACGGATTCGGCTACGACCCCGTCTTCGTGCCCGAAGGGGAGCACCGCACTGCAGCGGAACTCAGCGCCGAAGAGAAGGACGCCGCGTCGCACCGGGGTCGCGCGCTCACCTTGCTGGTGCCCGCCCTCGCCGCATTCTCGGGCTGATCCCTCGGCCCGGGATGCGACTTGCCGCATCCCGGGCATCCACCCCGGACGCGCTACCCGCCACCGGTCATCTCACGTAGGTACGCGGTGACCATCGCGGTGAGTTCGTCGGCCACCTGCTCGCGGGTGATGTCCGGCTGTTCCAGAACGTAGGACACCGCGACGTTCTCCACGGTGCGCACCAACATCCACGCGATCGCGTCGACAGGACGAGAACCGCGGTCGGTGAGGTGGAACCGCAGCCACATTCCGAGCAGCGCATCGATTCGCTTCTCGAAATCGGAGAGGCGACTGTCGGGAGCTTTGGGCAACTCTTCGATCAACACGCGGAGCAGTCGCGGATTCTCGCCGAGCGCGTCCAATAATTCGAGGAGTGTCTCGCGCACCGACAAGTCTTCCGCAGGGCCTTCCAGCGCCCTCGTGAACACACGCGAAATGCGAGTGTGCAACTCCGCAGTCCATCTGTCTACGACCTCGGCGACGATCGCGTCCTTGTCCGGGAAGTACTGGTACAACGACCCGGGACTGATGTGTGCTTGCGCCGCGATGCGATTGGTGGATGCACCGTCGTAGCCGCGTTCGAGCAGTACGGCCCGGCCTGCGTCGATGATGCGCTCGACCATTGCGCGTGAGCGATCCTGTCGAGGCGCCCGGCGGGTTCGGCGTCGTTCCGGCGAGGTCATGTCGCGGCCTGAAATGCGAATTGAATGCGAGTAATCACTCGTGTGAGCATAGCGACATGACGACGCAGGAACTCGACACGCACCTCGAGGCATCCCCGTACCCGAGCCGCTACGAGGGCAACCGACCCCGTAACGAAGCCATCGGCAGGCCTCTGACGCGTTTCGCGAAGATTCGCGAGGTCGACGACGAACTGCTCGACCGGATCGGACGCCGCATGTATGCCCGCGACGAGGTGGGCGCCGCTCTCGTACAGGCCATGCGCCTCGACCGCAACGACCCCGAGCGCGTCACCATGCGCCAGTTCCATCAGGCACTCGAGCACGGGGCCGACACCGTCCCGAACGCCCCCGCGGCCCTCCGCGCATTCTTCTCACACGTCGAGCAGGTTCCCGACTGGGTGGACTGGAACCTGCTGGACAGAGGAGCACGCGCATTCCGGCGGATCGGGCGGACACGCAACGACGTGCTGCTACAACTCGCGCTCATCGGTGGTTACCGATTCGGTGGACCTCCCGACCTCCTGGTCGAAACCGGCGGCCTGACCGGATCCACTGCGATGCGACGCCTCGGCGAAACCCAGAAGTGGGGCACCGCGGTGGGGGAGCCCGGCGCCATGCGTCGTGATGGCGACGGATTCAAGCTCACCGTGCATGTGCGCGCCATGCACGCCCTCGTCAACCAGCGGTTCGAAACGAACGGCCGTTGGGACGTCGAGCACTGGGGACTGCCCATCAACCAGACCGACCAGGCCGCAACACTCGGATTGTTCAACGGCACGCTACTGATCGGCGCGCGCGCCCTCGGCTATCGGGTCACGCGTGAGGAATCCGCCGCGATCATGCACATGTGGAAGTACATCGGATGGCTCATGGGCGTCGATGACGACTTCCTTTTCGATACGGAGCGCGAACAACACCACTTCAACTACCACGTCGTGCTGGTGCAGGACGACGTCACGCCCGCGGGTGCCGCTCTCTCCCGCGCTCTCGTCGACGGACACCGCACCCTCGACTACGGGAGGTTCTCGGGCCTGGTCGGTCGATACGAGCGACTGAGGTTGCTGAGCATGCTTCGGTTCTTCCTCGGCAAACGAGGCCTCGAGGATCTGGGGCTGCCGTCGGTCCCGCCTGTGGCGGTGGCACCGGTCATCGCGAAGAACATCGTGAAATCAACCCTGATCAAGAGGACATCGGAGGGGCGGCGTTTCCTCGAGTATCTCGGCGACCGGGCTGCACGACGAGAACTCCGGCTCAAATTCGCGGGTGCGCGCGCCGACGTCGGAGCCCTCGAACTCTGAGCGGAATCGAGGGTGGAGGACGAGGTCCGGAATTCGGGACCGCGTAGGTGGTCAGAGCGCCCAGCGCATCGCGACGTGGGTACCGTCCGACCCCGGGGTGACCACCATCTCCGTCGTGAGTTTGCGAATCAGGGCGAGGCCGTGTCCGCGTGAGGCATTCGGATCGTGGATCATGTCGCGCCAACGCCCGTGATCAGCGACAGTGACCTCGAGATGACGCTCCTGCGGGCGAAAAGTCACTTCCAGGTCTACCGTGGCCATCTCGTCGTCGGCCGAGTAGGCATGCTCCACCGCATTGGCCAGCGCCTCGTAGCTGGCCAACACCACATCATGCTCATGGTCCGGTTCGAGGTGCAGAGTCCCCAACCATTGCCGTACAGCCTGGCGCAGGCCGGCGATCTGAGTCGCGTCCGCGCGCACACCCCGGAAGAAGATCCCCCCGGAGGTGAACGATGCGGACCCGTCGGTGTGAGTCTGCATGGCTCCTCGGTTCTAGACGGACAGCGCGTGCGCAGTTGCCTACTTCTCAGGCATCTCCGCCGGCTTCACGGCTGCGAGCGCGTCCTCGAGGCGCGGATGGATGGAGAGGACATCGCCGAGCCCGAGCAGCTCCAGCGGCCGCGCGGTGGCGTTGCCCTCTGCTACCACGGCGAAGGCGACGCTGTCGGCCGCGCGCTTGGACAGGTCCACAAGTAGTGCCATACCCATCGACGCGAGGAAATGCACATCGGTGAGATCGACGATCAGGCCGGACAGATCCTCGTCGAGCAACCCGAGAGCTTCCTCTTCCAGCAACGGAGCGCTCGACAAGTCGACATCGCCACTCACCGACAACACCGCGACGGAATCCGAGCGGGTCATCTTCAGGCCCATATGCGGATGTTCGCTCGATCGTTCATTCACGTGGCCATCATGCAGGATGGCGCCCGGACATGCGAGACGCACAGGCAGAGGCCCTGAGGACGTGCGCACATGTGTACGAGAAGGTTGGGTATTGTTCAACGGTGGCGTCGGCGGTGTGCCGATCCTCGGGAGGGATCCACCGCCGAAGGAAGGACGACCGCCGTGCACACGCATGGACGACCGCACAACTCGGGATCACCCGCGTCCTTGTTGCTGATCGAGGACGACGCCGGCGACGCGTTACTCGTCGAGGAACTCGTCGCGGACAGTGCGCCCGAGATGAACGTCGTGTGGGTGCAGTCGCTCGCTGCCGCACGTGACGCTCTCGCGGCCGGACTACCCGACTGCGTGTTGCTCGATCTCCACCTCCCCGACGCGCACGGCCTCGAAGCTGTCGCGCAGGTACAGGAATACGCCGAATCCGTCCCCATCGTCGTGCTCACCGGTATGGCGGAGGAAGAGACCGGACTCGCAGCCGTAGCTGTCGGCGCTCAGGACTACCTCGTGAAGGGCAGAGTCGAGCCGGAGCTGTTCGGGCGCGCAGTGAGTTACGCGATCCAGCGCAAACAAGCCGAACAGAACGCCGCTGCGTTGCAGGCCAGCCAGCTGCACGCCCAAGAGAACGCCCGGCTCGAGCGTGGGCTGCTGCCATCCCCGCTGTTGTGCACCGACGAATTCGAAGTGGTCTCGCGTTACCGCCCGGGGCGTGCCTCCGCCCTTCTCGGAGGTGACTTCTACGACGTGGTGCAGACCGGAGACGGCACCGTTCATGTTCTCGTCGGCGATGTCGCAGGGCACGGCCCGGACGAGGCCGCCCTCGGCGTCGGTTTGCGAATCGCGTGGCGCACACTCGTTCTCACCGGCATCAGCGGAGAACGGCAGTTGGCGAAGCTCGAAGAGATCCTTGTCGCAGAGCGAGCGGCCGACCGGGTTTTCGCGACCGTCACCAGCCTTGCCATGACGCCCGATCGCCGAACCTTCACGGTGATGCGAGCAGGCCACCCCGGGATTCTCGTGCGTCGTGGACGTGAGGTGGAGTGGGTCGAAGCGCCCGGTGGGCCCGCTCTGGGACTCCTGCCCGGTTCGGCGTCGTGGCCGGTTCACAGACTGGAGCTGCCCGCCGAGGGAGCTGTCGTGTTGTTCACCGATGGACTCTTCGAAGGCCACACCGGCGCCGGACGCCAGAGACTCGGCGAAGAAGGACTCCTCGAGCTCGCCCGCCGGTGCGGGCACCTCGCACCCGACGACTTCGCCGACACTCTCATCCAGGGTGCGGAAGAGCTCGCCGATGCCCACGGCGGATTGACCGACGACGTAGCAGTCGTGCATGTGCGATGGAACGGGAAAGCGACACCGGCCGAATGACGAACCCGACAGACACCGAAGCCTCGGACGTGCCGAGCGGGGCACCGCAGACGACGCGACGATCCCAGGTGGCAGTGCAGGGCTGGATTCTCCTGGTGCTCGGTTTCATGGGGGTGCTTGTGGTGATCGGCACCGTTGTCGGTAGCCACTTCCTGTCCCGTACCACCGAGGTCTCCAATTACCTGAGGGATGTGCTGCAACCCGCACGAGTCGAGGCCCACCGGCTTCAAGCAGCGTTGATCAGTCAGGAGACGGGGGCGCGCGGGTACATCATCACCGCCGATCCCGAGTTCCTCGGACCATACGAGACCGGACGGGCCGAGGAACAGGACGCCGCCGACACGATGCGTGCGCTGATCGAGCGTCCCGGGCCGATGCCCGGGGTGGAAGGGCCGCTGCTCGACGACCTCGGTGCAATCGAGAACGCGGCGGACGAATGGCGCAGGATCTACACCCTTCCCCTCGTCAGTAACGTGGTCCCGGGCGATCCGCAGCCTGTGGATGTCGGCGCTGTCGAAGCGGGCAGTGTGGCATTCGACGAGTTGCGGGCCCTGTTCGAGATCCAGAACAAGCATCTGGAGGAGGTCAGAGCACAAGGTATCGCCGAACTCGAGCATGTGCGGACCGTGCGCGATCGTGTCCTCGGCTTCATGGTTGCGGCATTTCTGCTCAGCGGTGTGGGTGTCACCGTGCTCGTTCAGATTCTCGTTGTGCGTCCACTGGACAGATTGCGGGAGCAGACCCGCATGGTCGCCGGAGGCAGATTCGACGAGCAGATCATCCCGCAGGGACCGGCAGACATCAGGGCACTCGCCGCGGATGTCGACGGCATGCGTGAGCGGCTCGCAGCGGAACTCACGATCTCCCGCGAGCGTCACGAGCAGGTCGAAAGTCAGGCGATCGACCTGCGCCGGTCCAACGCCGAACTCGAACAGTTCGCGTATGTCGCGTCGCACGATCTGCAGGAGCCGCTTCGGAAGGTCGCGTCGTTCTGCCAGCTGCTCGAGAAGCGATACGGCGACAAACTCGACGAGCGCGGCGTCCAATACATCGACTTCGCGGTGGACGGCGCCAAGCGGATGCAGGTGCTCATCAACGATCTGCTCACGTTCTCACGCGTCGGGCGGGTCAGCGACGCGCACGTACGTGTCGGTCTCGACCGGGCACTCGATTCGGCTCTGAGCAACCTCGAACAAGCCCTCGAGGATTCGGAGGCCGTGATCGAACGTCCAGAATCACTCCCGGAAGTCCTCGGAGATCCGACTCTGCTGACCATGTTGTGGCAGAACCTGGTAGGAAACGCGATCAAATTCCGGCATCCCGACAGGACTCCGGTGGTGCACATCGCATTCGAGCAGACCGACGCCGTGTGGACGGTGAGCGTGACGGACAACGGTATCGGTATCGCCGAAGAGTTCGCGGAGAAGGTGTTCGTCATCTTCCAGCGTCTGCACGGTCGGGAAACCTATGGAGGCACCGGCATCGGACTGGCACTCTGCCGCAAGATCGTGGATTACCACGGTGGCGAGATCTGGATCGACCGCGCGCACACCGACGGTACTCGCTTCTGCTTCACAATCCCGGTCGAGGCCGATGAAGAACCTGCGACCGACACTGCTCTGGAAGGAGCATCAGCATGACCCCTACCGGTAAGCCGATCGATGTCCTGCTCGTGGAGGACGATCCCGGAGACGAACTGATGACGCGTGAAGCGTTCGAGGACAACAAGATCGGAAACTCCTTGCACGTTGCCCGCGACGGTGAGGAAGCGCTGGACTTCCTCTATCGCCGAGGCGCTCACGCTGATGCGCCCAAACCGGACCTGATCCTGCTCGACCTGAATCTGCCCAAGTACGACGGCCGCCAGGTGCTCGAGCGGATCAAGTCCGACCCCGACCTCGCGCCGATCCCCGTGGTCGTGCTCACCACGTCGTCGGCCGAGGAGGACATTCTGCGGAGCTACCGGTTGCACGCCAACGCGTACGTCACGAAACCCGTCGACCTCGACCAGTTCATCAAGGCCGTCAAACAGATCGACGAGTTCTTCGTGCAGGTGGTGCGGCTACCCACGCGTTGACCGCGGGCAGTCAGACCCCGAAGTCGGCCTTGACCTGCTTGGTGCGCTGGTGCTCGACGTAGAACGACAGGAACGGGATGGTGCCCGCGAGCAGCGTGCCGATGGTGCGGGAGACCGGCCAGCGCACCTTGATCGACAGGTCGAAGGTGAGTACGAGGTAGACCGCGTACACCCAACCGTGCACGATTGCGATCCACGACGGCACGTTCTCGATGCCGATGACGTACTTCGCGATCATCTCGCCGGTGAGGACGAGCAGCCAGATACCGGTGGCGTACGCGAGGACGCGGTACCGCAGCAACGCGGAGCCGATCTTCTTGCGATCCGCGTCGCTGACGTTGCGGGGGGTCGCGGCTGCCTGATCGGACGCCTCGGGGGTGGTGCTCACTGACCGCTCCTATCGGACCCGCGCGAGAGCTGCGCGAGGTATTCGTTGTACTCCTGGACCTGCTTCGCCTCGAGATCGTCTCCGGCGTCCTCGGGCTCGTCGATCGCGACCTTCGGGCGGCTCGGCAGAAGATCCGCCGGGATCTCTGTGGGTTCCTCGGGGTTCGACGCAGGGGCGCCGTCCGGGTCGTCGGCCTGAGCCTCTACGGCCTCGAGCTTGACGAATCGCCGGTACGCGTAGATGCAGAAGAACGCGAAGGCCGGCCACTGGAACGCGTAGCCGAGATTCTGCCCGTTACCGCCGACCGCTTCGAAGCGTGTCCATTGCCAATAGCCGAGAGCCAGGCATCCGCCCGCGGCGACGATCACCAACACGATCAGGGCCACGCGGCGCGGCGGACGATATTCGGACACGAACTCGACGGTACCTGAGCACTGCACCGACCTGCCAAGACGGACCGGGCGCCGTGGGCGAGGTCACGAAGATCTCACTGCCGTGAAGTCGCGACGCGCGCAACCTCTGCGGGGTCTATCAGATGGGAATGATCGTCATCGCCGACGTCGATCTGCACGACGTCGATGCGGCCGTTGAACTTGCTGCGGCCCGCGTAGTCGTGGCTCACCGGCATACCGAAATCGTCGCCGATGTCCGTCGTCTCGTCCGCGGAGAAAATCATCGGCTGAGTGCGGTCGACACGGCCCCCGCCGACACTGCGTCCGTCGATGGAGAGGGTGACGTCTCCGCCCTTCGCGAGGCCACCCCCGTCATACGCAAAATGAACGCGAATCTGGTGTACGCCGGAGGGGAGATCCTCCGTGGCACCGATGACGAATTCATGCATTCCGAGCAGGTTGTAGACGAACTTGACGCAACCCTCCCGTAGGTAGAGTGCCCAACCGCCGAAACGGCCACCTTGCGCGATCACCACACCGTTGGCGGGCGTCTCCTTCGGTGTCTCGATCGCCGCGGTCACGGAGAACGACCGGTTCTTGATGTCTATGACACTGTGTTCGCTGAGCCGCTTCATGCCGGGGAACAACACCTGCCTGCTGCCCGTCACCAATTGCGGCCTGCCTGCGATGGTCGGATTCAATCGTTCGAATCGGCGGTCGTCGATGGGCAGCACGTTGTATTTCACCGCCTCGATCAGCCAGAGACGTTGCAACGACGCGAGTCGCTCGGGCATTTCGGCAGCGAGATCGCGTGCTTGCGACCAGTCGGTCGTGCCGTCGTAGAGTTCCCAGACATCGTCGTCGAGGGCCGGAAGCTCTTCGTTCGGCAGCCACGGTGTGCTGTGCCGGGTGACCGCGCTCCAGCCCTTGAAATAGATCCCACGGTTGCCCGCCATCTCGAAGTACTGCAGGTCGTGCCGCTCCGGCGCGCCGGGATCGTCGAAGGTGTACATCATGCTCGGACCTTCGAGCGGGGATTGCTGTACTCCGTTGACGAAGGTCGGTTCCGGCAACCCGGCCGCCTCGAGCACAGTCGCCGCCACATCGATGACGTGGGTGAACTGTGACCGGATCTGGCCCTTGCTGCGGATTCCGGCAGGCCAATGGACGACTGCGCCGTTGCGAGTACCACCCCAGTGGGATGCGACCTGCTTGGTCCACTGGAAGGGCGCGCACATCGCCCACGCCCACCCCACCGAATAGTGGTTGTAGGCCTCCGGGGTACCGAGCTTCTCTTTCATCGCGGCCATGAACTCGGGAGTTTCGATAGCGGCGAGGCCATTGAAGTTTGCCATCTCGTTGAACGCCCCGTTGACGGTTCCCTCCGCCGAGGCGCCGTTGTCGCCGACGATGTAATAGACGAGCGTGTTGTCGAGAGCACCCAACGACTCGATCGCATCGACGACACGACCGACGTGGAAGTCAGTGTGCTCGAGGAAGCCCGCGTAGACCTCCATCTGGCGTTCCAGCACCGGTTTGAGTGCTTCATCCATCTCGTCCCATGCGGGGATCGCATCCGGCCGTGCAGTCAGCTCCGTGTCCGCAGGCACCACACCACGCCGCTTCTGCTCCGCGAGAATCGACTCGCGCTGCGCATCCCAGCCGTCGGCGAACCGGCCGGCGTACTTGTCCGCCCATTCCGGCGGGACATGATGGGGTGCGTGGGTGGCGCCGGGAGCGAAATAGACGAAGAACGGCTTTTCCGGAGCAAGTGATTTCTGAGTACGAATCCAGTCGATCGCATGGTCGGCGAGATCTTCGGTGAGATGGTAACCGTCCTCCGGGCTCTTCTCCGGCTCGACCGGGACGAAACCGTCGTAGAGCGCGGGGTAGTACTGGTTGTTCTCGCCGCCGATGAAGCCGTAGAAGTGCTCGAAGCCGCCCCCACCGGTGGGCCACGCGTCGAACGGCCCGACGGGAGAGGTCTGCCACGGCGGAACCTCGTGACACTTGCCGAACTGGGCCGTCGAATACCCGTTGAGTTTCAAGGTCATGGCCAACGCCGCCTTGGTGTTCGGCCGAAGCCCCGACGACCCCGGTGCCGAGGTCGCCGTCTCGGTGATCATGCCCATTCCCACCGAGTGATGGTTGCGGCCACTGAGCAAGGCGGCGCGGGTCGGTGCGCACAGGGCAGTGGTGTGGAACCGGTTGTACGTGAGACCGCCGCGCTGCAGACGCTCCGCGGTCGGGTTGTGCACCGGACCGCCGAACGCGCTGCTGGCGCCGAAACCCACGTCGTCGAGGAGGACCACCAGGACATTCGGTGCGCCCTCGGGCGGTAACAGAGGTTCGATGGGCGGGAAGGCCGTGTCCGGGTCCTTCGCGTCGTACGTGACCAGTCCGAGGTGCTGCCGGTCGGGAATCGGAAGGACCTCACGCTTCTTCGTCATGGTGCAAAACATCCCCTTCGTCGAATGGAGTGCTTGTGAATACGCGGTCGGTAATGGTCAGGCCGAGCCGAGCGGCTCGCGTGCTCTTGTGACGATCGGCCGGACAACGACCTCGAGGAGCAGCAGCGCGACCAGAGCGATCACCACGGTCCATCCGACGACCGCCCCGGTCGGGTAGTTCCAGAACACGATCACCAACACCGCCACGGCGATGATCGCCGCACGCACCGGAACACGGGCGTGCGCCAGCCACACCTCGACGGTGCTGGGCACGCGCGTGCTGTTCGGGTTCCTCAGCTTGTTCATCCCGTAACCGAACCCGCGACGCACCGCCATCGCCGAGGACGATCCACCGATCAGATAGGCGCCGACCGCGACCACCAGCCCCGCGACCAGCACCGCGCGGAGCATCGTCCGCAAGGGCGTCGCGGTGGCGTCGAACAACACCGCCGCAGCGTCCGGCGAACGCACCTCGGCCGGCAGATTGTCCAGATACAGCGACCGGCCGATGAGGATCGCCGATGCGAGGACCAGCATGGCGACGACGAGAGTCGCACCCACGGCCGACAGCGCACGAAGGCGTGAACCCCGTGGGGCGGCCCAGACCGCGGCAGCAGCAACGAGCAGCGTCAGCCATGGAAGGACACCGGAGGCATTGTCGAGGGCGTTGACGGCGCGCTGAGCTTTCACGAGTTCGGGAGATTCGAACAGTACGAATTGCTTGTCGATCTCCGGGATCTGGTCGGCAAAAGAAAAACCGCGTTCGACCAGGAGCGCCTTGACTCGCTCGATGATCGGGGCGAGGTTCAGGCTCACCGTCCCGCTGTCGTCGATTGCGATGGCCTCCACACGGGTATCACCGGTCAACACCGCCGCGAGCTTGTCGTGCGCCGTGCGGTTCGCTTGGATCCACAGGGTCTCGAACTGGTCCGAGGCGACAAGGCTACCGACGGTGTCGTGCACGAAGCTTTCTGCCTGGCCGGCGATGACCGGTGCCAAACCCACTACCGGTTCCAGACGCGGTCTGTCTTCGGTCAGCGCCGTCAAGGCGTCCGTGGTGAGTCCCTCGACGTCGACCTGGGCGAAGATCTCGTCGGTCACCCGGTCGGTGACCGCGCCTTGCATCACCGGATCGGAGGCGAGCGGTGTCACCATGGCCACGTAGCGGTCGGTGTCGAGGATCTCGCTGCGCGCGAAGCGGGCGGCCACCGAGCCGATGGCGAGCAGACCTACGAGCACCAGCAGGATGACCACCGCGCTCCAGCGGAGTGCGTGTCCGCGCGGGGAAGGCTCGCCCGTGGTCTGTGGGGGAGGCGCCGGGGCGTCGACGAGGGCCTTCCCGCGCAGTTCCGCGACCTCCAGGCGAAGCTGTTCGAGCTCACGGCGCTCGTCGGAGCTCAGCGGGGCATCCTCGGACGACTGATTGGGCTCTGTCATGTGGGTGTCTACCTTCTGGTAGCCGTGTCCACTTCACCTCAGTGTTGGTTGTGAGGGGGGATGAATTCGACCGCCGCGGCTGCTCAGGACACAGTGAGCTGTCCCGTCATGTTCGGGTGGTAGGTGCAGTAGATGTCGTAGGTCCGTGCGTCCGCCGGCGCGGTGAAGGTCACCGTCTCGCCGGCCTCCACCTCGACGTCGAAGGTGTCGTCGCGTGCGGTGACGCTGTGTTCGACATCGTCTTCGTTCCGGACGGTGACCGTCGTGCCCGGACCGACCGAGTCCGGTACTTCGAATTCGAACCCGGTGATGAGGATCGTTGCGGTCTCCGTACTCCCGTAATCATCACCGCGTACCCCGGCGTCGTCGGACGATTCAGTGTCGGACTCTCCGCACGCCACCAGTGCAAAGGCGGCGATCAACAGTGTTGCGAGGAGCAATGCTGCGCGCTTCATGGGTGCCTCCGGTTTCGGGCCCACCAAGAATTCAACACCTCGGGCGCGATTCCGGAGGCGAAACACGAATACATACTCGAAAACGGACTTCAGGTCTGCGCGAAGTTGCTCATGTTCACCGATCCCGAGGCCCCGGGACAGAGGATCGGACGACGGCGTCGACGAGGCCCTTCCACGAGTGGCCGATGTGGCGGGAAACGAGGTTCTGCGCTCGTGGTGCATACGAAAACGGGGTCGCGACCTCATGTGAGTTCGTGACCCCGTATGCAGTTCATGGAACTGCCCGTGGTGCGCGAGGGGGGACTCGAACCCCCACGCCCGTAAGGGCACAGCGTCCTAAGCGCTGCGCGGCTGCCAATTACGCCACTCGCGCGTCACGGACACAATACGTCATGACCCGGACAGATCCGAGTTGAAGCTGAAGCGTCGCCTTCCGGCCCAGGTCGGGGTTTGGCTGTGACAGTTGGGGCAAAGAAAACGGACGTTCTCGGGGCGGGAGTCGTTCGGGTTCCCGTCGATGTGGTCGACATGGAAGACCAGTGCGTCTCCATTCCACATGGAATCGATACCGCAACGTTCGCACAGATGGTCACGGCCTGCCTCTATCAAGGCCCTGCGCAATAGGTGGGGTTTGACGCGAGGGGAGCCGGTGGGCCGCTCCGTGAGGATGGTGGTCCAGTGACGTCGAACGGCGGATCCTCCAAGAACGCGCGGACGACCTGTGAAATGTGACGTGTCGATGCCCAGTGCTCTGATCCTGCGGCTCAGGTGAGTGTGATGACCACCGTTCGGCTTGAGTCCGAAGTATCTGAGCACTTCGGCGAAGTTGGTGCATTGCTGCACGGCCTCCTCCAGCATTTCCTTCGTGTACTTGACCGCCCTGCTCATATTGCCCCCTGCGTCGAATGGATGTTCGGACATGAAGGAAGTTAGCTGGGAGGTCCGACATGTTTCCGCCCGCGGCAACGCACGGCCACGGCGTGCCGTCAAGAGGTAACGTTTTGATAACAATAAAACGTGAGGGTTCCTCGGGTTCGTGGACGTCCACGCATCGGTGCGGCCTGCGTCAATCCGAGTTACTCGCCGGTCGCTTCATCGGTGGGTGTGAGTGAAATCACTGGTAGAGGGTTCGTGCGGCGAGGTACGCGAAACGAAACATGAGGAACCCCTCATGATTTTGTGCGAACCTTGGCATGCCCGTACGAGCAGAACACCAGTCCATGCAACACACCGGCGCGGGCAGCGCTGCAACACGAAATGCCTCCACGCAGGGGTGTTCAGGAGAGGAACCACACGCGTGACGATCGACGAGACCACACCAGGCGACAACGGACGGAACTCGAAGGCATCACGAAGCACCGGCCGGCGGGCGGCAACCGCCCCGAACGGTGCACTGGTCGACAAGCTTCTCGCGGGTGAGCCCTACGCACTCGCCTTCGGCGGTCAGGGTGCGCCCTGGCTCAGCTCCCTCGAGGAGCTCAGCCGCGACAACGGCCTCGAGCCGGCTCTGACCGAACTGGTCAACGCTGCGGCCGCACACCTCGCTCCTGTCGCCGGCGACCTCATGGTTGTGCGCCCGGCCGGGTTCGATCCCATCGCGTGGATCCTCGAGCAGGAACTCGTCGACGACGAGGACGACGCTCCCGCGGCAGGCCCGTCCGAAGCGACCCTCACCTCCGCCGCGGTGTCCAAGCCCGGCGTCTTCCTCACCCAGATCGCTGCGCTGCGCGCACTCGCGAACCAGGGACTCGATTTTGCAACCCACGCCCCGAGCGCCGTCATCGGCCACTCGCAGGGCGTTCTCGCCGTCGAGGCCGTTGCCGCCGGTGGCCGCAAGGACGCCGAGATCCTCGCAATCGCCCAGCTCATCGGTGCCGCTGCCTCGCTCGTCGGTCGTCGCCGCGGGCTGATCGCCGGTGCCGGTAAGTTCCCGATGCTCGCGGTGTCCGGTGTCGACGCGGAGCGTCTGAGCACCATCGTCGCCGAGGTGTTCGAGGGCCAGGACCCCGAGCGCAGCGCCGTTGTCGCCATCCGCAACGGCCGTCGCCGCGTCGTGCTGTCCGGTCCGCCGGCCGCGCTCGAGCGCGTGCAGCAGCGTTGCGAGGAGATCTCCGCAACCGAGACCCGCGAGCGCGATTCCAAGAAGCGTGGTGGCGCGGTGTTCGCGCCCACGTTCGAGCCGGTTCCGGCCGAGGTCGGCTTCCATCACCCCGCGTTCGCCGCTGCCGTCGATCAGGTCGCGGACTGGGCGTCGCGTTGCGACCTCGACGTCGATCTCGCCCGCAAGCTGGCCGAGTCCATCCTCGTCACTCCGGTCGACTGGGTCGAGCAGGTCGACGGCGCTGTGGCGTCCGGCGCTTCCTGGATCCTCGATCTGGGCCCGGGCGAGCTGCTCACGCGACTCACTCAGTCCGGTCTGCGCGGTCAGGGCGTCGGAATCATCGCCGCCGCGACCCGCGGTGGTCAGCGCAACCTGCTGACCCCGGGTGCCGAGCCCGAGGTGCCGCGCGCATGGTCGGAGTTCGCCCCGAAGCCGGTGGCGTTGCCCGACGGCCGTGTCGGTGTCGAGACGTCCTTCACCCGCCTGACGGGCCGTTCGCCGATGCTGCTGGCCGGCATGACGCCGACCACTGTCGATCCGAAGATCGTTGCGGCCGCTGCGAATGCGGGTCACTGGGCCGAGCTGGCCGGTGGTGGCCAGGTCACCGAGCAGATCTTCGCCGATCACGTCGCGGAGCTGACCGATCTGCTCGAGCCGGGTCGCGCTGCGCAGTTCAACTCGATGTTCCTCGACCCGTACCTGTGGAAGCTGCACGTGGGCGGCAAGCGTCTCGTGCCGAAGGCGCGTGCCGCGGGTGCACCGTTCGACGGTGTCGTGGTCACCGCGGGTATCCCGGAGCTCGAGGAGGCCGTGCAGATCATCTCCGATCTGCGTGACGCCGGCATCGAGCACGTCGCGTTCAAGCCGGGCACGGTCGCGCAGATCCGTTCGGTGATCCGCATCGCGAACGAGGTCCCGAGTTACCCGGTCATCGTCCATATCGAGGGCGGCCGCGCTGGTGGCCACCACTCGTGGGAGGACCTCGACGATCTGCTCCTCGACACCTACGCAGAGTTGCGCACGCGCTCGAATCTGGTGCTGTGCGTCGGTGGCGGTATCGGTACGCCGGAGAAGGCCGCCGATTACCTGACGGGCCGCTGGTCGACCCAGTACGGGTTCCCGGCGATGCCGCTCGACGGCATCCTTGTGGGCACCGCCGCGATGGCGACTCTCGAGGCCACCACGGCTCCTGAGGTCAAGCAGCTGCTGGTCGACACGCCCGGCACCCCCGATTGGGTGGGTGCGGGTACCGCGAACGGTGGCATGGCTTCGGGTCGTAGCCAGCTCGGTGCCGACATCCATGAGATCGACAACGCTGCGTCCCGCACGGGTCGTCTGCTCGACGAGGTCGCGGGCGATGCGGACGCTGTGGCTGCCCGCCGCGACGAGATCATCGCCGCGCTCGACATCACTGCGAAGCCGTACTTCGGTGACGTCGCCGAGATGACGTACCTGCAGTGGCTGACCCGCTACCTGGAGCTCGCCATCGGCTCCGATTGCGCGACCGAGTTCGATTGCGGTAGCGACCTGGGCGATGCCGTCGCCGACGCGCATGTCAGCCCGTGGCTGGACGTGTCGTGGCGTGAGCGTTTCCGCGAGATGCTGCAGCGCGCCGAGGCCCGTCTGCATCCCGTGGACCGCGGCCCGATCCCGACGCTGTTCGACGACGATGCAGTGCTCGAGCGCCCGTACGCGGCGGTCAAGTCGCTCACGGCTCAGTACACCGATGCCGGCGACGTGGTTTTGCACCCCGCGGATGTCGCGTTCTTCGTCTCTCTGTGCAAGACCCCCGGCAAGCCGGTGAACTTCGTGCCGGTCGTCGACCAGGACGTGCGTCGCTGGTGGCGGTCGGACTCGCTGTGGCAGGCACACGATCCGCGCTACACCGCCGATCAGGTCTGCGTCATCCCCGGCACCGTCGCCGTCGCGGGCATCACCCGCGTCGACGAGCCGGTCGGTGAGCTGCTCGACCGTTTCGAGAAGGCCACGGTCGATGAGCTTGTCGAGTCCGGTGTGGAGCCCACCCCGGTGGTTGCTCGTCGTCACCGCGATGTCGCGACCGGTCTGCTCGATGCTGTGCTGTCGTCGCCCGATGTCGCGTGGGCCGGCCGCCAGACGCGCAATCCGATCGATCGTCTCGGCGATCTCGACGAGTGGGCCGTCGAGTCGGAGGCCGCTGCGGTGCACGCGCCGACCGGCGCGACGCTGACGGTCCTCGACGGTGAGCACGTCGGCCTTCGGGTGCCCCTCGGCAACGATCGCGTCGTCGAGATCCGTATCACGGTGCCCGCATCCGTGAGCACCGGCGGCGCACCTGTCATCACCGAGGCCGACGCCGACGCCGCCATGTCGGCGCTGCTCGGTGTGGCTGCGGGACAGGAGCTTCCGGTCGTCAAGAAGGGTGCCGCGCGCATCACTCTCGGCTGGCTGCCGGAGAAGATCGCCGACCACGCCGGTGTCACCGGCGCGGGTCTGCCCGAGAATCTGAGCCCGAGCACCAACGGTGTGCCCGACGTCCTCGTGGGCGCCTGCTGGCCGGCCGTGTTCGCTGCGCTCGGCGCTGCCCGCACCGACGAGAACCTGTCGGTCATCGAGGGCATGCTCGATCTCGTCCACCTCGATCACGCGATCGACGTGAAGAACGGTCTGTCCACCGACCCGTCGATCCTGGGGGTCAAGGCGCTGGTCGAGAACGTCCTCGACACCGATCTGGGCCGTGTCGTCGAGGTCCACGTGACCATCTCCGCCGACAACGGTGACGGTTCGGGCGACAACACGGTTGCGACCTTGATCGAGCGTTTCGCGATCCGCGGCCGCACGGGCACCGCAGAACTGGCCGATCCGGTCCGCGCCGGCGGTTCGCTGAGCGACGACGTCCTCGAGACGCCGCGTCGCCGTCGCCGCGACGCCGTGATCGTTGCCCCCACCGACATGAGCGCGTTCGCGCGCGTGTCGGGCGACCACAACCCGATCCACACGTCGGACAACGCCGCGCTGCTGGCCGGTCTGGGTAGCCCGATCGTCCACGGCATGTGGCTGTCCGCCGCTGCGCAGCAGGTTGCCACGGCCATCGAGTCCGATGCGAAGCTGCCGGTGCGTCGGATGACGGCGTGGACCACGCGATTCCTCGGCATGGTTCGTCCGGGCGCGAAGATCGACGTGCGCGTCGATCGCATCGCAACCGATCGCGGCGCCGAGATCGTCGAGGTGGGCTGCCGCGTCGACGGCGACGTGGTGATGGTGGCGACCGGTCGTATCGCCGCACCGAAGACCATCTACGCCTTCCCCGGCCAGGGCATCCAGCGCCCCGGCATGGGTCTGGACGCTCGCGCCCGCAGCAAGGCTGCCCGTGAGGTCTGGGAGCGCGCCGACAAGCACACCCGCGAGGCCCTCGGCTTCTCGATCCTTGCTGTGGTGCGCGACAATCCGACGGTCCTCAAGGCTCGCGGTGTCACTCATAAGCACCCGGACGGTGTGCTGCACCTGACCCAGTTCACCCAGGTCGCGATGGCGACGCTCGGTGTCGCGCAGATCGCGGAGCTCCGCGAGGCGGGCGCGTTCGTCGAGGGTTCGCTGCTGGCCGGTCACTCGGTCGGCGAGTACAACGCTCTCGCGGCGGTCGCCGGAGTGCTTCCGCTCGAAGCGGTTCTCGAGGTCGTCTTCCAGCGCGGCTCGGCGATGCATGCTCTTGTGCCGCGTGACGAGCAGGGTCGCTCGAACTACCGCATGGCCGCGATCCGGCCGTCGCAGTTCGGTGTCGCCGATGAGGACCTGCAGGATTTCGTCGCCGAAGTCGGAGCGAGTGCTGAAGAGTTCCTGGAGATCGTCAACCTGAACCTGCGCGGTTCGCAGTACGCGATCGCGGGCACGGTGGCGGGGCTCGAAGCCCTCGAGGTCGTCATCGAGCGCAAGGTCGCCGAATTCGGTGGCAAGCGCGCGTTCATCCTGGTCCCCGGCATCGATGTGCCGTTCCACTCGACCGTCCTGCGTGGCGGTGTGGACGATTTCCGTGAGCGGTTGCTGAACCTGCTGCCCGAGGAGATCGACCCGAACATCCTCATCGGCCGCTACATCCCGAATCTGGTGCCCAAGCCGTTCAACCTGGGCCGTGAGTTCATTCAGGAGATCGCCGATCTGGTGCCGTCGGAGCCGCTCGCCGAGGTCCTTGCGGACTTCGATGCGTGGGCCGCGAAGCCGGTCGCGTTGACCCGCGTGGTGCTCGCCGAGCTTCTGGCGTGGCAGTTCGCGTCGCCGGTGCGCTGGATCGAGACGCAGGACCTGCTGTTCGCCGACGAGGCCGACGGTGGCCTGGGTGTGGAGCGCTTCGTCGAGGTCGGCCTCGGCGCCGCTCCGACGGTCGCGAACCTTGCGTCGCAGACCCTCAAGCTGCCGGGTCGGTTCGGTCAGCCGGTCGAGGTGCTCAACATCGAGCGTGAAGCGTCGATCGTGTACTCGACCGATGTGGATCCGGCCCCGGTCGAGGACGACGAGCCGGAAGCGCCGGCGCCCGAGGCTTCGCCTGCTGCTGCGGCCACACCGGTTGCTGCTCCGGCAGCGCCGACCGGTGGTCCGACCCCGGACGACATCGTCTTCAAGGCTGCGGACGCCACCAAGGTGCTCATCGCTCTGTGGACCAAGCTGCGTCCTGATCAGATCGGCCCCGTCGACACGATCGAGGCACTGTGCGACGGCGTGTCCTCGCGTCGTAACCAGCTTCTCGTCGACCTCGGTTCCGAGCTGTCGCTGGGCGCAATCGACGGTGCCGCCGATGCAGACATGGGCGCACTGGCAGGCACGGTCGACCGCCTTGCCCGCACCTACCGCCCGTTCGGTCCGGTGCTGTCGGATTCGATCAACGATCACCTGCGCAAGGTGTTCGGCCCGTCGGGCAAGCGCCCCGGTTACGTCGCCGACCGCGTCACCAAGGTGTGGGGCCTGGGCGAAGGCTGGACCCAGCACGTGACCGCGGAGGTTGCTCTCGGTAGCCGCGACGGATCGTCGATCCGCGGTGGAGATCTGGGTGGTCTGTCCCAGGGTGCACTCGGTGACACGGCCTCGGTCGACGCATTGATCGACGCCGCGGTCCAGTCGGTCGGTTCACGTCGCGGTATCACGGTGTCGATGCCGTCGGCCGGTGGTGGCGGGGGAGCGACTGTCGATGCCGCTGCTCTCGGTGAGTTCACCGAGCAGATCACCGGTCGCGACGGTGTGCTCGCCAGTGCCGCGCGCCTCGTGCTCGAGCAGCTGGGACTGAATGAGAAGGTGTCCGGTCTCGCCGACAAGGCCGACGACGAACTCGTCGATCTGGTCTCGGCCGAGCTCGGTTCCGACTGGCCACGACAGGTTGCACCCGCGTTCGACGCCCGCAAGGCCGTCCTCATCGACGACCGGTGGGCCACCGCGCGTGAGGATCTTGCACGTGTCTGGCTCGGTGACACGGTGGAGGTCGAGCGCTTCGACGGTGCAGGCAAGACGGTTGCTGCTCATGCGACCTACTGGCAGGCCAAGGCGAGCGATGCAGGTCGCACGCTGCTGGCCGAGACGTTCGGGCGTATCGCGACGGCTGCGGCAAACACGGGCGACGCCGAGTACGCAGGTGAGGTCGCTGTCGTCACGGGCGCCAGCAAGGGTGGTATCGGTGCGGCTGTCGCAGCGAAGCTGCTCGGCGGCGGCGCGACGGTGATCGTCACCACGTCGCGTCTCGACTCGAACCGTCTCGGGTTCTACAAGGACCTGTACGCACGCCACGCTCGTACCGGTGCGGCCCTGTGGGTCGTGCCCGCCAACATGGCCTCGTACGCCGACGTCGACGCTCTGATCGAGTGGATCGGCACCGAAACCGTGGAGAACGCGGGCGGCGCCAAGAAGCTCATCAAGGATGCGCTGACCCCGACGCTGCTGTTCCCGTTCGCTGCGCCTCGCGTGGCCGGTTCGCTCGCCGACGCCGGTGCGCGCGCCGAGATGGAGATGCGGGTTCTGCTGTGGTCGGTCGAGCGGCTCATCGCCGGTCTGTCCGGTATCGGTGCCGATCACGACGTCGACACCCACCTGCACGTGGTGCTGCCCGGGTCTCCGAACCGCGGCATGTTCGGTGGCGACGGCGCGTACGGCGAGTCGAAGGCCGCGCTCGACGCGATCGTCACTCGCTGGGGTGCCGAGCGCACGTGGGCCGAGCGCGTCACGCTGGCGCACGCGCTCATCGGCTGGGTGCGTGGCACGGGACTGATGGGCGGCAACGATCCGCTGGTCGAGGCCGCCGAGGCCGCCGGTGTACGCACGTGGTCGACGCCCGAGATGGCGACCGAACTGCTGAAGCTCGTCGGTCCGGAGGCCAAGCGTCTTGCGAAGGACGCACCGCTCGTCGCGGACCTGACCGGCGGTCTCGCCGAGGCGGGTCTCGATCTGCCTGCGCTGGCGAAGCAGGCACAGGACGCGGCCGATGTCGCCGAGGAGGCCGACGAGGACGGTACCGCGACCATCGCGGCACTGCCTGCGGCCCCGCGTCTCGATGCGGCCCCGATTCCCGAGTGGAGCGAGGTCACCGCGGATCCCGAGGACCTCGTGGTCATTGTGGGTGCGGGCGAGCTCGGCCCGTACG
Source organism: Rhodococcus sp. F64268 (assembly GCF_023015605.1). Lineage (NCBI taxonomy): Bacteria > Bacillati > Actinomycetota > Actinomycetes > Mycobacteriales > Nocardiaceae > Rhodococcus > Rhodococcus sp. F64268. The sequence goes on from NZ_JALKAI010000006.1 coordinate 48,816, forward strand.
GTTCGTCGCGTACTCGCTTCGAGATGGAGGTCGACGAGGAACTGTCGGCTGCCGGTGTGCTCGAACTGGCGTGGGTCACGGGTCTGATCGAGTGGGAGAACGAACCGAAGCCCGGCTTCTACGATGCCGAGACCGGTGAGCTCGTCCCCGAGTCGGAGATCGCCGACCGTTACAACGACGCGGTGGTCGAGCGTTGCGGCATCCGTCGCTACGCCGACGACGGAGCAATGGTCGACAACACGGCTCCGCTGATGACTTCGGTGTTCCTCGACAAGGATCTGTCCTTCGTGGTCGGCTCCGAAGCAGAGGCCCGCGCGTTCGTCGATTCCGATCCGGAGAACACGGTCGCTGCGGTCGATTCCGAGTCCGGAGATTGGACGGTCACCCGCAAGGCAGGCACCGAGATCCGCGTGCCGCGTAAGGCGAAGCTGTCCCGCACTGTCGGTGGCCAGATCCCGACCGGGTTCGATGTCACCCGCTGGGGCATTCCCGCCGACATGGCGGATGCGGTGGACCGAGTGGGTCTGTGGAACATCGTGTCCACGGTCGATGCGTTCCTCACCGGCGGCTTCACCCCGTCCGAACTGCTGCGCTGGGTGCACCCGTCGATGGTGGCGAACACGCAGGGCACCGGTATGGGCGGCATGACCTCGATGAGGTCGCTGTACATCGACACGTTGCTCGGCGAGAACCGCGCGAACGACATCCTGCAGGAAGCCCTGCCGAATGTCATCGCCGCGCACGTCGTCCAGTCGTACGTCGGCGGTTACGGTGCGATGGTGCACCCGGTCGCGGCGTGCGCCACGGCTGCCGTGTCGGTCGAAGAGGGTGTCGACAAGATCAAGCTGGGCAAGGCCGAGTTGGTTGTCGCCGGTGGTTTCGATGATCTCGGTATCGAGGGCATCGTCGGCTTCGGTGACATGTCGGCGACCGCGAAGTCCGACGAGATGACCGCCAAGGGCATCGACGATCGCCGCTTCTCGCGGGCCAACGATCGCAGGCGCGGTGGGTTCGTCGAGTCGGCCGGTGGCGGCACTGTGCTGCTGGCGCGCGGGGACCTCGCACTGGAGATGGGGCTACCTGTTCTCGGTGTCGTGGCATATGCCAGTTCGTTTGCCGACGGTGTCCACACCTCGATTCCGGCGCCCGGCATCGGTGCGCTCGGCGCAGGTCGCGGCGGACGCGAGTCGGCTCTGGCGAAGGAACTGCGCAAGCTCGGTGTCACTGCGGACGACATCGCGGTGGTCTCCAAGCACGACACGTCGACTGCGGCGAACGACCCCAACGAGTCGGAACTGCACGAGCGCTTGGCCGGCTCGCTGGGCCGCAGTGAGGGCAACCCGCTGTTCGTGGTCTCGCAGAAGTCGCTGACCGGACACGCCAAGGGTGGCGCAGCCGCCTTCCAGTTGGTCGGTCTGTGCCAGGTGCTCAGCCAGGGTGTCGTCCCGCCGAACCGCAGCCTCGATTGTGTGGACGAGAAGATGGCCGAGTACGAACACCTCGTGTGGGCACGTACGCCGATCCGTTTCGGCGAGCAGTACGCGCTGAAGGCGGGCCTGCTGACCAGCCTCGGCTTCGGTCACGTGTCCGGGTTGATCGCGGTGGTGCACCCGCAGGCGTTCGTGGAGTCGCTGCCGGCCGATCGTCGTGAGGCGTACCTCACGCAGGCTGCGGAGCGCACGGTCGCGGGTAAGCGGCGCTTGGTCTCGGCGATGACCGGTGGCGCGGCACTGTACGAGCGTCCCGCGGATCGCCGGTTCGGTGGGGACGCGGTACCTGCCGCTGCTGCACGTCAGCTCGAAGCGGATGTGCTGCTCACCGAGGAAGCACGCCTCGGTGACGGCGACGTGTACCGCTCGGGTCTGCCGGGCTGCAAGTAGGTAACAGCAGAGATGGGAGTTGCGGGTATCGGGTTCGACCTCGTGTCGGTGCCGGAGTTCGCCGAGCAGTTGCGGCGGCCGGGCACGACGATGTTGGCGAACTTCACCCCGGGTGAGCGTCGCGATGCGAATACCCGCAGCTCCGATCCTGCCCGGCATTTCGCCGCGCGCTGGGCGGCGAAGGAAGCCGTGATCAAAGCGTGGTCGGCGTCGTTGTTCGGGAGCCCGCCGGTGCTGCCGGAGACGATCCACCAGCAGATCGAGGTGGTGTGCGACGCGTGGGGACGGCCGAGCATTCGGTTGCATCGTGAGGTTGCGGAGCATCTCGGCGGTCGGCGGATCCATGTGTCACTGACGCACGACGGAGACATGGCCGGTGCGTTCGTGGTACTCGACGATGCCGCCCGCGAAGACTCGTCCGGGGAGGACGACAGGTAGCAGCGGAGTGCTACACGAGATCAGGCCGAGGGAGCGGACGCTTCCTCGGCCTTGGTCGTTCCGGACCCGGCGGCGCGTGCGCGTTCGGAATCTTCACGTCGCTTCTGTCGTTTCGCCTGGGCACGCGAGTCCTGTTCGGCGACCTGCAGATACGCGACCATGATCCGCTTGAGTTCGGCCACGGCGTCGGCGTGGGTCTGGTCGTCCTGCACCGAGAAGTTCAACATCGAGTACACGATGTGCACGAGAACCTCGGCCATGAGCTTGCGGCGCGCGCGGGGCGTGTCCGGGGTGAGGGGCGCCAGCATCCGCGCGACCTGTTCGGCGAATTCCTTCTCGTGGATGGCACCGGTGGCACGCGTCGACGGGGTGGACTGCATCGCCAGCCACACTTCGCGTCGGGATGGATCGGTGGTCCACAGACCGGCCATGTGATCGACGAAATTGTTGAGGAAGCGTAGCCAGTCGACCGACGGGATCCTGCCGTTGAAGGTGGCGAGTTCGTTCTGGACGCCGACGAGGTCCTGCCGATTCAGTTCGCAGACGATCACGTACTTGTTGGCGAAGAACTGGTAGAGGGTGCCGATGGGGACGTCGGCGCGGGAGGCGACCTCTTCGCACGTGAACGACTCGAATCCGACCTCGGTGAGCAGGTCGCGGGAGGCTGCCAGGAGCGCGTCGAACTTGCGCCGGCTGCGTTCCTGCGTCGGACGTCGTCTGGGCACGAGTTCCTGCGGCTCCGCCTGGACCTCGAGTGCGGGGTCGATCCGTTGCGGGGCGCGGCGGCCGTTCGTTGCTGACTCCACGCGCCCAGGCTAGCGGCACACTGTACGAAAGCCGAACATGAGTGTGAAAAGAGGTGCCACCAAACGCGGTGTGTCTCCCGCGGAGGGGGTTCACCGCGCGGTTCGACGGCGGAACAACGCCGTTGCCGCGACCAGTCCGACGGCGGTGAACGCCACACACCACCCGACCGCGACCACTGCCGAATTGCCGATCGGGGTTCCGGTGAGCAGGCCGCGCACCGTCTCGATGACAGGTGTCACCGGCTGGTGTTCGGCGAATCCCCGCAACCAGCCCGGCATCGTGTCCGGCGGTACGAATGCGCTGCTCACATAGGGCAGGAAAAGCAGGAAGAACGTGAAGCCGCTTGCGGCCTCCTCGTTTCCGGCGAGCATCCCCAGCGCAGCCGAGACCGCGGAGATCGCGAGGATGAACAGTGCGATGACCCCGATGGCTGCAATCCACTCGACGAGGGTGGCATCGGGCCGGAACCCCATCAGGACGGCGACGGCGAACACCACGGCGGTGCTGGCGAGGTTGCGGACCAGGCTCGCGACGACGTGGCCGGTGAGAACGGCCGAACGTGCGATGGGCATGGATCGGAACCGGTCGACGATGCCGCGCTGCATGTCGGACGCGACGGCGACTGCGGTCTGTGCAGCGCCGAACGATGCTGACAGCAGCACGATGCCCGGGACGACGTAGTTGAGATAGTCGGTGCCGGTGTTGATGGCGCCGCCGAACACATACACGAACAGCACGAGCAGCAGCACCGGAAGCGCGAGACCCATGAGCAGTGCGTCGGGGCTGCGGAGCATGCGCCTGAGATTTCTGCCGGTCACCGCCGCGTAGTCGCGGGGCAGGTAACCGAGAGTGTGGGTGGGGGAGTCGGTGAGCGTCACTGCGAGACCTTCTTTCGGTTGGCCGTGCCGGTGAGAGTGAGGAAGACGTCGTCGAGCGTGGGGGAGTGGAGGCCGAATTTCTCGACCGGAACTGCGTCGTCGGCGAGGCGGGTGAGTAGGGCGGCCACGTGGGGGAGATCGCCGTCGGTGGGGACTTCGAGAGTGAGGGTGCTCGGGTCGGTGTCGCCGCCGAGGAGCGTCGCAGCGCGAGCGAGGTCGGGTTCGGTGGTGAAGCGCAATTCCAGGTGACCGCCCGGCACCAGTGCTTTGAGCTCGTCCGGTGTGCCGTCGGCGACGATGCGTCCCGAATGCAGCACTGCCACTCGATCTGCGAGGCGATCGGCCTCTTCGAGGTACTGCGTGGTGAGAAAAACGGTGACTCCCTCGGCGGCGAGTTCGCGGATGACCTCCCACATGATGAGGCGGCTGCGGGGATCGAGACCCGTGGTGGGCTCGTCGAGGAACAGCACCTGCGGTGAAGCGACCAGGCTCATTGCGATGTCGAGCCGGCGAGCGGTGCCGCCGGAGAGGGTGCCGGCGCGCCGGTCGGCGACGTGCCCGAGATCGAATCGTTCGATCAGTTCTCGGACACGGCCGTCGATCGTCGCCGAGGGCAGGTGGGCCAGCCGCGCCGCAAGGCGAAGATTCTCGGCGCAGGTGAGGACGTCGTCGATGGCAGCGTACTGGCCGGTGAGAGCAATTCGTTCTCGCACACCTCGCGCGTGTGCGGGTAGGGCGAGCCCGGTGACTTCGACGGTGCCGGAGTCGAAGGGTAGGAGCGTCGTGAGGATCCGCACGGTTGTGGATTTTCCGGCGCCGTTCGCGCCGAGCAGGGCGAAGACGGACCCTTGTTCGACGCGGAGGTCGATGCCGTCGAGCACCGTGGTGGCCCCGAATGTCTTGCGCAGGGCCTGCACTTGGAGAGCGGCGAAGTGATCGGACATGACCCGGTCCTTAACTGTGTATGCGATATACGAATGTGTACAGGATACGCAGTTTTAGGATTGCGGCAAGACCCCGACAGACGGAGAAGCATGAGTAGTCCCGGATCAGAAGACGAGCTACCGCGCAGCGTGCGGCTGGCATGGGGTCTGAGCGACCCCGGCACCCGGGGGCCACGTCGGGGCCTGACGCTCGAGCAGGTGCTCGACGCTGCGATCGCCGTCGCGAACACCGAAGGACTCGAGGCGCTCTCGATGAGCCGCGTCGCGAAGGAACTCGGTTTCACCACGATGTCGCTCTACCGCTACGTCGACAGCAAGGATCAACTCGTCGAACTCGCGTGGGACCGCGCGATCGGGCCGCCGCCCGTGTTGCCATCCGGGGGCTCCTGGCGGGAGCGATTCGACGCCTGGGCAACAGCCGAATACCGGGGGCTGCGCGCCTACAGATGGTTGACCGAGCGTCCGATCCGAACGGCCCCGTACTGGCCCAACAACATGCGCTGGCTCGATGCCGGTCTCGGTGCCCTGTCCGAGACCCCCCTCGATGAGGAAGCGAAAGTGCAGATCACCCTGACGGTCTCGCTGTATGTCATCAGCCGAGCGCGCTTCTCGTGGGAACTCGAATCCGCCGTCATGGACGACGGGCTGGACTACCCCGCGGTGATGCCTCGCATCCTCGACCCGGAGAAGTACCCGTGGGTGCTCGCTGCGGTTGCCGCGGGAGCATTCGATGCCGACGAGGGCGACGCTCCTGAGGCATGGCACGAACAGGATTTCCGGTTCGGACTCGAGCGGCTGCTCGACGGAATCGACGTATTCATCGGACATTCGGAGGAGAAGCGATGACAGATCCGACCCGACGCATGCGCGAGCGCGTCAGCGCAGCGATGCCTGCGGCCCGTGAAGAGCTCGCGACCATGGTCGCGTTCCGCTCGGTCGCAGACCCCCGACAGTTCCCCGTCGAAGAATGTGTCGGAGCTGCAGTCCGGGTTCGTGATGCATTCGCCGAAGCGGGGATCGACCACGTCGAACTCATCGAGACCTCCGACGGATCGCTCGCGGTCGTCGGGCACACCCCCGCCCCCGCCGGAGCCCCCACCGTCCTGCTGTACAGCCACTACGACGTGCAGCCCCCGGGCAACGAAGACCTCTGGGACAGCCCGCCGTTCACGCTCACGGAACGCGATGGCCGCTGGTACGGGCGCGGCGCCGCCGATTGCAAGGGCAATATCATGATGCACCTGCTCGCGCTGCGGGCGGTCCTCGAAGACGGGCGCATCCCCGTGGGTGTACGGATCGTGATCGAAGGATCCGAGGAAATGGGCGGCGAAGGGCTCGACCATCTGGTCGAGGAGCGCCCCGAGTTGTTTCAGGCCGACCTCATCATCATCGGCGACAGTGGCAATGCCGAAGTGGGAAAGCCGACATTGACCACCACCTTGCGCGGTATCGCGAACGTCGACGTCCACATCGAGACGTTGAAGGGCGAAGTGCATTCCGGCATGTACGGAGGAGGGGCACCCGACGCGCTCGCCGCATTGGTGCACCTGCTCGCCACAATGCGCGACGCCGACGGAAACACGGTCATCGACGGTCTCGACGCCACCGCGACATGGGACGGAGTGCCGTATCCCGAGGACAGATCTCGCGCCGACGCCGGTGTGCTCGACGGAGTGACGCTGCCGATCTCAGGCTCGATCGCCGACGCCGTCTGGGCCCGGCCTGCACTGACCGTGCTCGGAATCGATGCGCCGCCGGTCGTCGGTTCTGCCGCCGCGATCGTGCCCCGCGCATCGGCGCGCCTGAACCTGCGGGTACCGCCCGGGGTCGACGCGACGGCCGCGCAGGACGCGCTCGTCGCCCACCTCGAAGCGCATGTGCCATGGGGCGCCCGCTTGCGGATCGAGCGCGAAGCCGTCGGCGAACCCTTCCGCGCCGTGACCGACGGGCCCGGATACACCGCTCTACGGTCCGCGCTCGAGGCTGCGTACGGACGTGAGGTGGGCACCGCCGGTCAAGGCGGGTCGATCCCGTTGTGCACTGCACTCCAACGCGCGGTGCCGACAGCGGAGATCGCCCTGATCGGGGTCGAGGAGCCCCGCTGCGTCATCCACGCCCCGAACGAGAGTGTCGATCCATCCGAGATCGAGAACCTCGCTGTTGCGGAAGCGGTGCTGCTGAGTTCCCTGGCCGGATAGTCAGACGGACAGATCGCGTCGCAGTTTCGCGACGTGTCCGGTCGCTCGCACGTTGTACTGCGCAACCTCGATTTTGCCTTGCTCGTCGACGAGGAAAGTCGATCGGATCACGCCGGTCACCGTCTTCCCGTACATCTTCTTCTCGCCGAAGGCACCCCATGCGGTGAGCGTGGTCTTCTCGGGGTCGGAGAGCAGTGGGAAGTTCAGCTCCTGGTTGTCGCGGAACTTCGCGAGCTTCGCGGGCTTGTCCGGGGAGATCCCGAGCACGTCGAGTCCGGCGTCGTTCAATTCCGCGAGGTTGTCGCGGAAATCGCAGGCCTGCTTCGTGCAGCCGGGCGTACTCGCGGCGGGGTAGAAGTACACGATGACCTTGCGTCCCCGGTAGTCGGACAGCGACACTTCGTTGCCGTCGGCGTCGGCAAGCCTGAAGTCGGGAGCGGTGTCGCCGGGAGTGAGTCTGCTGTTTTCCGTCATGTCCGCGACATTAGTGGACCGATTGTCCATTACCGTGGTCGCAGCACACTGCAGCGACTTTCTGGAGGATCACGTGGCTAGGGACACCGGCGACATCGAGCGGGACATCGAAAAGGCCCGCAACCAGCTCGCGAGCACGCTCGACGAACTGAGCCTCCGCGCCAACCCGAAGACCTTGGTGGCGAACACCAAGCAGAGCGTCGTCGCGAAGGTCAATCAGCCTCAGGTCAAGAAGTACGCCGCCATCGCGGTGGGTGCGGTGGTGGGACTGCTCGTATTGCGCAAGATTCTGCGCTGACCCCATTCGCTGTGCACAGTGCCCGCGTCTTCTCGGACGCGGGCACTGTGCATTCGTGCACGACAACCTTTCATCTGCCGCGCCCGTAGGTGTGACGTGCTTCACTGGATGGGTCGGGGTCCGTCCTGGTTCTAAGGAGGCGACCGTCATGAGGGGTTGTCAGCGGAGCGCACGACTGCTTCTGGCCACGATTCTCGCCACCGCCGTGTGGTTCGGCTCCGGAGCCGCCGCCGCTGCGGGAACTGTCGCCGAGGCGCCGCCAGGTGGAGTCGGTCTCGGTGTCTCGTCTGTCGAGCCCGCTACCGGGAACGTGGTGGGTGTCGCGCATCCGGTGATCGTGCGTTTCACCGCACCTGTCGCGGATCGGGCAGCGGCCGAGAACGCAGTGCAGATAATCACCGCTGCGCCCGTCGACGGGCACATCTCCTGGGTCAGCGATCGGGAGTTGCAATGGGCACCGGACGGTTTCTGGCCCGGAGGTACCGACGTCACAGTCCTGGTAGGCGGGTCGCGGACCCACTTCCAGGTCGGTGACTCGTTCATCGCGGTCGCGAATCGGTCGACGCACCAGTTCACGGTCAGTCTGAACGGCGAGGTCGTGAGGACGATGCCCACGTCGATGGGAAAACCGGGATACGAAACCCCTGTCGGCACCTTCCCGGTGCTCGAGAAGTTCCGACATCTGGTGATGGACTCGTCGACCTACGGAGTGCCCATCGACGCGCCCGAGGGGTACCGCATCGACACCGAATATGCAGTGCGGCTCACATGGGGCGGAATCTTCGTGCACGCCGCACCGTGGTCGGTGGATTCTCAGGGATACGCGAATGTCAGCCACGGCTGCATCAACCTCAGCACCGAGAACGCCGGCTGGTACTACGAGAACGTGAAACTCGGGGATCCCGTGATCATCGAAGGGTGATTCTTTCTACAGTGCTGAAAAAGCCCCACCCCGGTATCGTTCCGGAGGTGGGGCTTTTCGCTGTGCGCCATCAGGGACTCGAACCCCGAACCCGCTGATTAAGAGTCAGCTGCTCTGCCAATTGAGCTAATGGCGCTTGGTGTTTCTGTCTCCGGGCCGTTGTCCCGGCGACGAAGAGAAGATTACACACCTCAGAAGATCGCGCCAAATCGCCTGGTCAGGGGCCTTTCGCGGCGCTGGCGCTGTAACGGACGGCGCGGTGGGGGCGATTCGGTATTCGAACGTTATCGACGTCGGGGGGCGTCGTAGAGCCTGCTCGAAATGTGGGCTGGCAAGATTGTTTTCACATGGGTTACCTGCAGTTTTGGTGTCTGTGGGGAGGCGGAGCGGAGAGTGGCAGTGCAACAAGAACAAGTGACGAGTCCGCGTCGGCGGCGGACCGGGGCGGTACTGGGGTTGATGGTCGTCGGGCTTATGGCCTTCGTCACTGCCTGCTCGCCTGGATCGGGTGGCGGGGCCGACGAAGTGCCGATCGACTCGAACCCACTCGCCGCACTCATCAAACCGACCGTGTCGGCCAGCGTGGAAGACGGCGGCGTCGGTTTCTCTCCGATCGACCCGGTCACGGTGTCGGTGGTCAACGGCAAGCTCGAATCGGTGACCCTCCTCACCCCGGAGGGAGAGCCGGTCTCCGGTGCGATCGAGGACGATGCGACCTGGGTGAACACCGAGCCGCTCGGGTACAACCGCCAGTACGTTCTCGAAGCCGTCGCTTACGGGCTCGGAGGTGCGACCACCTCGAGCCTGTCGTTCACGACATCGTCTCCGTCGAATCTCACCCAGCCGTACGTGATGCCCGGTGAAGGTTCTGTCGTCGGTATCGGTCAGCCGGTTGCGGTGCAGTTCGACGAGAACATCCCGAATCGCCTCGCTGCCGAGGAAGCGATCACCGTCACGACGAACCCGCCGGTGGAGGGTGCGTTCTACTGGGTCAACAACCGCGAAGTGCGGTGGCGGCCGGAGCACTACTGGACGCCGGGCACCACCGTTTCGGTCGATGTGAAGGCTTACGGCAAGGATCTGGGCGACGGCCTGTTCGGCCAGTCCGATGTCGCGACCTCGTTCACGATCGGCGACTCGGTGATCATCAGGGTCGACGACAACACCAAACAGGTGGTCGTCAACCGCAACGGTGCCGATGTGATCACGATGCCGACTTCGATGGGGAAGAACGACACACCCACCCCCAACGGCATCTACACGATCGGCGACCGGTTCGATCACATGATCATGGACTCGTCGACGTACGGAGTGGCCGTTGACTCGTCTGAGGGGTACCGCACACCGGTCGACTGGGCCACCCGCATGTCCTACAGCGGTATCTTCTTCCACTCGGCTCCATGGTCACTCGGCGACCAGGGGTACCGCAACACCAGCCACGGGTGCCTGAACCTGAGTCCCGCGAACGCCAAGTGGATCTTCGACAACACCAAACGCGGCGATATCGTCATCGTGAGCAACACCGTTGGTGGGGTGCTGTCCGGCACCGATGGGCTCGGCGACTGGAACATTCCGTGGGCCACCTGGAAAGCCGGCAACGCGAATGCATAGCCGGTGACCGGCATTCGAACGTGGCTCAGCGCTGTTGCGGCGCTGGGCCTCGTTGTTCCTCAGCTGATCGGGTCGCACATTGCGACCGCCGCACCCGCTGGGCCGGAACCCGGCGCACTCGTGTCGGTCGGATCGCTTCCGGCCGAACTTTCCCTTCCCGGCGTCGCCGTCGCCGAGAAGATCGAGTACCGCACCCAATGGCGTTCGGGTGAGCCCACCGTCGCCACGGGCGCGCTGTTCGTGCCGGAAGGCGACGCTCCCGACAGTGGCTGGCCTGTCGTCGCCTGGGCGCACGGGACCACCGGTGTCGGTGACGACTGTTCGCTGACGACCCGTACCCCCCGCTCCGATGTCGAGAAGATGTATCTCGGCCACTGGCTCGACCAGGGTTACGCGGTGGTGGCGGCCGACTATCCAGGGCTCGGTTCGGAGGGCCTCCACCGGTACCTCGATGGCAAGAGTGCCGCGAACAGTGTCGTCGACAGTGTTCGCGCCGCCCGCGCAGCCGATCCGTCCCTGTCCGACAGTTGGGTGGTGATCGGACATTCGCAGGGTGGTCACGCGGCCCTGCACACCGCCCACATCGCGACCTCCCGGGCGCCGGAACTCGACTTCCGGGGCACCGTGGCCACCGGGGCGCCTGCCAATCTCGAGTCGGCGTTCACCCTCGGAGTTCCCGGGTTCCCGGATCCTGGTCTGTGGGGGCTGGTGTCGTTCAGTGGGTACTTGTTCTCGGGAGTGCGCGACGCTTATCCCGATGTCGACATCGACAGCTACTTCACTCCGGCCGGTCAGGAAATCCTCGATCAGGCGGAGGTGCTCTGCTACGACGATCTGGACGCGGTCGCGCAATCGGTGAGCATCGGTGACCTGCCGGCGCGTCCGATGTTCGAAGGAGAGTTGCCCGCAGTCCTCGCCGACTATCTGGCGGTCCCCACCGACGGCTACGACCGCCCGATCTTCCTCGGCCACGGCATACACGATGTGATGGTGCCGATCCCGTTGTCGGCGAAACTGGCCTCGGACATGACGGCGTCGGGTACGGATGTGGATTATCGCGTCTATATGGCGGGGCACTTCACGGCCATCGAACGGTCGATGCCTGATACGACGCCGTTCGTCGCAGGACTCTTCGCGCAGTAGAAAAGAGGGCCGAAGGAAAGAACCCCGACCGGAATCCGGTCGGGGTTCTTCTTGAGGGGTGAGTGACGGGACTCGAACCCGCGACAGCCAGGATCACAACCTGGTGCTCTACCAACTGAACTACACTCACCATCGCAATCGCGAACGGTCTTCGACCGCGTGCGCTTGCGGTACAGATACTAGCGTGACTTTGCCGGAAACACCGAATCGCCTGGTCAGGCGGGTCCGAGATCCTTCACGACGGCGATGAGCTCTGCGGACGTCGGTCCGGGCTCAGGGACGAACGCGGTACGCCGGTAGTAGCGCAGTTCGCGGATCGATTCCTTGATGTCGGCCAGTGCGCGGTGCGAGAGCCCCTTCTCGGGCTGGCCGAAGTAGATCCGCGGGAACCAGCGTCGTGTCAGCTCCTTGATCGAGCTGACATCCACCATCCGGTAGTGGAGGAAGCCGTCCAACTCGGGCATGTCCCGTGCGATGAAGGTGCGATCGGTTCCGATCGAGTTACCTGCCAGCGGTGCGGTGCCCGGCTCCGCGACGTGCTCCCGGATGTAGTCGAGCACAAGTTTCTCTGCCTCGGCAAGACTGACCGTCGAGCGGCGCACCTCCTCCGTGAGTCCGGACTTCGCATGCATCTGCTGCACCACGTCCGGCATGGAGGCGAGCGCGTCGTCGTCGGCGTGGATGACGATGTCCACTCCGTCGCCCAGCACATTGAGGTCGCTATCGGTGACCAGCGCGGCAATCTCGATCAGCTTGTCGCTGCCGATCCGCAGCCCGGTCATCTCACAATCGATCCATACGAGTTTGTCCTGCACGACTCACAGAGTAGCGAGGCGGAGGAACGGCTAAGGTCGTCGGTGGGGTGCGCCGAGGTCTGTCACACATCGATAGGGGATATCGGATGGCCGAAACTTCGCGTCCGAGCACAACGATCGCCGATGGTTATGCCGTCATCGGAGAAGCACTGGAATTGGGTGCTGTAGTGCACGACGGTGCGGTCGATCCGGCAGCCCACGTGCGGATACCGTTGGCAACCTTGAATCGGCACGGTCTGGTTGCCGGCGCCACGGGCACCGGCAAGACGAAGACCCTGCAACTCATTGCCGAACAGCTCTCGTCTGCGGGTGTGCCTGTCGTGATTGCCGACGTCAAGGGCGACCTGTCGGGGCTGTCTGCGGCAGGGGAGACGAGTGATGTGCTCGCCGGCCGTGCGGTGGACACGGGCGACGACGGGTGGAACCCGACCGGTTTTCCGGTGCGGTTCTTTTCACTGGGAACCGAGGGTGTGGGGATCCCGGTTCGCGCGACCGTCACCGCGTTCGGTCCGATCTTGCTGAGCAAGGTGCTCGACCTGAACGCGACCCAGGAATCCACGCTCGGACTGATCTTCTATTGGGCAGACAAGAACGGTCTCGCTCTGCTCGACCTGAAGGATCTGCGCCAGACCATCGCACACCTGACGAGCGACGAGGGGAAGGCGGAACTTCAGGGGATCGGCGGGGTCTCCAAGGCGACTGCCGGCGTGATCCTGCGCGCGATAGTCAACCTGGAGGCTGCTGGCGGCGACACGTTCTTCGGGGAGCCCGAACTCGAAACCGAGGACCTGCTCGATGTCGTCGGTGGGCAGGGGGTACTCAATCTGATCGAGCTCGGTGATCAGGCGATGCGTCCGCGCTTGTTCTCCACTTTCCTGATGTGGCTGCTGGCAGATCTGTTCCAAGCACTGCCGGAAGTCGGCGACCTCGACAAACCGAAACTGGTATTCGTATTGGACGAGGCCCACCTGCTGTTCGCGGATGCCTCCGACGCGTTCCTCCAGCAGGTCGAGCAAACGGTGAAGCTGATCAGGTCGAAGGGTGTCGGCGTGATCTTCTGCACCCAGCTGCCCACCGATATTCCGAACGCGGTGCTCTCGCAACTCGGCGCGCGGGTGCAGCATGCGCTGCGCGCATTCACCCCCGATGACCAGAAAGCACTGGCGAAGACGGCCCGTACGTACCCGATGACGGAGTTCTACGACCTCGAGGAAGTGCTTACGACGTTGGGGACGGGTGAGGCTGTTGTCACGGTGCTGTCCGAGATGGGAGCCCCGACGCCCGTTGCGTGGACGCGTATCCGCCCGCCTCGATCGCTGATGGACACGGTCGGTGAGAACGCCATGCGGGCGGCGGCGCAGGCGAGCCCGATGTACGGGAAGTACGGCCGCACCATCGATCGCGAGTCGGCGTACGAGAAGCTCACCGCGACAGTGGCGGGCGCACCGAACAACGATCCGGATTTCGAGGCGCCACCTGTTCCGGACTACGCCGCAGAGCAGGCACCCGCCGCACCGCCCGACGAGGGACCGTCCATCGTCGAGCAGGTGCTCGGTAGCAGTGCGGTGAAGGGGTTTCTGCGGTCGGCAGCGTCGGCGGCGGGCCGGGAGATCTCACGGAGCATCTTCGGGACCGGCAGGCGCCGCCGACGCTAGACGCTAGACGTTCGCGGTGACGCGCGCCTCGGCAGAGCGGAGCGTGCCCGGGATGCGTAGACGCTCGGTTCGAGGGGCCACGACCTTGTCTTCGGGTTCGTCCTTTTTCTCGGCTTCGAAATCATTGCGCAGGAAGGATTCTCGGGAATCGTCGAGGATCTCCAGCCACGGTGCGGGGAGCGGCGGTGCGGTGGTTCCGGTGAGGGTGGACGTATAGCTACGGTTGCGGTAGCCCATGATGTCGGCCTTCTTGTCCTTCTTCCACTGCTTGAACACCTCACCCTGGCGCTCGACGTGGAACTCGGGATAGTCGGTCGCATCGACGAGATCCCGGATGTACGCGGCCTGGAAGTCGATGTCCTCGATCGGGTTGCTCAGAGCCTCTTCGCGGGTTCGCCACGACTCGATATCTGCGTCGCGACTGTCGAAGTCGGGCAACGCGATCCGGCCGAGCATCACGTCGCGGGCGTACCACGCCTGCGCGTCGAACATGTTGAACGTGAAGTACTGGTCCTGCATGCCGAGGTACATCAGGCGCGGGTTGTTCTGGAAGAAGATGCCCTTGTAGATGTTTCGCGGGTACAGCCGGTTGTTGGTACGCAGTCGCAGCTCGTCGGGCAGGAACGGGAAGTGGTGCTGGTAGCCGGTGCAGAGCACGATGGCGTCGACCTCGCGGGTGCTGCCGTCCTTGAAATGTGCTGTGCTGCCGTCGACATGCGTGAGCAGTGGCACTTCGGAGAACGCATCGGGCCAGTCATGTCCCATCGGCGCGGAGCGGTAACTGAAGGTGACCTGCTTTGCACCGTACTTGTAGCACTGCGTTCCGATGTCCTCGGCCGAGTAACTGCTGCCGACGAGAAGCAGTCGCTTGCCTGCGAACTCGGCGGCGTCACGGAAATCGTGCGCGTGCAGGACGCGCCCGGGGAACCGGTCGAGGCCCTCGAATTCGGGCACGTTCGGAGTGGAGAAGTGCCCGGTGGCGACGACCACGTAGTCGAATTCGTCGGATTCGAGTTCGCCCTTGTCGTGGTCCATCACGGTAACGGTGAACTTCTTGGTCTGTTCGGAGTAGTCGACCCACCGCACCGCTGTGTTGAACCGGACGTACTTGCGCACATCGCTTTTCTCTACCCGACCCATGATGTAGTCGAGGAGGACCGCGCGCGGCGGGTACGAAGGGATGGGTCGTCCGAAATGCTCCTCGAAGGAGTAGTCGGCGAACTCGAGGCATTCCTTGGGGCCGTTGGACCACAGGTACCGGTACATGCTCGCGTGAACCGGTTCGCCGTGTGCATCGAGGCCGGTGCGCCACGTGTAGTTCCACATTCCGCCCCAGTCTGCCTGCTTCTCGAAGCACACGATGTCGGGGACGTCGTCGAGACCGGCTTTCCGTGCTGCCTCGAAGGCGCGCAGCTGCGCGAGCCCACTCGGTCCTGCTCCAAGAATTGCGATCTTCGGCGACAAAGTACTACTCCTGTGTTTGTGAAAATTTTCCGTAACTACTTGTTAACACAGGTATCGATTTGTGGGAATTTGCGCGACTCATGCCAACTGCACCCTGGTCGACAGGGAAACAGCAGATGGGAGTAGGTGAGGCGAAGCGGAAAGAGCACCCTCGGGAAGTGAGGGGGATCACTGTAATGCGCCAGGACCGGCATCCGATGCGAGATGCGCCGGACGCCGGTCGGGGACATGTGCGAGGCGTCAGCCTCCGAGCTTCTTGTAGAACGCGCCGGCGATAGGGGCGGAGATGGACCGGGGAGCAAACTGTCCCGCGGCCGACATCGCCTTCGAGATCACGCCGGGAACGATGCGCATGCGGTTCTGTGCGAGTGCGTCCAACGACACCTTCGCGGTGTGTTCACTCGAAATCCACAGGAAGTCGGGAACGATCCGATCGACGATCGACGCCTCGGACGGATCCGGAACCTCGGTGCGCACAGGTCCGGGAGCCAGCAGCGTGACATGCACGCCGCTGCCCTTGAGTTCCCCGCGAAGCGATTCGGAGAAGGTGTTCACGAACGCCTTGGTCGCGGCGTAGGTCGCGTTGTTGGGGATTGCCATGTTGCCTGCCGCAGACCCGACCATCAGGATCGCGCCCGACTTGCGCTCCACCATCCCGGGAAGAACCGCGAGAGTCAGATCATGCACCGCAACCGCATTGAGTTCGACCTGCGCCCGCTCATAGGACGGATCCAGCTCGGCCACAGCACCGAACGTGGCGATACCCGCGTTGTTGCACAGAATGCTGATCCGTCGCGAGGACAACTCGTCGACGAGATCGGTACGGGCCTCGGGGGCGGACAGGTCGCATGCGCGCACGTCGACTTCGACGCCGTGTGCGGACCTGAGCTCGGTCGCGAGCTCCTCCATGACGTCGCCACGTCGCGCGACGAGGATCAGTGAATGCCCGCGCGCCGCGAGCTCGGTGGCCAGCGCCTCGCCGATACCGGAGGAGGCTCCGGTGACAACGGCACGGGCATCGGGGTGGGGGTTCGGCAGAGTCACGGCGTTCAGCCTAGCCGGGCAGCGGCACTCGTTCGAACGGCCGACCCCCGTGCCGGTCACGCGTTCTTCTTGTCTTTCTTGACCTGACGGCGCGCACCCGCGGCGATCGTCGATGCTTCGTATTTCTTGCGGCCGGACGAATCGCGGGTGGAATCGACGCGTGACTTTCCCTCCGATTTCACCTTGCCTTTGCCCTTGCCACCTGCGCCGTCCGACGACACCGGGGAATCACTCCGGGCGAGCGCCAGCCGCTCTTCTTTGAGCTGCTGGGCAGACTGGCGTGCCACCTTGGCCAGCCGACGGCTGACCCGCGCAAGGGCGTCCTCGAACAACTCGGCCTTACCGGCATTGCGCGTGTTCGCTGCGCGACCCGAGGCGCGGGACTTCTTCTCACCGACCTTGTCTGCGCCGCTTCTGCGGTAGAGCTTGACGTACTTGTTGCGCGCCCGGCGGGTCCGAGTGTGCAGGTCGATGAGGTCGTCTTCGGCGAGTTCGGCAATCTGCGACTTCTTCGTTTCCCGGATGAGGACGAATTCGTCCTCGGACAGCGTGTTCGGAAGCTTTGCCATCTTCGATTCCCATCGTCGCGATAATTCGCTGCTACGCAGCAGACTATCGGAATGGGCAGGTCGGCGACCGGTCTTCTGGTCCGAGAAAGCAGGTCTTGTCCGATCTCGGATTCCGGTCGAACGAGAACGGGGTCGGTCGCCCCCGACGTCGACCGACCCCGCACCCAGAGACCCGATCCGGAGTGACACCTATCCCGTTGCGTACTCGACGACGGGGTCGCCGGGGGTGTCGGTGGTGGTGTACGACGGCCCCATGTACTCCTGGATCCCGCCCCGGACCTGGTTGATACGCGCCCCGCCTGCCCCAGCGTGGTCATCGGCCGAGAAGCGGAACGGGACGAGGTTCGGTCCGTCGAACCCGTTCTCGGTGATCGCGGCGACGATCGATTCGCGGGTCGGGTTCTCACCGGCAGCTTCGAGCGCCTGCACGAACAGATGCGCCATCGACATTCCGTAGACGATGTTGCCGTCGAACTCGGCCCCGCCGTTGTACTTGTCGTTGATCTCCCGGAACAGGGTGGTCCACTCGTCGTCTTCACTGAAGTGCGACGGCAGATAGTTGGTGCTCAGCAGGCCTTCCGCGAGGGGAGCGGCCTCACCGAGCGTCTTGGACAATGTCACGAGGTCACCGCCGACCGACGCGGTGGTCCACTGCGGAGCGAACCCCAGACGACCCGCGGTGCCGATCGCCAGCGCGGTGAATCCGGGGATCGTGGCGAGCATGACCACCTCGCATCCCGCGGCCTGAAGGGCTCCGATCTGGGGTGCGACGTTGGTGTTGCTCGTGGAGTAGGTCTGGCGTTCGACGACGTTCTCGGCACCGACGATCTGCTCGACCCCGTCGAGGTAGTCGGCTCCGAAGTCGTCGTCCTGGCCGAACGTGCAGATCTTCTTGTCGGGAAGGTTCTTGTCGACGTAGTCGGTCATGACCTTCGCTTCGACCGTGTAGTCGGCGTTGTATCCGAAGGTCAGCGGGTACTTGTCGGGCTGGTTCCAGGTCCGCGACCCGGACGCGACGAAAAGGTCGGGCACGCCGTTGGTGTCGAGGAAATCGAGAACGCCCGAGTGTGTGGGTGTGCCCAGTCCGCCCAGGATCGCGAAGACCTGGTCCTGCAGCACCAGTTCGCGCACCACCTGCTGGGTGTTCGCCGGGTTGTAGCCGTCGTCGAGCACCTTGTATTCGATGGTGCGTCCGTGCACACCTCCCTGCTCGTTGACGTGGTCGAAGTACGCCTGGGTTGCGGCCGGGATCTTCGAGTAGCCGGCCGCAGCGGGCCCGGTCATCGGCATGTGGGTGCCGATGAGCACCGACGTGTCGGTGATACCGGTGGTGTCACCCTCGCCTGCGGAGCCGCCCGTCGCGCTGGTGCCGCTGCCGCATCCGGCTGCGGTGAGAGCCGCGGTCGCCGCGAGTGCGACGATCGGGATCAAGTGTCGCCGGGATCTGATCATCGGTGTGCCTCAGCTTTCGGTGTGGTGGAGACGGGAACGGGCGCGGGAACCGAACCCGATCGGTGGCGCGGGGCGCGCCCGCGCGGTGACACGGCGTGCACAGCGCGTGAGAGCAGACCCTGAAGGCCTGCGGGAGCTACGAGAACGACGGCGATCACGGCAAGGCCGAACAGTGCGATCGCGAGATTGCCGTCGAGGCGCTCGGCCAGCGCCGGCGACATGTGCAGAGAATCGGTGACTGCCGCAACGAGTGCGGGCAGCACGACGAGCAGCACCGCACCCCACACCGCGCCGAGCAGGGAACCGAGGCCGCCGATGACCACGCCCATCAGCAGGAACAGGGAGAACGTCACACCGAATGCACCGGGCGACGCGCTCTGCGTCACCATCGCCAGAACGCCGCCGCCGAGTCCCGCGGCTCCGGAGCTCGCCACGAAGGTGGCGATCTTGGTGCGGGTGACGTCGATTCCGGAGAGTCGGGCGGCGATCTCGTCGTCGCGCACAGCCTGCATCCGTCGCCCGAATTCGCCGGAGGTCAGGTTGGACAGCGCGAGGACGGTCACTGCCGCAGCGAGAACCGCGATGGTGGCATGCCACTGTTCGACGGTGAACAAGGCGGCGATCCCACTCGGTGGGCCTTCGACGTACGCCCACAGTCCCTGATCTCCGCCGAGCAGACCCGAGAACGTGGTGGTGATCGACGGGATCGCGACGACGAGGGCGAGGGTGAGACCAGCGAGATACGGGCCGTGCAACCGTGCGGCGGCCGCACCGACGATCACTCCCACGACCGAGGTGAGGACGACCGCGGCGGCCAGGGGGACGAGCAGTACGGCGATCCCGGTGGCGCCCGCATCGCCCATACTGTTGGCGGTGAGTGCGAATGTGTAAGCGCCGCATGCCATCAGCGCTCCGTGGCCGAGGGAGAGCTGACCGTTGCGCCCGATGAGTACCGTCAATCCCGCTGTGGCACACACGTACGCGGCGATCGTGGCCAGTTGGTAGTTGCGGAACGGCGGTAGGACGAAGACCGCGACGATCACCACTGCGGTCGCGCCGACGATCAATGCCGTGCGGGTCACGGATGTGGCGAGTTGTGTCGACGACATGTCAGACCTGCCTTGTCGCTGTGCCGGAGAAGATGCCCTGGGGTCGGATCAGGAGGACTCCGAGCAACGCCAGGAGCACGGCGAGGGGCGCGATGCTCCCGCTGAGGTATCCGCTGACGTAGCCGAGCAGCAGGCCGGTGACCAGGCCACCGATGACTGCGCCGACCGGGCTGTCGAGTCCGCCGATCACCGCTGCCGTGAACGCGAAGATGAACACGAGGTCGACGGCGTGTGGGTTGAGTCCGAGTTCGGTGGGGACGACCAGCAGAGCCGCCAGGGCTCCGACGGCGCCGGCCAGGGCCCAGCCGAGGGTGAGCATCGCCGAGACCTTCACACCCAGCAGCCGCGACACGTCCGGTGCGAACGCGGAGGCGCGCATCTTCAGGCCGGTGTCGGTCCGTGTGAACAGGTACGCCAACGCGAGGACCACGATGCCGACCGTGATGAACACGAACAGGTCGTAGGGGGAGAGCACGGCGACGTCGCCGAACCGGAACGGTTCGCGGCTGAACGGCAGTTGCATCGGACGGAAGTCGTTGCCGTAGATCATGCCGAGCACTGCATGCAGCACCATCACCACACCGAGCGCAACGATGACGGCGGCCAAGGGGCGGTTGGTGTCGAGGCGGCGCATGAGCACCCGTTCGACGAGCCCGCCGAGGACGAATCCGCCTGCGATGGCGGCGATGAGGCCGTACCAATACGACCCCGTCGCGGAGGTGACCGAGTATGCGATGTAGGTCGTGGCTGCTGCCATCGCACCCTGCGCAAAGTTGATCACCCGGGTCCCGCGCCAGATGAGGACGAGCGCGAGGGCGAACGCAGCGAAGACGGCTCCGCGGGCGAGACCATCGACGGTGAGAAACAGGAATCTGTCCATGGTGTCTCCTCAGAAACCCAGGTATGCGGTGCGGAACTCGGGGTCGTGCGCGAGTTCCGCGGCGGATGTGGCGACCGTGACGCGCCCCAGTGACAGCACGATCGCCTGATCGGCGACGGGGAGAGCGCTGTGGACGTTCTGCTCGACGAGTACGACCGTGAGTCCGGTGCGGTCGCGCAGGTCGCGCAGGGTGGTCATGATCAGGTCCACGATGCGCGGGGCGAGGCCGAGTGAGGGTTCGTCGAGCAGGAGCAACGTCGGTCGTGCGACGAGTGCGCGGCCGATCGCGAGCATCTGTCGTTCCCCGCCGGAGAGTTGGTGCCCCGAGCTGTCGCGGCGCCGGGAGAGCGGCTCGAACATCTCGTACATCTCGGCGACTGCGCGGGCGGCGTCGGCGCGGTCCTTTCGCCACAGGCCGCCGAGCCGGAGATTCTCGTCGACGGTGAGTTCGCCGATCACGCCGCGTCCTTCGGGTACGTGGGCTACACCGTGGTGCACGAGCTTCTCGGTGGGTACCCCGACCAGAGACGTGCCTGAGACACTGATCGTGCCTTGGATGGCAGGGAGTGACCCGGAGAGTGCGCGCAGCAGTGTCGTCTTGCCTGCGCCGTTGGGACCCACCACAGCAGCGATCGTGCCTGCGGGTACCTCGAAGCAGACGTCGTGGAGGACTGGCACGGGACCGTAACCTGCCGTGAGGTTTTCGACCTGGAGCAGTGGAGTGCTCATGAAGCCTCCCGGTCGCCGAGGTACGCCTGGGCAACCACGGGATCGGCTTTGATCTCGTCGGGTGTGCCTTGCGAGATCACCCGGCCGAAGTCGAGGACCGCTATGTGGTCGCACACCGACATGATCAGGTCGACGTTGTGCTCGACGAGCATGACGGAGACGACGCTGTCTGCGCGCTGCGGCAGAGCTCTGATGAGTTCACGCAGGTCGTCGATATCGGTCTGGTCGAGTCCGCCGGCGGGTTCGTCCAGAAGTAGGAGGGTGGGGTCGGAGATGAGTGCGCGCGCGATCGCGACCTTCTTTGCGACCGGATAGGGAAGCGCAGGCGGGAGGGTATGTGCGTAGCTGCCGATGCCGAGTTCGTCGAGCAGGTTCGAGGCGTCGGCGACGGCCTGTCGATTGCGGTGGGCTGCGGGGGGTAGTCCGAGCATGCCGGCGACGAACGGCGAACGATGTCGCCCGGAGGCGCCTGCGGCGACGTTCTCGACGGCGGTGAGTCCGGCGAACAGGCCGAGGCCCTGCAGGGTCCGGGAGACGCCTCGGGCGGCGAGTCGGTGTGGGACGGGAGTGAACGGCTTCCCGTCGAGCGACATGGTGCCGTCGCCGGGGCGGATGAACCCGCAGATGACGTTGAACAATGTGGTCTTGCCTGCGCCGTTCGGCCCCATGATCCCGACGACGGATCCGGCGGGGACCTGCAGGGAGACGTCGTCGAGGGCGACGATACCTCCGAAGCGAACTCCGATACCGGCCAGTTCGAGGCGCGCGGTATCGGCACTGTCGGTGCGAGAAAGAGTCTGTAGCTGCACTTGCGATGCACCTTCTGATTTGTGATCCGCGAATGATGGGTGCGAATCATGTTGAAGTTGAGATCGACATCACGTTAGCCGAAAGATTACAACACTGACAGTGTAGATTCCTACTGTCCGACGAAAGTTTGGTATTCAGCGTGGTCCAGCCAGGCGCGAAGTATGCGGCCGTGCGTCCGCTCCGCTGGCAGACTGTGTGGGATCCAGAGGTGTCACGAACGAAACGAGGAAGTGTGGGGATGAACGGCTCCGACGGCCGGACCGCCCGTGCCGAGCGCACCCGCCGGTTGGTCATCGAGGCGCACATCCGGCTCATCGAGGGTGGCGAACTGAAGCCGACCGGCGGTCAGATTGCCGAGGCTGCGGGGGTCTCACTTCGCGCACTGTGGGCCAACTTCAGCGATCTCGAAACATTGTTCGCTGCGACAGGAGAGGAGGTCTTGCGCCGTCAGGATTCCCAGTTCGTTCCGGTGGCTCCGGAGCTGCCTCTTCCTGACCGGATCGAGGCGTTCTGCGCTCAGCGGGCGCGGCTACTCGAATACGTTGCGCCGCAGGCGCGGGCCGCTGGGCTTCGTGAATCGGTCTCGCCACAGCTCCGTGCGAATCGACTGCTGCACATCAATCGTGTGACCGACGAGATCGAGGTCCTGTTTGCGCGCGAGCTCACCCTCTTGACTCGTCACCGCCGCACCCGGACAGTGCAGGCGCTCGGGATTGCCTCCACCTGGGCATCATGGTCGGTGCTGCGCGACGAATACGAGCTCACCGTGGACGAAGCGGTCGCGGTCATGCGCCAGTCGGTCTCCGCGCTCCTGGCAGCAGCTGTTCACGTCGCATTGGGATGATGCGGGTCCGGTCGGGCTCACGAGTTGCGCGGTCCGCCCGTGGTTCTCAGCTTCTTCTGGACACGACGGCCCTGTGCGACCATGAGTGGGACGGCTGCGAGGCCGAATCGGGGCAGCGCGTCGCCCAACCGGGCGACGACTCCACGCCAACGCGGAATCGTGGTGACGAGTCGAGGTTTGTCGAGCACGGAGCGCACCGCATCGACGACGTCGTCGACCCCCAGCAGCTTTCCTGAGAACGACAGCGCCGAGGCCGGATCGTCCAGCTTGTCGTGCAGCATCGGTGTCCAGATGCCGTCCGGGCAGACACAGGAGATGTCGATGTTCGTGATGCCGCGGGACCGGAGATCGGCCATGGTGCTCAGGCTGAATCCGAGAGCTGCGTGTTTGGACGCCGCGTACACCGCTTCGCCGGGCACGGCGGTCAGGCCGGCGAGCGAGACGATGTTGACCACGTGGCCACTGCCGGTGTCTCGCATGGCAGTAATGGCGGCAACGGTCCCGTTGATCGTGCCGAGTGCGTTGACCTCGAGCATCAGCCGGCGGTTCGCTTCGTCCTGTTCCCAGGCCGGGCCGGTGAGCAGGACTCCGGCGTTGTTCACCCACACATCGAGGCGTCCCGCGCGCTCGACGATCGCGTCGCGCGCGGCCTCGACCTGGGTGTGCTCACGGACGTCCACGGCAAGGGCCATGGTGCCGCCGCCGAGTTCGTCGGCCGTGTCCTGTGCAGTGGCAGGGTCGACGTCGGTGACCAGAACCTGGTAGCCGCACTCGACGAGGAGAGCGGCGATCTGCTTGCCCAGACCACGACCCGCACCCGTCACAACCGCGCCCGCATGAATGCGCCTCATCGCCGACCGTTCTCGAGGATCTGGAGCCAGCGTGGGTCTGCTGCGCAGGGGTCGGCCAAGGTCTTCTCCTTGATCGTCGAATCGTACTGATCGAGAGAATATTCCAGGGTGTTGGCATTGGGGCAGATCTCGCGGCTCGATGTAACCGGCGAATGTCACGAATTTCGCCGGGTCCACCCCGGTGAGTCCGCCGTTGACGTACCACGCCCACTGCAGGGGTGCAGCGACTGCAGTGTGGCGAGCTGCCCGATGGGTGGAAGGGGTGAGATCGAAGGCGTCGACCGCAAACTCTGAGCGCGCCGTTTACTACGCAATGTAGTAAAACGCTCTGCCGCGGGAATGGCGTCGGTTAGGTTGGTCGAATGGGAACACAGGGGAGGCCCGATCCGTCCACCGCCGCGGTGGAATCAGGAATACAGACCGACGATCGGACGAATGCGGAAGTGGCTTCGGCGCCGCCGAAGCCACGNNNCCACGACGCAGGCTACTTCGTGTGGTGCGCTGGACCTTCTTCGGGTTGGTCTCGGTAGTTGTTGTTGCCGTGGCTATTTCGACGACGGTTCACTGGTGGCAGACGCCGCGCGACAAGCACGCGATCGAGCAACTGATCGGCCCCGAACATCGGTACGTCGAGGTCGACGGACACCGGATGAGCGTCGCGGTCCAGGGCTCGGGACCACGGACCATCGTCCTGATGCCCGGCCTGGCCACGCCGGAACCGATCCTCGGGTTCGCTCCGCTGGCCGAGCGCCTTGCCGGGCAGAACACGGTCGTCACGGTCGAGCCTTTCGGGCTGGGCCTGAGCGGCGGCACCGACGCCCCACGAACCAGCGAGGCGATCGTCGACGAGACCCGGGCCGCGCTCCGCGAGCTAGGACTCGATGGTCCCTACGTCCTGATGCCCCATTCGATTTCGGGTCTATACGCGATGTGGTGGGTCACCCACCATCCGGACGAGGTCTCCGCAGTGGTGGGCCTGGACGACGAGCGTTTCACCGCCGACGGCGCCCAGAGCTCCCCGGACTGGCCGACTTGGATGGCCGGCGTCAACGCTGTCGGTGGCACCCGGGACCTGATCGCCCTGGACGAGAGCACCGACTACCTGGGACTGGTGGCCGACTACCGGGAGAGCCTCGGTGGCGCGGACGAGTACACCCCGGAGCAGCAGGACCTGTACCTGCGTGCGTACTCGTGGGTGCTGAACCCGACCGTGCTGGACGAGATGGCATGGAACGCGGAGAACGTCCAGGCAGCCGAGAGTTTCGTGTTCCCTCCGACGCTGCCTGCACTGTCGATCCTCGCCGCCTCCACACTCGAGGTGGAACCGGAATGGGAACCCGCGCATCGTGCGGCGGTCAGCAACCCGGCGATCCAGCCGGTCACGATCATGGGCGGCCACCACTACTTGTTCCACGCCCACGCCGCGGCGATTGCCGAGATGACACAGCAGTTCCTCGACGACCATGTCCTGACCCAATGACGATGGGGCAAGATCCAGTTCGAGTGAGTTTCATTCCGGGGGCATCGGCACCTGGTGCATCGGCGGACAGGCGACAGCGGCGGGTGCGGTATCTCGACCGAGTTCTTCGACCAGCGACGTGAAAGCACGGATCATCGGCACAAAAGACTAGTTCTGGAGCGCGCAGTCGCATCGGCGCCCGGTCACTCATAAGCTGCGAGACATGAACACAGACACGGACGTGAGACCCGGCAAGGGTGCTGACGCGACACGGCGGCAGGTCTTCGCGTGGGGCCTGTGGGACTGGGGCTCGGCAGCGTTCAACGCGGTGATCCTCACCTTCGTGTTCTCGGTGTACCTGACCGATGCCGTCGGGGACGATCTTCCCGGGTCGATCTCCGCGAGTACCTGGCTCGGTTGGGCGCTCGGCATCGCAGGGTTCGCCATCGCCGTACTCGCGCCCGTGTCGGGGCAGAAGTACGACGCGACCGGACGGCGGAAGCGCTCACTGGGGGTTCTGACCTTCGTGACGGTGGTGTTGATGGCCGGAATGTTCTTCGTTCGGGACGACCACCACTACCTGTGGCTCGGACTGGTACTCCTCGGTGCCGGCTCGGTGATCTTCGAACTCGCCAATGTTCCGTACAACGCGATGCTCAGCCAGGTCTCTACCAAGAACAACATCGGTCGGGTCTCCGGATTCGGCTGGTCCATGGGCTACTTCGGTGGGATCGTGCTGCTCCTGCTGTGCTATACGGGATTCATTGCAGGCGACGGCGACTCCCGAGGATTTCTGTCGATCACCACCGACGGCGGACTCAACATCCGGCTGGTGGCGTTGCTCGCTGCGGTGTGGTTCGCGGTGTTCGCCCTACCCGTGTTGTTCGCAGTCCCCGAAAAGCCGCATCAACGCGCCGACGACGAACGACGGGTCGGTTTCGCCGAGTCGTACCGTGTGCTGTGGAGCGACCTGAAGGAACTGTGGAACGAGGACCGGCGCACCGTGGGTTTTCTCGGCGCCTCGGCCTTGTTCCGTGACGGGCTCGCCGGGGTGTTCACGTTCGGCGCTGTCCTTGCTGTCACCGTGTACGAGATCAGCGCCGCCGACGTGTTGTTGTTCGGTGTGGCTGCGAACGTGGTGTCGGCGCTCGGTGCGCTCGCGGCAGGCCGCATCGACGATCGAGTCGGACCGAAGGCGGTCATCGTCGCCTCGTTGGTTTCGATGATCGCGGTGGGTGCGGTGCTGTTGGTGGTGTCCGGGCCGTTGATGTTCTGGATATTCGGACTTCTGTTGTGCTTGTTCGTCGGCCCCGCGCAGTCGTCGGCGCGTACGTTCCTCGTCCGCATCACCCCGGTCGGTCGAGAAGGGCAGTTGTTCGGCCTCTACGCCACTACGGGTCGCGCGGTGTCGTTCCTGGCGCCGACACTGTTCGGATTCTTCGCGTGGGCGTTCGGCGCGGACCGGGCGGGCATCGTGGGGCTTCTCCTCGTGCTGGCGTCGGGCCTGGTCGCGCTGCTCGCGGTGCGTGCACCGGAACGCTCAGTCGTTCGCTGAGAGTGCGCCGACCACCTGCTCCGCCGCATTGCGATGGCCCGCTGCATTGGGATGCAGTGGGATACCCGGAGATGTCGGAAGGATCCCTTCCATCCATCGCTGCTCGGGGGTGGCGCACGCGTCGTGCCCGATCGTCGATGTGCGAAGGTCGACGAATCGAGCTCCGGCGCCGACGACCTGCTCGGCCATCACCGTGTTGAGCCGGTCGATCTTGGACTGCAGATATGTGGCGTCCTGCGGCCACATCTGTTGTTCCGGAAAGCAGCCACCGTCACGGATCCCGGTCGGGTAGCCGACGAACAGGATGTCTGCGTGCGGCGACCGCGCCTGGATCTCTTCGACGATCGTGGTGTACGTGGGTGCGAAGGCATCGATCGCGACGTCGTACGAATCGGGCCGGTCGGGATCGCCTTTCGCGCAGGACCGACCTTGCGGGGGCGAGGCGAAGTTGATGCAGGAAATGGCCAGCTGTACGAGGCCGATGTCGTTCCCGCCGATCCCGACCGTCACCAGGTCGGTGTCGGGCCGCAATGCGTCGTATTGCGGTGCAATGTCGGCCCGGGTGATCGCGGCGACCTGAGTGCCCCGGAGATCTTCCGAGACGGCACCGCCGCACGACGCATCGACGAAGTCGCCGACGCCGATCGCTTCCGCAACCAGGCTCGGATAGTTGACGGCGGATCTGCCACACTCGGGGTCCGAGCCCTGCGGTGGGATACCCGGGCCGGCGACGAACGAATCACCCAAGGCGACATACGAATTGTAGGACGGCTGAGCCGACGCCGGTGCCGGCGCCACCGCACTCCCTGCAGTGGCTGCAACCACCGCGACGGTGGCCGCAGCCGCGCGACCCCACATCGATGATCGGCGCATGTGACCCCCTGTTGTCCGATCGTTCCATCATGACGGGGGGCGCCGGGGCTGTCAGGGATTCGTGCGTTATGCCTTGAAATACACCAGTTGGTGGGAGGTTGCGAGCAAGGTATCGTCCGAGCCCCACAGGTGCGCGGTCTGGTCGAAGTAGTTCTTCCCGAATCGATTGCTGCGGGCTGTGGCGAGGATCGGATGATCCGACTGGGCTTCGATCTCGGCGGCGTCCGCGTGGAAGTAGATCGTCAGCGTCACCGTGCCTGCGGGGAGCGCGTGGCCGCGGCGCAGGAACGCGCGGGGATAGAACACGTCGCACAGGGCGGTCAGAGAGGTGAAGTCGAGTGGGCGCGCGGGCTCGTCACGGACCCAGAGGGTGGAGGTGGAATCGGGGTGCGGGGCGGCGTCGGCGCCGGGAATCGGGCCCTCGACGAACCGCATCTCGTAGTTCTTGACCCATGCAACGAAATCGGGGAAGGGGGTGGCCGCCACCTCGTCCGCAGGTGGTGCGGTGGGCGCGGCGAGCTCGGTCGATGCCCAGGTGTCCTTACGATTGCCGAACACCGCGGTAGCGGTGGTCGTGACAGACCCGCCCTGGGTCAGCTCGACCACCCAGTGCTGGCTCGAGCGATTGGTGCGCACCGGCCGGGCGACAACCTCGAACTCCCCGTACGCGATCGCCGCGGCGAAGTTGACCGTCAGTGACAGCGGTGTCCCGAGAACCTCGGGATGAAGCCGGACGGCCTGCAGCATCGTGGCGGCCGTGACACCGCCGAAAGGGCCGACCATGTTCGCGTACGCGGGGTGGGTGTTTCCGGTATAACGACCCGCATCGATGGCGGTGAGCTCTACAGCGGCGTCGAAGACGTGGACGGCGTTCTCGGTTTCGGGCATGACGTCATGAAACCAGAGTCGGCGGTGCTCCTCGATTCCCGCCCGGGTAAGTGGGTCGGCAGGTGTGGCGCATTGGTCACTGCCACGGTGTGGCGCACAGTTCCTGACGTGCTTTGTTCCAGAAGGGGGTGAGCTCGACGGATCCGGCGTCCGGGTGCGTGCGCTGCCCCAGCTCGATGAACTCGAGGACCGTCATTCCCGCCGTGCGTGAGTACACGCATGCTTGCAGGGCCAGCTCGGCCGCGTCCGCGAAGGGCAAGGAGTTACCCCACGGCCCGAGGTCGGTCGAGTCCACGAAGGTGTCGAGATCCGTGCCCCGACGGTTGTATTCGAGCTGGGTTTCGTAATCACATGGCTTGCGGAACAGGGCGGCGCAGGTCGTGGACTGCCCGTCCAGGACGAACGCGCTGTTGTCGAGGGTGCGCAGAGGTGGGTCCTTCGGCCCGTCCCACGCAATGAAGAACGCTGCCACAGCAGCCGCGATCAACACAACCAGCAACAGCGCGCCCCGTTTCATGGTGATCTCCTCACCGGCAGTTCCTCATCGACCTTGTCTCCTCATCGACTTTGTCCCACCTGGTGGCCGATGGCGGCCGTGACGGCACCGGGAGCTTCGTCCGGGATCCAGTGCGATACGCCGTCGAGCACCTCGAACGTGTAGTCGGCGTCGACGTAGTGACCGCAGAGTTCCGCGGCGAACCGGCCGACCGCGGCATCATCGGTACTCCAGATGTAGGTGGTGGGGACCTTCACCGGAGGGAGCGCGCCGGTGTCGGGGGTCATCGCCCGATACCAGTTGAGGGTGGCGGTGAGCGCGCCCGGTCGCCGGAGCACGCGCACGTATTCGTCGACTGCGTCGGCTGCTACTCCTTCGCCGTAGAGGGCGCGCAACCGGTGCGCGTCGTCGGCGAGCAGGACGTGCTCGGCCTTGCCGGCTTCACGGAACAGGGAGAAGTACGTCGAGCGTGCTTTCTGGTCCTCGTCTTCGCGCAACGCCGCTCCGAACGCAGCCAGGTGCGGAATCGACAGTGCGGTCAGTGATCGCACCCGCGCGGGATGATGTGCCGCCACGTGCCATGCGACCGACGAACCCCAGTCGTGTCCGACGATGTGCGCGTCGTGGACATCGAATGCGTCGAGAATTCCGAGAACATCCGCGCGCAGGTGATCGATCCTGTAGTCCGTGACCGCGGTCGGGCGGGCGCCGGGGGAGTAGCCGCGCTGATCAGGTAGCAGTACCCGCATACCGTTGCGGACAAGTTCCTCGGCCACCGCGTTCCAGCACCGCGAGGTCTGGGGGAAACCGTGCAGCAGTACGATCGGTGGTCCGTCGTTCGGGCCCGCGGACCGGACGTCGAAGGTCAGGTCGCCGAGCGTGACGGCAGTCGACTCGAACCCTGCTGAATCGCACGCTACTGTTTCGGGCACCCTTCAACGGTACGTCCCGAAGTCAGTCGTGGAGCGGATTCCACGCGGCCATTCCGAGCATGATCAGGCGCATCTGCTTCTCTGCGCGCGTGAGGACCTCCGCTTCTGCGGCGCGTCCGGGGGAGACGGCGAGCAGGTCCAACACGACTTCGAACATGGAAGTGACGAGCAGGTCGGCGGCCATCTCGAGATCGTCGGATTCCCATCCGGCGAGTTGGGGGATACGGGCGAGGTCGACTGCGAGTTCGCGGGTGAGCAGGCGCAGTTCGACCGTGAAGGCCCGCGCCACTTCCGGGTGACCACCGTGACGTTCGCGCGCGAGAAATCGGAAGGCGAGTTCGTGGTCGCGCACCTGCCCGAGTAGTGCGGCCAGCGATGCTTGGGCGTTGGAAGGGCCCGGATTGCGACGCGCGTCGCGCAGGACGGAGCGCAGCAACCGCATGGTGTCGTCGGCGAGTGCGACGCCGAGCTCCTCCATCGACGCGAAATGGCGATAGAACGCCGTGGGCACGATGCCGACCGATCGGGCCACCTCGCGCAGGCTCACGCTCGCGAAACTGCGGTCCGAGGACAACTCGAGCGCGGCGTCGAGGATCGCCTGGCGGGTGCGCTCCTTGCGTTCGGCCCGGCTGGTCGGTTCAGGGGTGGAGGCTACGGGCACGGTCCCGAGTGTAGGCAGGCGGCGTGTTGCGCGGTCGTGTCGCCCCCTCGTGGGGTGTTACCGCTGTCACAGCAGGGTTGACAGCGTCCGGTCCGCTCCTGGCACACTGAGTTCAGTGTACGAATGTGCACTGAAATAGCGCCTCCGGATCAGGAAGGGTGGACACCATGACCTCGACCCAAGCGCCGAGCCGTGCCCCAATCAGAGGAAAAGCCAGAAAACTCCTGGTCGGAGCGCTTGGTGCACTGTCCTCACCGCACCATCTCGACCGCTACCTGGAACTTGCCGACCCGCTGCTCGCGACCGCGTCGAATCGGGCGAGGATCACCCATATCGATACAAGTGTGCACGGATCGACGACGCTGGCAGTACGGCCAGCACGGCCCTGCCGGTTCGTTCCGGGGCAACACGTCCATTTCGCCATGGTGATCGATGGAGTGCGGCACGTGCGTACGTTCTCACCTGCGATCATGCCTGGATCGCGCGAGATGGTGTTCACCGTCGGTACGCGGCACGGAGGGCTCGTATCGGGTCATCTCGCGGAACACGCGCGGGTCGGAGATATTGTCGAAGTCGGTGACGGCGCGGGGGACTTCGTGCTCCCGAAGTCGCGACCCTCGCGTCTGCTGATGATCAGCGGCGGGTCCGGTATCACTCCCGTGTTGTCGATGTTGGGATCGCTTGCTGAAAGCGGCGCGACCGCGGTCACGTTCGTGCACTACGCGCGTAGTCCGGGGCACGTCCCCCGCCGCGCAGAACTCGATGCACTGTCCTCGCTTCCCAACGTCGAGGTCGTGCTGGTCCATACCCGTGGCGAGGGTGGGCACCTGCGCGGTCGGTTCGAACGCGCGCACCTCGATGCGGTCGCACCGTGGTTCGCCGACACCCCTACCTATGTATGCGGGCCGTCCGGATTGGTCGGGAGAGTGCGCGAGCTGTATGCCGAGACCGGCTCCACGGAGCTGTTGCACACCGAAGAGTTCACGCCGCCCGCATACGTCGTCGACCCTGACGATGTGTCGGGGTCGGTGTCGTTCGCCGAATCCGGAATCGTCGCTGCGAACAGTGGCGCGACTGTTCTGGAGCAGGCCGAGAATGCGGGACTCACACCGGAACACGGCTGCCGCATGGGAATTTGTCACACCTGCACCGCGATCCGGTCGTCCGGATGCACGCGCGATATCAGGACGGGCGAGACCGACTCCGAACCGGGCGCGCGCATCCAGATCTGTGTTAGCGCGCCGATCGGCAACGTCACCGTCGAGCTCTGACGAAAACCACAGTCGAACACAGACGACAATTCATTTGAGAACCGAACACATTGGAGGACAGCATGTTCGGATTGACCATTCCGGCGATCCCGTTTCTGCCGTTCCTGTCGCGCAGCCGTGCGGAACCCGCCGTCGCGGAACCGATCGTGCTCGATCGCGATCAGATCGACGAGATCGGACGCGAACTGGACGCGCTGCGGGAGCGTACCGTTGCCTCGCTCGGCGCCGAGGATCGCGACTACATCTACCGGATCATCAAGGCCCAGAGGGGGTTCGAGGTGGCCGGTCGTGGACTGTTGTTCCTCGGCTTCTTCCCTCCGGCGTGGGTGGCCGGTGTCGCCGCGCTCAGTGTGTCGAAGATTCTCGACAACATGGAGATCGGCCACAACGTGATGCACGGCCAGTACGACTGGATGCGCGAGCCGTCGCTGAACTCTCGCACCTTCGAATGGGACACGGTCTGTCCGTCGGATCAGTGGCGGCACTCGCACAACTACATGCATCACACCTACACCAACATCGTGGGGAAGGATCGGGATATCGGATACGGGATCCTTCGGATGGACCCCGCGCAGAAGTGGCATCCGTACTACCTCGGAAACCCATTGTATGCAACAGCTTTGATGCTCTTGTTCGAATGGGGGGTGATGCTCCACGACGCGGAGGTGGAGCGATTGGTCTCGCGTGAACGGAACTGGCGCGACGTGATCCCACTGGCGAAGGGCTGGTGGCGCAAGGTGCGGCGTCAGGTGGTCAAGGACTACATCGCGTTCCCGTTGTTGAGCGGCCCGATGTTCGTTCCGACACTGGTCGGGAATGCGACCGCCAACCTGGTCCGCAACCTGTGGACCTTCTCGATCATCTTCTGCGGCCACTTCCCGTCGGGAGTGCAGTCCTTCTCGAAGGAAGAGACCGCGAACGAGACACGCGGCGAGTGGTACGTCCGTCAGATGCTGGGGAGCGCGAACATCACCGGCACCCCGTTGTTCCACATCATGTCGGGCAACCTGTCGCATCAGATCGAACACCACCTGTTCCCGGATCTGCCGGCGCACCGGTATCCGGAGCTGGCACCGCAGGTGCAAGCGCTGTGCGAGAAGCACGGATTGCCCTACAACACCGGCGGCCTGTTCGCGCAGGTCTCGTCCGTTTGGCGGAAGATCTTCCGGTTCGCTCTTCCGCCTTCGCTGGTGTCGCCGGAGCCGGAGACGACGGTGTTCCTCGATCGGGCGCCCAGTTCCGAGCGCGGAATCGAGACGGCGGGTACTCTCGCGCGGGACAACGCGTGAGGGGATCCGGCATGGTTGGAAGATTCGAGCGAAACAAGGACGTGATCCAGGAGGTCACCGAATCGACGGCGACACATGTCGGGGCCATCGCCAGCATCATCGCCGGCGCGGTCCGCGACGTGACCCGTGAAATAGGTGACCTGATCACCGAAGGAATCGAGATGCGCGAAGCCTCACGGAAGGCGCGCAGTGATCATCGCAGTGACGAGGTTTTCGGCAAGGACGAGAACCGCGACGAGCAGTAAGCCCCGCAGCCCTGGTGGACGACCACCAGGGCTGCGGGGCTCCACAGCAGGTCTGCGACCTTCGTCAGATGACGCCGAGCGCGAACATCGCGTCGGCCACCTTCACGAAGCCGGCGATGTTGGCGCCGTGCACGTAGTCACCCGGCTTGCCGTACTCGGCGGCGGTCTCGATGCAACGACCGTGGATGTCGGCCATGATGCCTGCGAGACGCTCATCGGTGTAGTCGAAGTGCCACGAATCGCGCGAGGCGTTCTGCTGCATCTCCAGCGCGGAGGTGGCGACGCCGCCTGCGTTGGCTGCCTTGCCGGGAGCGAAACGGACACCCGCCTCACGGAACACAGAGATACCGCCCGGGGTGGTCGGCATGTTCGCGCCCTCGGCGACGACCTTGACGCCATTCTTGACGAGGGTCTTGGCGGCATCCTCGTCGAGTTCGTTCTGGGTGGCGCAGGGGAGTGCGACGTCGCACGGCACGGTCCAGATGTTGCCTTCGGCGAAGAACTCGGCGTCGGTGCGCTCGTCTGCGTACTCGCAGATGCGGCCGCGACGGACTTCCTTGATCTCCCTCAGCAGCGCACAGTCGATGCCGTTCTTGTCGTAGATGTAACCCGACGAGTCCGAGCACGCGACGACCTTGCCGCCGAGCTGATGGATCTTCTCGATCGCGTAGATCGCGACGTTGCCGGAGCCCGACACCACAGCGGTCGATCCCTCGAGCGAGTAGCCACGTGCCTTGGCCATCTCGGCCACGAAGTACGCGACGCCGTAGCCGGTGGCTTCCTTGCGGACCTGCGATCCGCCCCAGGTGAGGCCCTTGCCGGTGAGGACACCCGACTCGTACGAGTTCGTCAGACGCTTGTACTGACCGAACAGGTAGCCGATCTCGCGGCCGCCAACGCCGATGTCGCCTGCGGGAACGTCGGTGTACTCACCGATGTGGCGGTGCAGCTCGGTCATGAACGACTGGCAGAAGCGCATGATCTCCTGCTCGGAGCGACCCTTGG
This sequence comes from Rhodococcus sp. F64268, assembly GCF_023015605.1. Lineage (NCBI taxonomy): Bacteria > Bacillati > Actinomycetota > Actinomycetes > Mycobacteriales > Nocardiaceae > Rhodococcus > Rhodococcus sp. F64268. The sequence continues at coordinate 83,305 of NZ_JALKAI010000006.1, forward strand.
GATCGAAGTCCGAGCCGCCCTTGCCGCCGCCGATGGGCAGGCCGGTGAGCGCGTTCTTGAAGATCTGCTCGAAGCCGAGGAACTTGACGATGCCGAGGTTGACGCTCGGGTGGAAGCGCAGTCCGCCTTTGTAGGGACCGAGCACGCTGTTGTACTGCACGCGGAAGCCGCGGTTGACGTGCACCTGCCCGTTGTCGTCGATCCACGGCACGCGGAAGATGATCTGCCGCTCAGGCTCGCAGAGACGCTCGATGAGCCCGGAATCGAAGTAGGACGGGTGCCGTTCCAGTACGACGTGCAGAGACTCGAACACCTCGGCCGCAGCCTGATGGAACTCGGGTTCACCCGCGTTGCGGGCCTTGACCTGTTCGTAGATCTCTTCGATGCGGTCCGAGGTCGACACGCCCACCTACCTGACTGTGAGAAGACTGTTACACCGTATTTACGTCGTGAACTATAGGGGCCGACCAATACTGTCTGGTAATCCGGTCCGCTTGTGCGAGAAGGAACACAGCTGTCGAGGAACGTGGAAATGAGAGTCTGTGAGGCGCACGGGACGCATGTTCTCGATCGCGTCGGGTGCTCGAGCAGCACGTACGAGTCTACCGGCGCGCGCGAATGAACGTCTCGATACTTCGAAGTGATGCATGGCTGTGACCAGTGCGTACGGTGCGATGCAGGGCGTCTTGCCCGTTCGAGCGAGTCCGGTCTGGTGAGGTTCTTGGGATGTGGGTGCCCCCGGCAGGACTCGAACCTGCGACCTAGAGATTAGAAGGCTCTTGCTCTATCCAGCTGAGCTACGGGGGCGCGGCCAGAATCTTAACGGGACCGCGGTGTCGGGTGCAGGCAGGGTCGACTACAGGGCGCGGGTGGGTCCCGGTTCTCCGGAATCCCCGACGTCGCCGGTCTCGGTGGCGTCGCGAATCGACACGTCGTCGCTCGCATCTGCCTTGTCGCTCTGCAACCTTTGCATCACGTGGTCGACCCCGATGCCCAGCAGTACCGCGACGCAGATCGAGACCACCGCACCGAGTAGCGGTTGCTCGTGGAAGAACCCGCCCACGAGACGCCCCATCATCGACGAGTACACCGCCCAGGTGATCCCTCCGATGATGGTCAGCGGCACGAACTTCTTGCGCGGGTAGCGTGTCGCCCCCGCGGTCATGTTCACCGCGATCCGGCCGATCGGGATGTACCGGGCCGTGATGATGATCGCGGCTCCGCGCTTGTCGAGTCCCCTGCGAGCCCAGGCGAACGCTGCTCGGGCTTTGGGTTTGCGCATCCACGCGAACCGCTCGGTACCGACCTTCTGTCCGATCGTGTAAGCGATGTTGTCGCCGACGATTGCGCCCAGTGCTGCGAGGGGAATGACCGCCCACAGATACGGCTTGCCCGTGGAACCCGAGAGTGACCCGAGGGTGACCAGGATGGTCTCGCTCGGTACCGGAGGGAAGAAACCGTCGAGGATGCAGACGAAGAACAAGAGTGGATAGACCCACAGGGCTGCTGCCTGGCCGATGATGAATTCGTTGATCACGTCCATTGAGGCGGTGATGCTCCTGTCGGGTCACGAGGTTGCTGCTTCCACGGTATTCGTAGTCAAGGGTGAACACATCAGGGTGACCCCCGATCTCGGTCTCTGGTGCAGCCCTCGATCGCACATTGAGATGTGATCATCAGCACTCTCGTCGGGTATCGGAACGAGGTTGGTCGCAAAAGTCCGATTTCGGCGCGGAGCTCGGAGATCGGCACTACCCTGGGCGGCACGGGATATGGGGATGCATCGGCGCGACCGGTGTGGCTTGATTCACCTAGGTCGGGAGTGGGACATGCAGGTTCCGGGCCCTTTCGAATACGAGCGTGCTACCGGCGTGGAGCACGCCATAGCGTTGCTGGACCGCTTGGGGGAGGAAGCCCGAGTCGTTGCCGGCGGGCACAGTCTCCTGCCCATGATGAAGCTCCGGCTCGCCAATCCTGAGTATCTGATCGACATCAACGATCTGGACGAACTCGCGTATCTCGAGATCGAGCCGGAGTCGGTCCGAATCGGAGCGCTCACCCGTCACCGTGTACTGCTCGAATCCGACGACCTCGCCGCCGTGTTCCCGATCTTCCGGGACGCAGAGGAAGTGATCGCGGATCCGGTGGTGCGCAATCGTGGCACGATCGGCGGCTCGCTGTGTCAGGCCGACCCGGCCGAGGATCTCTCGACGGTGTGCTCGGTACTCGACGCCGTATGTGTCGTTCGCGGTCCGTCGGGGGTGCGTGAGCTGCCGTTCGCAGAGTTCCATCTCGGCCCGTATGAAACAGCGGTGGCTCCGAACGAGCTTCTCGTCGAGATCCGCTTGCCACGCAAGGGGCCCTGCTCGAGCGCCTACGCGAAGGTGGAGCGTCGCGCAGGCGACTGGGCCGTCGCTGCGGTAGGCGCCGCGGTGTGGATTGCCGACGGCGTGTTCTCCGACGCCCGCATCGGACTCACGGCAGTCCGCGCCGATGACGATGCCCTCGCTGCGATCGGAGATCTGCTTCACGGCAGCGCCCCGACGGAAGAGCTCTTCCGCGACGCCGGAGCACTTGCATCGGCTGCCTGCTCGCCGGAATCAGACCAGCGTGGCACCGCCGAATACAAGCGTCACCTCGCGTCGGAACTGACCGTACGGACACTGCGCCGCGCGGCCGAACGACTCGACTTGCTCGAAGGGAATCGACATCGATGAGAATCTCGATGACCGTCAATGGTCAAGACGTCGAGGCCGACGTCGAACCACGCACGCTGCTCGTACATTTCCTCCGTGACCACCTGGGGCTGACCGGAACCCACTGGGGGTGCGACACCAGTAACTGCGGAACGTGCGTCGTCGCGATCGACGGCGAACCCGTCAAGTCCTGCACGACACTCGCTGCGATGACCGCAGGCCACGATGTGCGGACCGTCGAGGGCCTCGAGCAGGACGGCGTCCTCGACCCGGTGCAGGAGGGATTCATGCAGTGTCACGGACTCCAATGCGGCTTCTGCACGCCAGGCATGATGATCACGGCCCGTGCGCTGCTCGACCGCGACCCCGACCCGGACGAAGCCACGATCCGCAAGGCGATCTCCGGACAGATATGCCGGTGCACCGGCTACACCACGATCGTCCGCTCGGTGCGCTGGGCGGCCGAGAACGCACATTCGGAGCGGAACGCGGAGGCCACGTCATGACCGCTGTCGACTCGGACTCCGGAGTCCAAGAAACCGAGAATCCGGCAACTGCGGACAACGACCACAAGCCCTGCGGTCACGGTCGCATGCTCCGCAAGGAGGACCCCCGGTTCATCCGGGGCCAGGGACACTACGTCGACGATGTCCAGCTGCCGGGCATGCTGCATCTCGCGGTGCTGCGCTCCCCGGTCGCGCATGCTCGGATCAACGGCATCGACACCTCCGCGGCATTGGCGCACCCGTTGGTCAAGGCCGTCATCACCGGCGCCGATCTCGCAGAGAAGGGCCTGGCGTGGATGCCGACCCTGTCGAACGACGTGCAGGCAGTACTCGCCACCGACAAGGTGCGGTTCCACGGACAGGAAGTCGCGTTCGTCGTCGCGGAGGACCGCTACTCTGCCCGCGATGCGCTCGAACTCATCGATGTCGACTACGACATCCTCGATCCGGTCGTCGATGTCCGCACTGCCCTGTCGCCCGATGTGCCCGTCATCCGGGACGACCTCGACGGCAAGACCGACAACCACTGCTTCGACTGGGAAGCCGGCGATGCCGCCGCGACCGATGCGGTGTTCGCGCGAGCCGACGTCATCACCCGTCAGGAGATCGTCTATCCCCGAGTACACCCAGCACCGATGGAGACGTGCGGTGCCGTAGCCGACTACAACCGGGTCACCGGAAAGCTGACGCTCTGGTCGACATCCCAGGCACCGCACGCCCATCGCACGCTGTATGCGCTGGTCGCCGGCCTGCCCGAACACAAGATCCAAGTGATCTCACCCGACATCGGCGGTGGATTCGGCAACAAGGTGCCGATCTACCCCGGTTACGTGGGTGCGATCGTTGCATCGCTCATTCTGGGCAAGCCGGTCAAATGGATGGAGGATCGCAGCGAGAACCTGATGAGCACAGGTTTCGCGCGTGACTACATCATGGTCGGCGAGATCGCAGCGACCGAGGACGGCAGGATCCTTGCGATCCGATCGCGGGTCCTTGCTGATCACGGCGCCTTCAATGCCACCGCCGCGCCCGTGAAGTATCCGGCCGGGTTCTTCGGCGTGTTCACCGGAAGCTACGACATCGACGCGGCCTACTGTCACATGACGGCCGTCTACACGAACAAGGCGCCCGGCGGCGTCGCGTACGCGTGTTCGTTCCGGATCACCGAGGCCGTGTACTTCGTCGAACGACTCGTCGACTGCCTCGCATTCGACCTCGGGATGGATCCGGCGGAGCTACGGCTGAAGAACCTGCTGCGGCCCGACCAGTTCCCCTACACCAGCAAGACCGGCTGGAAGTACGACTCGGGCGACTACGAGACAACGATGCGCAAGGCCATGGACATGATCGGCTACCAGGACCTGCGCCGCGAACAGGCAGAGCGGCGTTCCCGCGGCGATCTCATGGGTATCGGCATGGCGTTCTTCACCGAAGCAGTCGGCGCCGGCCCCCGCAAGGACATGGACATCCTCGGACTCGGCATGGCCGACGGCTGCGAACTGCGTGTCCACCCCACCGGTAAGGCAGTGGTGCGGCTGTCGGTGCAGAGCCAGGGGCAGGGACACGAGACCACCTTCGCGCAGATCGTCGCTGAGGAGATCGGCATCCCTCCCGAGGACATCGATGTCGTGCACGGCGACACCGACAACACCCCGTTCGGTCTCGGCACCTACGGAAGCCGATCCACCCCGGTATCGGGTGCGGCCGCCGCCCTCGTCGCCCGCAAGGTACGAGACAAGGCGAAGATCATCGCATCGGGCATGCTCGAGGTTTCCGTCGCCGACCTGGAGTGGGAGAAAGGGTCGTTCCACGTCAAGGGCGACCCGTCCGCGGCCGTGACGATCCAGGACATCGCGATGCGTGCGCACGGCGCAGGCGATCTCCCCGAAGGGCTCGAAGGTGGTCTCGAAGCCCAGATCTGTTACAACCCGGAAAATCTCACTTATCCATACGGTGCATACTTCTGCGTCGTCGACATCGACCCCGGCACCGCCGAGGTGACGGTCCGCCGATTCCTCGCCGTCGACGACTGCGGCACCCGCATCAACCCGATGATCATCGAGGGGCAGGTCCACGGCGGAATCGTCGACGGAATCGGCATGGCCCTCATGGAGATGATCGCGTTCGACGAGAACGGCACCTGCCTCGGTGGCTCGTTCATGGACTATCTGATCCCCACCGCGCTCGAGGTCCCGACACTGGAGACCGGACACACCGTCACCCCGTCGCCGCACCATCCGATCGGGGCGAAGGGAATCGGTGAATCCGCGACGGTCGGTTCGCCGCCCGCGATCGTCAATGCAGTCCTGGATGCGTTGAAGCCGCTCGGGGTGAAGCACGCGGACATGCCGCTGACCCCGACACGGGTGTGGGAAGCGATGCAGGGGCGGGCGACACCCCCGATCTGACGAACGTCCGGGCGCGAGAGGAGACGCGGGAATGGATCTGAGCATCCGTGAGACACAGTTGCACGAGAAACGGCTCCCGTTCGTTCGGGCGACCGTGGTGCGCGCGCAGCCACCGACCTCGGCGCACTCCGGTGATTGCGCGCTCGTTCTCGTAGACGGCACGATCGAAGGGTTCGTGGGCGGGCAGTGCACCGAGTCGTCGGTGCGTGCCGCCGCTCAGCAGGTGCTCGACCGAGGCGAAAGCCTGCTTCTGCGGGTAGTGCCCGCCGATTCGAAAGGATTCCCCGAGACGCCGGGTGCGACCATTGCGGTCAACCCCTGCATGTCGGGCGGGGCGATGGAGATCTTCCTCGAGCCGCAGCTGCCGCCCACGCTGGTCGCCGTGTCCGGCACATCTCCGGTAGCGCAGGCGGTCGAGGATTTCGCCCGCCGGGTCGGGTACACGGTCGAAGCGGTACACCGATCCTCCGTTCCGTCGGGCGCGTCGGTCGTGATCCTTGCGATGCACGGCGGCGACGAAGCAGGTGTGATCCGCAGCGCGCTCGATGCCGGCGCCGGGTACATCGGACTCGTCGCAAGCCGGACACGCGGTGCCGCCGTCCTCGACGAACTCGAGCTGACCTCCGATGAACGCGCCCGGATCCATACCCCCGCGGGACTCGATGTCGGGGCGCGGACCGCGGCGGAGATAGGGCTGTCGATCGTCACCGACATCGTGCGGGTGGTGCGTAGCGGCGAACTCGCCCGAGCGCCGCGAACGGTCCGTTCGGCGACACGGACCGCAGTCGACCCGGTGTGCGGGATGACGGTGACGGTGACGGACTCGACGCCACACCTCGTCGTCGCAGACACCGACGTGTGGTTCTGCTGTCCCGGTTGCCGACGCGCCTACCAGAAGGAACACGCAGCGTGACCGACCCTGCTCGACCGTGGGCCTTCGATGACGTCGACGATGTCGTCGCACGGTTCGATGCCCGAGACCATCTCCTCGACGAGGGCACTGCGAGCGCAATGTATCTGGCGGTCGAACTGGGCCGGCCGCTGCTTCTCGAGGGGGAACCCGGTGTCGGCAAGACCACGGCGGCGAAGGTGCTCGCAGAGATCTTGGGGAGTCCACTGATCCGATTGCAGTGCTACGAGGGACTGTCGATCTCGGAAGCGTTGTACGACTGGAACTATCGACGTCAACTACTTGCGATTCGGCTTGCCGAAGCGCACGGGACCACGCCGACGGAAGACGACCTGTACACCGAGGAATACCTGCTCGAGCGTCCGATCCTGCAGTGCGTCAGACATCGGGGTGACGCTCCGGCTGTTCTACTGGTAGACGAGATCGACCGCGCCGACGACGAATTCGAGGCTCTCCTGCTCGAGTTCCTCGGTGAATTCACCGTCACCGTACCGGAACTGGGAACACTCACTGCTGCACAGCGACCGGTGGTCGTGCTGACGTCCAACCGCAGTCGCGATCTGCACGACGCGTTGCGGAGGCGCTGCCTGTATCACTGGATCGACTATCCGGACCGTGAGCGTGCCGTCGCGATTCTGCGGCGCACAGTCCCGGAGGCCAGTGCAGCGCTGATCGAGCGGGCCACCGATTTCGTTGCGACCGTGCGCGCACTCGACCTGGACAAGGCACCCGGCATCGCGGAGACCATCGACTGGGTGTCCGCGCTCTCGGCTCTCGGTGTCTCGGATCTGGCGCGTCCCGGCGCCGGTGTGTCGTTGGCGGCGCTCGCCAAGACCCCCGACGATCGCGACGTCGTGGGGGAGGCGTTCAGCGAGTTCTTGGTGGCCGGCGCACCGTGACCGCTTTTCTCCTCCCGGGTATCGATCTGGCGGCATTCGCGGTGGGGCTCGCAGATCGGCTTCGCCGATCCGGCATTCCCGTCACGGTCGATGGTGCCGCGACTCTCATGCGTGCGCTGCGTCTGCAACCTCCGCGTACTCGTGCGCAGCTGTACTGGACCGCGCGGCTCACTCTCGTCGACCGACGCGAGAACCTCGAGAAGTTCGACGCCGTGTTCTCAGCGGTGTTCGACCACGGTGCGGTGCCGATGGATCCGCATGCTCGCCGCACCGGACCCCATGACGGCGGGCACACTCGGCCCTCGACGAACCCGGCGAATGTGAGCCGCCGTCGAGCCGGGAGGAAGTCCGACGTGCCATGGGTGACCCGCACCGTCACCGGTACGTTCAGCGACGACCGATCCCCGCCTGCGACACGACCCGGCGACCGGATTCCCAGCGCCCTCGAGGCGGTCGCCGATCAGCGGTTCTCCGACCTCGATCCCGCTCGTCTGGCAGAGATCGCCTCATGGCTCGAGCACGCTGCGGTGACGTGGCCGACCCGGGTCGGCCGCCGCCGCGCACCGCATCACAGCGGACACCTCGATCTGCGCGCGAGCATCGCGGCGTCGCGGTACACAGGCTACGAGCCGGCACGACTCGTCCACACCCGCCCTGAGCGGCGTCGCCGGCGACTCGTGTTGTTCTGCGACGTGAGCCGCTCGATGCGTGCCTACGTCGACATCTATCTACACCTGATGCGCGCTGTCGTGCGCACCGGAGATGCCGAGGTCTTCGCATTCTCGACCACGGCGACCCGCCTGACACCGACGTTGAAGAGCAGGTCCGTCGAGCAGGCGATCGACGCCGTCAACGACCACGTCGAGACGCGTTTCGGCGGGACCCGCATCGCAGGATCGCTGTCCTCCGTCCTCCGCTCACATCGTGGCCACGTGCTGCGCGGCGCGATAGTCGTGATCGCGTCGGATGGGTGGGACAGCGACGATCCCGACGACCTGGCACGTGTGATGAGACAGATCCGTCGCCGCGCGCACCGGGTGGTGTGGCTCAACCCGCGTGCGGGTCTGCGCGATTTCGCCCCGGCAACAGGGTCGATGACGGCGGCCCTGCCGCACTGCGACGCCCTGCTACCTGCGGACACTCTCGATGCGCTGCACGACGCGATCGATGTGGTCGCCGGTGCGCAGCTCGCGAGACTCCGCACATCGCCGCTCGAGGGGACAATGGTGTCGTAGGTGTCGCTGCGCTCGGTCTCACCTCCACGCGTAATTACCTGCCCACAGACTTGCCGTGGTCATGGGTGCCGCCGGTGCTTTCACCGCTGCCGCCCGTTCGCGGAGTCTGCGGAGCACGCCATGTGGGCGCGGTGTATCGCGCTCGACCGCCTTGTGGGCCTCGATCATTGCGACCTCACCGCGTCGAACATTTCGCAACGTCGGTGACATGCGAGTGCCTGCGTCGAGAACTGCTCGAACCGCAGGCATCTCGTCCGCCAGACGGACATACGCCGCGTCCAGCGATGTGCCGTCCTCGAGCGCTTGATCGAGGCGGACAGCGAGGTGCGTGGTCCAATGACGCTGCAAGGTGAGCAGGACGTTGTCTCGGGATCCGAAAAGCTCTATCGCGCCGTGGATCTCATCGAACCGGAGCGACGCATCGAGATCTTCTTGTGCTCGGGTGAGCACGTCGTCGAGTACAGCCCGCCGTGCTCGGTATGTTTCCCAGGTCATCCCCGTCAACCCCCTGAATCGGTTCGAGCGCTGCCTTCGAAGGAAACGCTACGGAGATTCGGCCCCTCTTTCGTCGTGCCACCGTCGAGTCTTTCTCTCCTACCGTGGGTGGAGAAGGGATCCGCTCCGGGAACGACGCCGCAGCGGATTTCTCCGCCTACGCTGATCGTGTGGAATTGATGGCGTACCTCCGTCGTCGTATCGCATCGAGCGGCTACGACTATCCGGTCGGTGTGATGCTGTTCGGCCACATCGGGTTGGTTGTCGTCGCCGGTATCGCGGTCGCGCAGCGTGACGGGATCGTGCCGCCTGGGTGGGTGCTCCTGTTCGGGCTGATCGCCGCGACAGCACCGATCCTCGGCGACGCGATCGAACCGGATTCGATGCTCGTGCGACTACTCATGGGATTCGTGGTGCTGGCGGCGACCTCGTTGCTGCTGGTGCAGCCACCGGACTCGGCCTTCGATTTCGCCCCACTCGTGCTCGTGTTGATGGTCGGTGAGATCGCGGCCATGACGCCCTTCTCGATCAGCGTCGGGGCGTTGGCCGCGGCCGCGGCAACGCTCTCGGCGTTCGCCTTCGCCGGTCATCTCGAGGGCGTGCTGTACTACCTCGGCGGCGTCGTGCTCGGGTGGATCGTCGGGCGCCTGCTTCTCACCCAGTTGCGCCTTCTACACCAGGAGCGCGCCTCGCGAGCGATCCAGGCCGAACAGGCCGCGACCTCCGAGCGCCAACGCATCGCCCGCGAGGTCCACGACGTCGTGGCGCATTCGTTGAGTGTCACGCTGCTGCATCTTACGGCTGCTCGTCGCGCGCTGGAGCAGGACCGGGACATCGACGAGGCCGTCGATGCCCTGACCGACGCAGAGAGATTGGGGCGCGAAGCGATGGCCGACATCCGACGCACAGTGGGCCTTCTCGATGCGGGACCCTCGGGTACCAGACCGGAACCGACGATCGGGGACATCCCAGAGTTGATCGACGACTTCCGTCGTGCGGGTCTGCCCGTGACATTCGAGATGTCGGGAGACGTGGACGTGGCCTCCGGCGCCATCGGCCACGGAATCTTCCGCATCTGCCAGGAATCGCTGGCCAACATCGTCAAACATGCCCCCGCAGCGAAGACGGATGTGCGGCTCGAGATCGGAGCGCAGGTGCTGACTCTGCAGATCCACAACGATCTCCGCGCTCCGGCGATGCCCCCGAGTGGTGGGGTGGGCTCGGGGCTGCGCGGCATGCGGCAGCGCGCGGCGCTGCTCGGCGGTCAACTGCGTGCCGGCCCGGACGGCGGAGGGTGGTCCGTACACGCTCGTGTTCCGCTCGCGGCAGACTCGTGCCCGATCGCGGCAGACTCGTGCCCGATCGTGCGCCGCATCCCGGGGCTGACGTGACCGCCCCGGAGATCGGGGTGCTCCTCGTCGACGACCAAGAACTCGTACGGTCCGGTCTGCGACGCATCCTCCGTCGCAAGGACGGGTTCGTGATCGTCGCCGAGTGCGGCGACGGCGCCGAGGTACCTGCGGCCGTGGTCGAACACGACCCCGACGTCGTCGTCATGGACATCAGGATGAAGAACGTCGACGGTATCCAGGCAACTCGTGCGCTTCGACACCTCGAGACCTCACCGCCGGTGCTCGTGCTCACGACGTTCGACGACGACGAACTGCTGTCCGGAGCCCTGCGTGCCGGTGCGGAGGGATTCATTCTGAAGGATTCGCCGGCGGAGGACCTCATCCGCGCGGTGCGGAGGGTCGCGGCGGGGGACGGCTTCCTCGACCCCACGGTGACCGGTCGTGTGCTCTCGACCTATCGCACCGCCGCGCAGCCCACGGGGAACGTCGGTCCTGGGCTCGACGGGCTGACCGCCCGTGAGGTCGATGTGCTCGCGCTCATCGGGCGCGGATTCAGCAACGCGGAGATCGCGCAGGAACTCGGTATCGCCGGTGTGACGGTGAAGAGTCACGTCGGCCACATCTTCGTCAAACTCGATCTCCGCGACCGCGCCGCCGCCATCGTGTATGCCTTCGACCACGGTGTCGTCACCCCAGGGGAATCGCTTCGTGAGTGAGCATCGCCGGGTGACACGAGTCTCCGACGGGGCGTCGTAGCCGGGTTCGGCGGGGTCTTACCCTGGTAGGTATGGCAACACCGGATCTCGAGCGGGAGGCGCCGCAGCCCGCGCCGGCCTCTGCGCGCAGCAGCACCTCGGCGCTGTTCGTTCTCTTCGGCATTGTCGCGGCGATCGTCGCGGCGATCGTCGTGGGTCTGTCGGCAGCGCAGGCGCTGGTCCTGCTCGGTATCCCCGACCCCGGTCCGCTCACCACCTACGGCTTACCGATGGTGCGTGCGGTGTCGGAGATCGTAACGGTTCTGACCATCGGATCGTTGTTCTTCGCCGCGTTCCTCGTGCCGCCGCAGGCGAACGGGGTCCTCGACGTCGGCGGGTATCGCGCGGTGCGGACCGCCGGCGCATCCGCGATGGTGTGGGCCGTCACGGCCGCGCTGATGGTTCCGTTGACACTGTCGGACACCTCGGGCCAGCCGCTGTCCGAGGCGATCCGGCCGGAGAACCTGTTCTCGGCGCTCGGTCAGGTCGAGACGTCCCTCGCATGGGCTTGGACCACGGTGCTTGCGCTGATCACTGCGATCCTGATCCGGCTCGCACTGCGCTGGTCGTGGACTCCGTATCTGCTGTTGCTCTCGATCGTGGCGTTGATGCCGATCGCATTGACGGGACACTCGTCCACCGGCGGCTCCCACGATATGGCCACGAACAGCCTGGTATTGCATCTTGTGGCTGCGTCGGTGTGGGCAGGCGGGTTGTTCGCGGTGCTCGCCCACGCCTGGCGCAGAGGTGACCACTCCGACCTGGCTGCCCGGAGATTCTCGTTCGTGGCGTCGATCGCGTTCGTGGTCATGGCGATCAGCGGTGTCATCAATTCGGCGGTGCGCGTGCCGTTCGAGGACTTGTTCACCACCACGTACGGTCGGCTGGTGGTCGCGAAGACGGTGGCTCTGGTCGTGCTCGGAATCTTCGGCTGGGCGCAGCGACGGCGCGCACTTCCCGACCTCGAAGCCGATCCGACGAACCGCGGCGCGTTCGTGCGGTTCGCCGCGGTCGAGTCCCTCATCCTCGCCGCGACCGTCGGTCTGGCGGTGGGACTCGGGCGCACCCCGCCGCCCCCGCCGGCGGCATCACCCTCGGTACTGGAGGTGGAACTCGGCTACAACCTCGACGCACCGCCCACGTTCATGAACCTGTTCTTCGGCGAGTGGCGATTCGATCTGATCTTCGGCACGGCAGCGCTGGTGCTCGCGGCCGGTTACGCGATCGGGCTGCGGACGCTTCGCAAGCGCGGCGACACGTGGCCGATCGGTCGGTCCATCGCGTGGTTCGCAGGATGCTTCGTCCTGCTCGTGACGACCAGTTCCGGTGTCGGGATGTACTCGCCGGCCATGTTCAGTGTCCATATGGGCGCTCACATGGCGATGTCGATGCTCACTCCGGTGCTGCTTGCCCTCGGTGGTGCGATGACGCTCGCGTTGCGTGCGTTCAAACCTGCAGGGCGCGGTGCGCCTCCCGGGCCGCGCGAATGGATCCTCGAGTTCCTGCACAGCCCCCCGTCACGCTTCTTCACCCACCCGCTCGTCGCTTCCGTGATGTTCGTCGGCGGGTTCTATGCCCTGTACCTGGGCGGGATCTTCACCACGTTTGCCGACAGTCACACCGCGCACGTGCTGATGAACCTGCACTTCCTGTTGAGCGGCTATCTCTTCTACTGGGTGGTGATCGGGGTCGACCCGGCACCGCGCGATGTGCAGCCCGTGACGAAGCTGGCGATGGTGTTCGGGTCGCTGCCGTTCCACGCGTTCTTCGGCGTGACGCTGATGAGCATGGGTTCGGTCATGGCCGAGTCCTACTATCGCGGGCTGGCCCTGCCGTGGAACGCCGATCTGTTCTCGGATCAGAAGGTCGGTGGCAGTATCGCGTGGTCGGCGGGGGAAATTCCGCTCGTCCTCGTGATGATCGCGCTCCTGGTGCAGTGGTCGAAGAGTGACGAACGCACGGCACGTCGGGTGGATCGCGCCGCCGATCGCGACGATGATGCAGATCTGGCCGCGCACAATGCGATGTTCGCCGAACTGGCGCGGCGGGACCGGGAGAACAGTTAGCGGTCAGCGAAGCGGACGAACCGGCGTGCGTTGCACGTAAGGTGCTCGGTGTGTCGAGCCGAAATGGGATCAGCGCACCTGCTGCGCGCTGGCGGGTGGCACCGACCGTCACCGGCGTCGTGATGTGTCTTCTACTTGCCGCCGCTGTGATGGTTGCACCACCGGCTCACGCACAGGAAGCGCCCGGCGCCGTCGTCTCGGTCGAATCGCTGCCCGGCGAACTGTCGGTGCCAGGTGCCTCGACCATCCGGAAGATCACCTACCGGACGCAATGGCGTTCCGGGGCGGACACCGTCGGTACCGGTGTGCTGTTCTTACCGCCCGGCGAGGCACCCGAGGGTGGGTGGCCGATACTCGCGTGGGCGCATGGCACGACCGGACTGTCGGATTCCTGCGCCCCATCGCGTAACCCGCGCAGTGCCCGCGACACTGCTTACCTCGACCACTGGCTTGGGCAGGGCTACGCGGTGGTGGCAGCGGATTACCCCGGGCTGGGCAGTGAGGGGCTGCACCGTTATCTGGACGGACAGAGCGCCGCGAACAGCATCGTCGACCTCGTTCGCGCCGCCCGCACAGCCGAACCGACCCTGTCTGCCGAGTGGGTCGTGGTCGGACAGTCGCAGGGTGGCCACGCCGCGCTCCACACCGCGCACCTCGCGACCACCCGTGCGCCCGAACTCGACTTCCGCGGCACGGTGACCACCGGTGCACCGTCCAATCTCGAACTGGTCTTCCCTCTCGGTTTCCCCGGATTCCCCGATCTCGGTCTCGACGGCCTCACCACGTTCAGTGCCTACATCTTCGCCGGGCTCCGTGACGCGGATCCGGGCCTGGGCCTCGACAGCTATCTCAGCGATACCGGCCGTGAGGTGCTCGCCGCGGCCGAGGACCTCTGCTATGACGAGTTGACCGAGCGCTACGCTGGCGTGGACATCGGCGACCTGCTGACGAGACCGCTCTCCGACGACCGCTTCCGTTCCGCGTTCACCGACTACCTCGGAGTTCCCGTCACGGGATTCGACCGGCCGATGTTCCTCGCCCAGGGGCTACGCGACACGATGGTGCCGGCTCCGTTGTCGTTCAAGCTCGCCGCCGACCTGACCGCCGGGGGTGCAGCACCGCTGTTCCGGACCTACCCGACGGGGCATTCGGAGACGATGGCTGCGTCGCTGCCCGACACCACACCTTTCGTCGCGGACCTGTTCTCCGCACCCTGACCCCAGGCTTCGTGGCCCGATGTCACCTCGGGTGCGTTGAACTGTATGAATGTCACCTTCGGCCATGGCGGTGCGACGTCAGAGCCGCAGGATATGGGATCTGCGCGCGGGGCGGATACGCTGGTCGTCATGGCGGAGTTCATATACACGATGAAGAAGGTGCGCAAGGCGCACGGTGACAAGGTGATTCTCGATGACGTCACCATGAGCTTCTACCCGGGCGCGAAGATCGGTGTCGTCGGGCCCAACGGCGCGGGTAAGTCGTCGATCCTCAAGATCATGGCGGGTCTGGACCAGCCCAGCAACGGCGAGGCATTCCTCGATCCGGAGGCGACCGTCGGCATCCTGCTGCAGGAGCCCCCGCTCAACGAGGAGAAGACGGTCAAGCAGAACGTCGAGGAGGGCCTCGGCGAGATCAAGGTCAAGCTCGACCGGTTCAACGAGATCGCCGAGCTCATGGCCACCGACTACTCGGACGAGCTCATGGACGAGATGGGCAAGCTGCAGGAGGAGCTCGACCACGCCAACGCATGGGACATCGACTCGCAGCTCGAACAGGCCATGGATGCGCTGCGCTGCCCGCCGCCGGACGAGCCTGTCACCCACCTTTCCGGTGGTGAGCGCCGCCGTGTCGCGCTGTGCAAGCTGCTGCTGAGCAAGCCCGACCTGCTGCTCCTCGACGAGCCCACCAACCACCTCGACGCCGAGTCGGTGCTGTGGCTCGAGCAGTTCCTCGCGACGTACCCCGGCGCAGTCCTGGCCGTGACTCACGACCGGTACTTCCTCGACCACGTCGCCCAGTGGATCTGTGAGGTCGACCGCGGCAAGCTGCACCCCTACGAGGGCAACTACTCGACCTACCTCGAGAAGAAGGCCGAGCGCCTCGAGGTCCAGGGAAAGAAGGACCAGAAGCTGCAGAAGCGCCTCAAGGAGGAGCTCGAGTGGGTCCGCTCCGGTGCGAAGGCAAGGCAGACGAAGAACAAGGCGCGTCTCGCTCGTTACGAGGAGATGGCGACCGAAGCCGAGAAGCATCGCAAGCTCGACTTCGAGGAGATTCAGATCCCGACGCCTCCGCGTCTGGGCAACGTCGTCGTCGAGGTCGAGCACCTGGACAAGGGCTTCGACGGCCGCGTCCTGATCAAGGACCTGTCGTTCACGCTCCCGCGTAACGGCATCGTCGGCGTCATCGGTCCCAACGGTGTCGGTAAGACCACGCTGTTCAAGACCATCGTCGGTCTCGAAGAGCCCGACAGCGGCACCGTCAAGGTCGGTGAGACGGTCAAACTCAGCTACGTCGACCAGTCCCGCGCGAACATCGACCCGAAGAAGACCGTGTTCGAGGTGGTCTCCGACGGACTCGACTTCATCGAGGTCGGCCAGAACGAGATGCCGTCCCGCGCGTACGTCTCCGCCTTCGGGTTCAAGGGGCCGGACCAGCAGAAGAAAGCCGAGGTGCTCTCCGGTGGTGAGCGCAACCGCCTGAACCTGGCGTTGACCCTCAAAGAGGGTGGCAACCTGATCCTGCTCGACGAGCCGACCAACGACCTCGACGTCGAGACCCTCAGTTCGCTCGAGAACGCGCTCCAGCAGTTCCCGGGTTGTGCTGTCGTGATCTCCCACGACCGTTGGTTCCTCGACCGCACCTGTACCCACATCCTGGCGTGGGAAGGGAATGTCGAAGAGGGCAAATGGTTCTGGTTCGAAGGAAACTTCGAAGCGTACGAGGCGAACAAGGTCGAGCGTCTCGGTGCCGAGGCGGCACGTCCGCACCGGGTCACCCACCGGAAGCTGACGCGTGACTGAGCGGTCCGTGCCCGGCGACTCGGTCGAGCCCTACCGGGCGCAGATCGAGGTCCGTTGGGCGGATTCGGACCGGCTCGGACATGTCAACAACACCAAGGTCGGCGAGTACATGCAGGAAGGGCGGATCAAGTTCCTGCAGTCCGGTGAGCTGAGGCGGGGCGCGATCGCCGTGAGGAAAATGGACGTTGAGTTCCTGAGACCCATCAAGGACGAGTCGGGCCCGCTCACGATCGAGATCGTCGCCCTGCATGTGGGAAACACCTCCTACACACTCAGGCATACGGTGCTCGACCGCGACGGTGGCGTGTGTGCTCGCGGCGACGCGGTCCTGGTCGGGTTCGACGTGGCGACCGAGCGTCCGCGACCCATCACCGACGGTGAACGCGAGGTCCTCGCCCGGCATCGGGTTGTCGCGACGAGCTGACCACAGGATCGGATCGGTGACTGCGCGCGCTTTCACCTCCTGGCATCGGACGCCGCGGATAGGCTCGACAACGGGCCCGTCCGCGGCGTCTGTGGTTTCGGCGGCAAGCGAGGGGAGTGATGTTGATGTCGGAATCTGCGGATTCGCGAGATCTTTCGTCGACGGTGCGAGTTCTGAAGCGCGCGTATCTGCAGTCCCCTGACGGTATAGGCGACCTCGAGGCTGCTGTAGCGGCGCATCTGGCTCTCGGACTCGACCGTCCTGCGGGCGCGACCGCGACGCGCGTGTACCGGGCGGACGAGGCGGCCGGTGCAGCAGTCCAGATCGTCACCGACGACATGCCGCTGCTCGTGGAGTCCACCACTGCATTGCTCTCGCGTCTCGGCGCGACCATTGTCGCGCTCGTCCACCCGGTCTTCGCGGTGGACCGCGACTCGGACGGGGCGCTTCTCGCAATGACACCGGATGGTGCGCTGCAGAGCGACGCGCCCGCCGAATCGTGGATTCATATCCAGCTGCAACCGTCCACACCGCCGGACGTCCTCGCCGGAATCGAAGGCGAGATCGACGGTGTACTCGACGATGTGCGACAGGTCGTCATCGACAGCGACGCCATGAGTACCGTGCAGAACCGGCTCGCCGAGGAACTCGACGTACTCGTTGCAGACCCGCCGGCGACCCAGTCCGCGGACGACCTCACCGAAACAGCGGAGTTGCTGCGATGGCTCGCTCGCGGGAACTACGCGATGCTCGGGTATCGCTGCTACGAATTCGACGAACCCGACACTTCCGGCGTGTGCCGTTCCCGCGCTGTCCCGGACAGCGGCCTCGGTGTGCTGCGCACACTCTCCGACACGGACGACCCGATCGACCTGCCCTCCGAGGTGAATCCGGACCGTCGGCCACTGCTGGTGCTCACTCAAGGTGCTCGTCCGGCGACTGTGCACCGCTCGGTGTATCCGTACTTCGTCGGAGTCGGGATCCTCGATGACGAGGGCCGAACCGTCGGCGAGCACCGCTTCCTCGGCATCCTCACTGTGACGGCGATGCACGAGAACATCCTCGATATCCCGCTGCTCCGACGGCGTGCACGCGGCGTGATCGCACGCGCAGGTGTCGAGTTGTCGTCGTACGGCGGGCAGTCGATGCTCGAGATCATGCAGACCCTGCCGCGTGCAGAGTTGCTGTCCATGGACCCGGACACCCTCTACGAGACGGTGACCTCCGTCGTGGAGATCCGCCGACAGGTGCGGCTCTTCGTTCGGGTGGACACGTACGGACGATATGTATCGTGCCTGGTGTACCTTCCCCGCGATCGATACACGACGAAGGTCCGGGTCCGGATGCAGAACGTACTGCTCCACGAATTCGGCGGTGGCACTCTCGATTACACCGCGCGGGTGTCCGAAGGCGACTTGGCGCTGTTACACGTGACCGTCCGGTTCCCCGAGCATGTACGTCCTCAGGTCGACACCTCCGAGAGCAACAGGCAACGAATACAGTCACTCCTCGCGGAGGCCAGTCGCAGCTGGGAAGATCGGATCACGGAGGTCGCAGGGTCCCGTCCGATGGTGGACCCCGCACTGGTCCAGCGGTACGTCGATGCCGCTCCCGAGGCATACAAAGAGGACTTCAGTTCCGAACGCGCACTCGCCGACCTGATGCGCCTCGAAGCGCTCGGTCCCGGCGACTTCGACACCTTCGTCTACCGCTCCGACACCGACGACCACCGCAGCTGGCGTTTCACCCTGTACGTCGGAGCGGAACCGGTGACGCTCGGCCGTGTGCTCCCGGTGTTGCAAAGCCTCGGTGTGGAAGTCGTCGACGAGCGGCCCTACTTGTTGCCGCGATCCGATGGCGTCGACTGCTGGATCTACGACTTCGGCCTGCACCTTCCGGGCGATGTCGATCCCGGCCTGTTCGACACCGACCACACACTCGCCGCCCGGATCACCGATATGTTCGCTGCGGTGTGGCGTGGCCACGCCGAGACGGACCGTTTCAACGAACTCGTACTTCGCGCCGGTCTCACCTGGCGGCAGGTCACGATGCTCCGCGCGTACGCGAAATTCCTTCGGCAGACGGGGTTTCCGTACAGCCAATACAACATCGAAGGTGTCCTGCTCGGCACACCCGATACGACGGCGCTACTCGTAGAACTGTTCGCTGCCCGCTTCGATCCCGATCACGCATCCGAGGTACGCGAGCAGGCCATCACCGATGAACTGCTCGAGAAGATCGACGCGGTCACCGCACTCGTGGCCGATCGCATCCTGCGGGCGGTGCTGTCGTTGATCCGATCCACTTTGCGAACCAACTTCTTCGTGCCGGAGATTGACGACGAGGCGCGCGGCCGGACCCTGGCGTTCAAGTTCGACCCCAGCGGCATCTCGGAGCTCCCGGAGCCGCGGCCGAAGTTCGAGGTATTCGTGTACTCACCGGATGTCGAGGGTGTGCACATGCGCTTCGGCGCCGTCGCGCGCGGCGGCCTCCGCTGGTCGGATCGCCACGAAGATTTTCGCACCGAGATCCTCGGCCTGGTGAAGGCGCAGGCGGTGAAGAACGCGGTGATCGTCCCGGTCGGAGCGAAAGGCGGGTTCGTCGTCAAGCGTCCACCGGCACCCACCGGCGATGCGACCACGGACCGGCAGGCAGCACGCGCTTCCGGCGAAGCCTGTTACCGGCGATTCATCGCCGCCCTGCTCGACCTCACCGACAACCTCGACCGCACGAGTGGCACCGCGGCTCCGCCGCGGCGAGTGGTGCGACACGACGACGACGACACCTATCTGGTGGTTGCTGCGGACAAGGGCACCGCGACCTTCTCGGATCTCGCCAACTCGGTTGCCGCCGAATACGGGTACTGGCTCGGTGATGCATTCGCATCGGGAGGGTCGGCCGGGTACGACCACAAGGAGATGGGGATCACCGCGCGCGGTGCATGGGAGAGCGTCAAGCGGCACTTCCGTGAACTCGGAGTGGACACCCAGAGCCAGGACTTCACCGCGGTCGGAGTCGGCGACATGAGCGGCGATGTGTTCGGCAACGGGATGCTGCTCAGCAAACACATCCGGTTGGTCGCCGCGTTCGATCATCGCCACATCTTCCTCGACCCGAACCCTCGGGCGGAACCCTCGTTCGCGGAACGCAGCAGGCTTTTCGAGATGCCGCGCTCGTCCTGGGCGGATTACAACCCGGCCCTGATCGGAACCGGAGGGGGAGTGTGGGAGCGCACCCGCAAATCGATTCCGATCAGCGAACAGGGTCGCGCGGCGCTGGGGTTGCCCGGTCACGTCACTGAACTCACCCCCTCCGAACTGATCCGCGCGATCCTGCGTTCACCCGTCGATCTGTTGTGGAACGGGGGTATCGGTACCTACGTCAAGGCGCGAACCGAATCGCACGCCGACGTCGGTGACAAGGGCAACGACACGGTTCGCGTGGACGGCGCGGATCTGCGTGTCCGGGTGATCGGAGAGGGAGGAAACCTCGGGGTCACCCAGCTCGGGCGGATCGAGTACGCGCGCAACGGCGGGAAGATCAACACCGATGCCATCGACAACTCCGCCGGTGTCGACTGCTCCGACCACGAGGTCAACATCAAGATCCTGCTCGACTCGATGGTCACCTCCGACGACCTCGACCTCGCGGAACGCAACCCACTGCTCGCCTCGATGACAGACGATGTCGCCGAACTCGTGCTCGCGGACAACATCGGCCAGAACGGTGTCCTCGGCCTGGAACGAGCATCGGCACCCGCGTTGCTCGGCGTCCACCAACGGCTCATCGCCGAACTGGAGAAAGAGAGGCGAGTCGACCGTGTCCTCGACGCACTCCCGGACGACACCGAGATCGAACAGCGTCACGGCGACGGAGAAGGACTGAGCTCGCCGGAACTCTCGCAACTGCTCGCCCACGTCAAGCTCGCCCTCGTCGATGACCTGCTCGACACCGACCTGCCCGACAGCGACACATTCGCGACCCGGTTACCCGCCTACTTTCCGCCCGCACTCCGCACGAAGTTCCGTACGGGTATCAAGGCACATCCACTCCGCAGACAGATCGTCGCGACGATTCTCGCCAACGACACTGTCGACAACGGCGGTGTGTCCTTCGTCTTCCGCCTCTGCGAGGAGACAGGGGCCTCGCGTACCGACGCCGTCCGAGCGTTCGCCGCGGTCACCGAGATCTTCGGCCTGCGCGGGATCTGGGACCGGATCCGCGCGGCCGACCTGCCCACCGACCTCGCGGACGAGTTGCTGCTCGAATCCCGTCGTGTCCTCGACCGTGCGTCGCGGTGGCTCTTGTCGAATCGGCCCCAGCCACTGGCCGTGGGCGCGGAGATCAGCCGTTACCGGCAGTTGTTCGCGAATCTTGCTCCGCTGGTGGGGGGGTGGATGCGCGGTCACCACGTACTGGATCTGGAGGAACGGACGCGGCACATCCTGTCGCACGAGGCGCCTCCGGAACTGGTCGCGATGGTGTACCGCCTACTCGATCAGTTCCCGATTCTCGACGTCATCGACATCGCGGACATCGTCGAACGGAAGGAGGACGAGGTCGCGGAGCTGTACTACGCGATGGATGCGCACCTCGGCATCGACCGGCTGCTGTCCGCGGTCACGGAACTCGAACGCGGCGACCGGTGGCATTCCCTTGCACGACTCGCACTGCGCGACGAACTGTACGGATCGTTGCGCACGCTCGTCCTCGATGTCCTCACCGGGGCGGAGCTGGGGGAGACCTGCCCGGAGATGATCGAGGACTGGGAGATGTCGAACGGCTCGCGGCTCGTGCGCGCGAGGTCGGCACTCGACGAGATCTTCGCATCTGGGAGTCTGGACTTGGCCACCCTGTCAGTGGCCGCACGGCAGATCAGGAGCATGGTGCGCACTGGCGCACCCGATCGGAGGTAGACGCGTGAGTGATGCGCGCCAGCAGTTCGGATTCCATACGGAAGTGACCGTGCGATGGTCCGACATGGACGTCTTCCAGCACATCAACCACGCGCGGATGGTGACTCTGCTCGAAGAAGCCCGCATACCGTGGCTCTTCGCCGACGGGCGACCCACCCAGAGTCTCCGCGAGGGCGCCGTGATCGCCGACCTCCACGTCCGCTATCGCAGACAGCTGCGACACGACGACGGCCCCCTCGACGTCATGATGTGGACCGAAAAGGTGCGCGCCGTCGACTTCACGATCGGTTACGAGGTTCGGCCCGGAGGTGCGCCCGCCGACGCGGCACCCTCGATCGTCGCGTCCACCCAGATCGCCGCATTCGACATCGACGCGCAGAAACTCCGTCGGCTCACCGACGAGGAACGCGCCTACCTGCTGCGGTGGCAGCGTGACTGACCTCACGCCGAGTTTCGGGGAGCGGGCGGTCGCACTGGCCGGAGAGAGCGACCGCACCGATCTCGCCGCCTTCCTCACCCGCGCACTGCGTCTCGACGAGGCCGCGGTCGTGAGGCTGCGGCGTCGCGGTGATGACGTGCTCAGCGCGTGGATCATGACGGGATTCGATGTGCTCGCGGCTCGGATCGTGCGAGGAACCGTCCACCCCGCAGACCTCTGCGTCGCCGCCGATTCGCTGCGCACCGCGCTCACCGAGTCGCTGGGAACTGCGAAGGCGATCGATCCGGGATGGGCGATGGACTCGGCATGGCGCGGGGCGCTGCCGCCGGACGAGGGATTTGCACACGTCGATGATGTTCCGGCCAGGGTTCTCGTCGAACTGGCCCAGCAAGGCGTCGCACTGACACGCGACGCGGGAGCGCAGGGGCCGCCCGCGTCGCTGCTCGCACAGGAGGTGCTCGAGGTCAGCGGCGGCGAGACCGTCGTCGGCGTGCCCATGCGGATGGTGTTCGCGCTCGGTGCGATGGGGTTCGTGCCCACCACCGGCCGTGACTCGATGGCCGCTGACGACATTGCCGCCGACGAGGTCGTACGGGTGCGGGCGTCGAACACCTGGATCCGCCTCGACGCCCGATACGGATCCGTCTACCTGCGCAGAAGTGGAGGTCTCGGTCTGACCGTTCTCTGACGAACGTCCGGATCGAGACCTGGACCGATCACACCGGCGAGTTCATCAATGAATCCGCCGCCATATCGATGTAGTCGACAAGTTGACGACGATGCGCGGAGTCGAGTGTCCGATCGTCGATCGATGCGATCGCGGTGTGCATGCATCGCAACCAGGCGTCGCGCTCGAGGGGGCCGATCTTGAACGGATGATGGCGCATCCGCAGTCGCGGGTGACCGCGCTCGTCCGAATAAGTGCGTGGACCACCCCAGTACTGTTCGAGGAACATCCGCATGCGGCGCTCCGCCGGGCCGAGATCCTCCTCGGGGTAGAGGGGCCGGACGATCTCGTCCTTAGCCACCTCTTCGTAGAAGCGCGCGACGATCCTGCGGAACGTGTCGGCGCCGCCGATTTCGTCGTAGAAGGTCTGCTGGTCGGTCATCGTCTTCTGCTTACCTCCCTCTCACCGGCCATTGTGCCCGTACGGGCACGAGCGCGCCCGTACGGGGTCGCGTACCTCGCCGTATCCATGACACAGGATGTTCATCGGACAGTTCTTGATTCGTCCGCGGAAATCAGGTGCGATTCGGAGGTATCCGTGGTGCACTGTTTCCAGTCTTCCGGAGGTCGTATGAAGCACGGCAGCACAGCACATCGACAACTCCCGCCCGCGGACGTCCCGATCGGGGCGCCGGGGGCCACCACCTTGCGCGTGGTACGCGATGACGTCGGTCTTCCCGATTGGGTGAAACTTCGGGTGTTGCTGCTCAATGCCACCTACGAGCCGCTCACCGCACTGCCCGCACGACGCGCTGTTGTTCTCATGGCCGGCGGTAAGGCCGACACCGTGCACGACGACCCGCTTGCACCGATGGTCCGATCGGCCGAATGGTCGGTGCAGTTGCCGTCGGTGATCCGGTTGCGCACCTACGTCCGGGTTCCCTATCACGCTCGGGTACCTATGACCCGGGCCGCTCTCATGCACCGCGACGGCAATCGCTGCGCGTACTGCGGATCCAAGGCCGAGACCATCGATCATGTCGTTCCCCGCAGTCGCGGTGGTGCGCACGCCTGGGAGAACTGCGTGGCATGCTGTGCGCCCTGCAACCACAAGAAGGCCGACAAACTACTCAGCGAACTCGGATGGACGTTGCGTGCGTCGCTGGTTCCGCCGAAAGGCAGGCACTGGCGACTGCTGGCCACGCTGCAGGACCTGCATCCGACCTGGCTTCCATACCTGGGCGAGGGTGCCGCCTGACCGGCGAGTCCTGGCAATTGCGCTCTCGTCGGGACCAAATCCGGGGCATGTGAGGTCTTTCGCAGCCACCTGGGATACCTTCTCCGTGTGAGCATTCTCGAGACAACGCTGATATTCGTCGGCATCCCGCTGCTGATCGTTCTGGTCTTCGGGGCTATCTCCTGGACCGCGCCTCGCAAGCCCGGCCCGGCCGCGTCCGACCACCCCTACAAGCTCGGCGACGAATGGAACCACAGTGCACTGCTGTGGACCGCCGCCGACGAGGTGACCGAGCACGGTCGTCACGCGCATCACGGACACGTGGCCGGTGCACCGGCAGAGCTGATCGGAGGTACCGCAAGTGGCAAGTGGTGACGTGATTCATGCCCCGGCGCGCAGCGACGCGCCGCTGCCGCACGCTGCGGCTCTGACCTCGAGCGGCCGAATCTCCGAAGCTCGTGCCGACGGCATCGAGTTCGCAGGCCCGCCGTTCGCGGACGACGAGATGGTCGCTCTCGACGACACGCTCACGTCTGCGATCCGCGCCACCGGTGTGCGCTTCAACGTATACGTTGCCGATGCCTCGGACCCGGCTGCGGCGACCGACACGATCTTCCCGTCGACGCCCGAAGCCGAGAACTCGGTGCTCATCGCGGTGTACCCGAATCAGAAGGCTGTCGAGGTCCGTAGCGGACGCGATGCCGCTCAGGTCACCGACCGGATCGCTCAGCTCGGCGTAACCGCAGCGGTCGGGCCGTTCGGTCAGGGACAGCTCATCGACGGCATCATCAGCGCCGTTCGCGTGATCGCCAACGCGATCATCGCCCCGTAGGACCCGCTTCGGCCCGATGTCACCTTCGGTCACTTCGAGTGACCGAAGGTGACATCGGGCCGTATGCGTTCTACGTCAGGACGCGTCGAACGCCTGTGCCCGCAGCGACCGCACGATCCCGGCGCGCCCCTCGGTGATCAATCGGCGCAGCGCAGGAGGACGATCACCGGCAAGGAATTCGTCGGCCGCAGCGACCGAGGCCTCACTGATCGACCAGGACGGATACAGGCCCACGACGACGGTCTGCGCGACCTCACTGGACCGGCGCTCCCACACATCGGGCACCTCCGCGAAATACCGCTCCACGTAGGCCTCGAGCAGCTCCGACTGACCGGCAGGCGCGAAACCGCCGATGATCGAACGAGCAGTGATGTTCGGAACGGTGTCGTCGCCGACCACCGTCCGCCAAACCTGGGCTTTGACCTCTTCCTGCGGACGAGCCGCGCGTGCCGCCGCTGCCTGCCGGGCACCGGCCGCAGTCGGGTCGCGCTCGGCTTCCGCATCGATGAACGGCGACTCCACTCCCTCTGCGTCGACTTCACCTGCGGCTGCGAGCGCCTGCACGAGACGCCACCGCAAATCGGTGTCGACAACCAGGCCGGGCAGTCCGACCTTCGCCGGATCACCGCCGAGCAACTCTTCGAAGACTTCGGTGTGCCACGGTGAGAGCCGAGCTGTGGACAGTGCGTTGACGAAGGCGAGCTGATGGTCCGACCCCGGCTCCGCTTCACGTGCCAGCTCGAGTAGCCGGTTCGCGTAGTCGCTCCAACCCGAGGCGTCGGCCCATGTGGGGTCGGCGTAGCTGCCGACCGCCGTGTGCGCCTGCATCAACAGACGTTGCACGACGCCCACCTCGGTCTCCGCGGCGATACCGCGCTGCACCAGTGCAACGAAATCGCGCGCTTTGAGTTCGGCCTGCCGGGTCATCTCCCACGCCGCCGACCACACCAGCGTGCGTGGCAGCGGCTCGGCGATGTCGCCGACGCGGTCGATCACCGTAGCGAGCGACTCGTCGTCGAGCCGGACCGAGCAGTAGGTCAGATCGTCGTCGTTGACGAGCACGAATTTGCCGCGACCTACGCCGACGAGCTCGGGGATGTCGGTGCTTGCGGCGGCGTCGACATCGACCTCGACGCGGTGCGTGCGCACGAGAGCGCCCGAACCGTCGTCGTCGTAGACACCGATGGCGAGCCGATGCACGCGGAACTCACCGGCTCCTGGCTGCGCGCCCTCCTGCACGACGGCGAAACGCGAGAACTTGCCGTCGGCGTCGAGCTCGAAGTCGGGGCGCAGAATGTTCAGACCTGTCGTCTTGAGCCACTGGGCACCCCATCCCGACAGGTCCCGGCCGGAAGACTTCTCCAGCGCGGCCAGCAGATCGTCGAAGGTTGCGTTGCCGAAGGCGTGGTCGCGGAAGTATGCGCGCAGGCCTTCGAGGAACGGTTCCTGCCCGACGTAGGCGACGAGCTGCTTGAGCACCGAGGCGCCCTTCGCGTAGGTGATGCCGTCGAAGTTGACCTCGACGGCGGCGAGGTCGGGGATGTCCGCGGCGATCGGGTGGGTGGACGGCAGCTGATCCTGCCGATACGCCCATGACTTCTCGACGTTGGCGAACGTCGTCCACGCGTTGGTGTACTCGGTGGCCGAGGCCTGCGAGAGGACGGATGCGAACGTCGCGAAGGACTCGTTGAGCCACAGGTCGTCCCACCAGCGCATGGTGACCAGATCGCCGAACCACATGTGTGCCATCTCGTGCAGGATGGTTTCGGCGCGTCGCTCGTAGGAATAGCGGGTGACCTTGGAACGGAAGACGTAGTCCTCGAGGAACGTCACAGCGCCGGCGTTCTCCATTGCGCCGGCATTGAACTCCGGCACGAACAGCTGGTCGTACTTGCCGAAGGCGTACGGCATGCCGAAGTTCTCGTGATAGAAGCCGAAGCCCTGTTTGGTTTCCGTGAACAGGCGCTCAGCGTCCATGAACTCGGCCAGGGACGCGCGGCAGTAGAGGCCGAGAGGGATCGTGCCGTGCTCGTCGGTGTAGGTGTCGGTCCACTCGGCGTACGGGCCCGCGATGAGCGCGACGAGGTAGGTGCTCATCCGCGGCGTGGTGCGGAAGTGGTGCTGACCGGGCGTCGCCGCGGTGGTCTGCACGGTCTCCGAGTTCGAGATCACCTTCCAGTCGACGGGCGCGGTCACGGACAGAGTGAAGGTGGCCTTCAGATCGGGCTGGTCGAAACACGCGAACATCCGCTTGGCGTCGGCCGTCTCGAACTGCGAGTACAGGTACACCGCGTCGTCGGTCGGGTCGACGAACCGATGTAGACCCTCGCCGGTGTTCGTGTACAGGCAGTCTGCGTCGACCACGAGTTCGTTGCGCGCGGCGAGTCCGGACAGCGCGATGCCGGTGTCCTCGCTGTATCCGGACACGTCCACGGGGGAGCCGTTGAGTGTTGCCGAATGCACGGTCTGCGCGATCAGATCGATGAAGGTGGACGCACCCTCGGTCGCATCGAACGTCACCGTGGTGACGGAGCGGAATGTGGTGGCTCCCGGCCCTCCGGACCCATCGGTGAGGTCGAGGACGACGGTGTAGTTGTCGACGCGCAGGACCGCTGCCCGCTCGGCGGCCTGCTCACGGGTCAGGTTCGGTGGTGCCACAGAAGAACTCCTTCTCACGACGGGATGTCGGTCGGGATCCATCCCATCATGGTGGGGCCGTGTTCAGGTGGCGACGTCCGCCAACGGCACGTTCGCGTCGGCAAGTCGAACGGCGTCGACGCGCGAACCCGACGAGATGAGTGTGCGGATGTCGTCGCCCGCGTCCCAGATGTTCACGTTCATGCCTGCCCGCACCGTGTTGTCGTCGTCGAGCCAGAACGCGAGGAATTCGTGTTTCGCTACGTCCCCTCGGGTGACCACGTGTGCATCGGGCGGGGCGAGCCCGACGTACTCCATCCCGAGGTCGTACTGGTCGGTGAAGAAGTAGGGCAGCCTGTCGTAGGAGGCGTCGATTCCGAGCATCGTGGCCGCGGCCACCGCAGGCTGATTGAGAGCGTTGGCCCAGTGCTCTACCCGGACACGGCACCCGAGTTCGGGATGTTCGGCCTCCGCGATGTCGCCGACCGCAACGATGTCGGGATCGCTGGTGGCCAGTGATGCGTCGACGAGCACTCCGGTGTCGACGTCGAGACCGGCGTTCCGGGCGAGTTCGACATTCGGTGCGGCGCCGACAGCGACGAGCACCGCGTCGGCGTGCACCGAAGTGCCGTCAGCGAGAACGACGCCGGCAGCGCGCCCGCCCGCGACGGCGAT
Source organism: Rhodococcus sp. F64268 (assembly GCF_023015605.1). Taxonomy (NCBI): domain Bacteria; kingdom Bacillati; phylum Actinomycetota; class Actinomycetes; order Mycobacteriales; family Nocardiaceae; genus Rhodococcus; species Rhodococcus sp. F64268. The sequence continues at coordinate 111,474 of NZ_JALKAI010000006.1, forward strand.
CTCGGATACGGACGTCCCGAGCCGCAGGTCCACACCGTGCGACCGGTGCAACTCGGCGAACACCGCGCCCATCTCGGGGCCGAGCGCCGCATGCAGGGGAGTCTGTGCCGATTCGATGACCGTTACTTCGGCGCCGCGGCCCCGCGAGCCCGCCGCGATCTCGAGACCGATCCAACCGGCCCCGATGATCGCCAGGTGAGCGGCAGGGCCGTTGTCGCGGCGGATCGCGGCGAGAAGCTCGTCGGCTTCCCCGACGGTGCGTAGGACGTGAACTCCCGGCGCATCGGCGCCGGGCAGGGGGAGACGCCGGGATCGTGATCCGGTCGCGAGTGCCAGCTTGTCGTAGTGGACGGTCGAGCCGTCCGGCAACGAAACCGTGTGCGCGGCGGGATCGATCGCGGTGACCGTCGTCCCGAGACGAAGGTCGACACGATGGTCCCGGTACCAGTCGCCGCGCTGCACAGTGAAGTCGAGAAGTCGCTTGGCGCCGGCGAAATACTCCTTCGACAGCGGCGGTCGCTCGTACGGCAGATGCTCTTCGGCGCCGATCAGTACGACCTGCCCCGGAAAATCGCGTGCACGCAGTTCCTCCGCCACCTTTGCACCGGCGAGTCCGGCACCGACGATCACGAAGGTCTTCTCACCAGACATCGCATGACCTCTCGTTCGCTTGTCCGTACGCGATGGCGCTTACTCGCCCGATGCGCTACGTCCCGGTCTTCGTGTCCGACGGTACGGGGACCGCGCGTTGCTGCGGCGAAGATCGGGAAGAATGCCCCGCTGGACTGTGTTGCACTCCGTGCAACCCGACCCGTGTGAGGAGACCGTCTTGAGCAACCAGACAACCGGTGCCGCCGGTAAGGACACCGCCGACTTCTGGTTCGACCCGCTTTGCCCGTGGTGCTGGATCACCTCGCGGTGGATTCTCGAAGTAACCAAGGTCCGCGATATCGAAGCACGCTTCCATGTCATGAGCCTCGCCGTCCTCAACGAAGGCCGTGAGCTGCCCGACGCCTACGCCGAGATGATGAAGACGGCGTGGGGGCCGGTGCGTGTGGCGATCGCCGCATCCCAGAAGTATGGCGACGAGATTCTCGAGAGTCTCTACACCGCGATGGGCACCCGCATCCACAATGAGGGAAACAAGGACTTCACCGACGTCATCGCCGGTGCCCTTGCAGAGCTCGACCTCGACCCCGTCCTCGCCCAGGCCGCCGACAGTCAGGACTATGACGAGGCGCTACGCGCAAGTCACGCGGCGGGGATGGACGCAGTGGGCCCGGACGTGGGCACCCCCACGATCCACGTCAACGGTGTTGCGTTCTTCGGGCCGGTGCTGTCGAAGATCCCGCGTGGTGAAGACGCGGGCAAGGTGTGGGATGGGGTCGTTGCGCTCGCTTCGTACCCGCACTTCTTCGAACTCAAGCGCAGCCGCGACGAGGATCCGGCCTTCGACTGACGGGCCTTCGACTGACGAGGCGCGCTCGAAAAGGTGTCCTCCAGCTCAGGCGGAGGTGGAGGACACCTTTCTGCGGAGGTTTGTCAGCCCAGGGTCTTCTCGAGGTCGTCGAGGATGGTGTTCGCACCGACAACGCCGATGCCGACCATCCAGGTCTCGTCCTCGAACTCGTGGACGTTTCCTGCTGCGACACCGGGCTGTGCGCCCCACAGCCCGGTCACCGCTGCCATCGTGGTTGCTGCCGGATCGCCTCCGGGGTTGGTGAAGAAGACCACCTCGCCGTCGATCTCGGTGTAGTTCTCGGGGCTGAGTTCGAGCATCGAGTACTCGTTCCAGGCGCGGTCCGCGCCGAGATCGTAGCCGACCTGGGTGAGGATCGTGCCGGAGAAGGTGTCGGGACCGTACAGACGGAAGTTGTCCGGCCGGAACCGCACCATCGAGGCGGTCTGTCCTTCGGCACCGATCTCGTCACCGATCTGTGCGGCGCGTTCCTCGACCCCGGTGAGCAACGTTTCCATCTGATCCGTCTCGCCCACTGCGGCGGCGGTGATGCGCGCCTGCTCCTCCCAGTCGGTTCCCGAGTTCACGGAGAAGACCGTCGGCGCGATCGCCGAGAGCTGCTCGTAGAGCGCCTCGTGTCGTACCTGCGCGCCGATGATGAGATCGGGGTTCAGGCTTGCGATGGCCTCGAGGTCGGGCTCCATCGTCGGGCCGACGATCTCGGTGTCCTCGAGATCTTCGGCGAGGTACGCGGGGACACCGGTCGCGGCACCGGATTCGGTGGCACCGACCGGCGTGATCCCCAGCGCAACGAGGGCGTCGAGGTGCGGAGAGTCGATGACGACGATCCGTTCCGGCGTGCCCTCGATCGTGGTCTCGCCCATGGCGTGCTCGACGGTGTAGGACTCGGCAGAGGCAGTCGTGTCGTCGGACGAACTCGTGCCACACGCCGACAGGAGAAGTGCGGTGACGGCGGCGGCCGCGCCGAGGATGAGGCGTGCCGATCGGCTTTGTGTTGTGAACATTCGCTCAATCCAGCGGGTTAGGTGAGGTAACCCTATGTGAGGGGGTGGCGTGATTCCGTGCTCCTCGCAGTGCTTGTCTAGACTCTGTTCATGCGCGTTTACCTGGGAGCCGACCATGCCGGTTTCGAACGGAAGAATCAGATCATCGAGCACCTGACGGCGAACGGTCACGAAGCCGTCGATTGCGGTGCCTTCGAATACGACGCACTCGACGACTACCCGGCGTTCTGCATCGAGGCCGCGCGCCGCACGGTTGCGGACCCGGGCAGCCTCGGCCTCGTCCTCGGCGGCAGCGGCAACGGCGAGCAGATCGCCGCGAACAAGGTCCCTGGTGCGCGCTGCGCGCTGGCCTGGAGCGTCGAGACGGCCAAACTTGCCCGTGAGCACAACAATGCCCAGCTGATCGGTATCGGCGGCCGGATGCACTCGCTCGAGGAGACACTCGCGATCGTCGATGCTTTCCTGTCGACGGAGTGGTCGAACGAGGAACGCCACCAGCGGCGCATCGATATTCTCGCGGCATACGAGAAGTCCGGCGACGCACCCGCAGTGCCGGGCGCGAACTGACCGGTGCCCGAAGGACACATCCTGCACCGGCTCGCCCGGTTGCACCACGAGTGGTACGCGGGTGCGCCGGTGCGGGTGTCCAGCCCCCAGGGGCGCTTCGCCGACGGCGCAGCCGCGGTGACCGGACGGGTCCTCACGCACGCCGACGCGTGGGGTAAGCACCTGTTCCATCACTACGAGGGCGCGCTGACCGTGCATGTGCACCTCGGAATCTATGGCGCGTTCACCGATTCCGAGCTCCCACTCGGCGAACCCACCGGGCAGGTCCGCATGCGGATGACCGGTTCGGGACACGGCAGTGATCTGCGCGGACCGGCCGCATGCGAGGTCCTCACCGAGGGCGAGGTCGACGCCATCGAAGCGCGCCTCGGCCCGGACCCGTTGCGTGCCGACGCCGATCCGGAGCAGGCGTGGGCGAGGATCAGCCGCTCCCGCAGCCCGATCGGGGGTCTGCTCATGGACCAAACGGTCATCGCCGGAATCGGCAATGTGTACCGCGCCGAAGTGTTGTTCCGGCACGGAATCCACCCCGAACGACCCGGTAGGAATCTCTCACGTGCCGAATTCGATGAGATCTGGGCCGATCTCGTCGAGTTGATGCAGGTGGGGATGGCGCGGGGCCGCATGCACGTCGTGCGTTCCGAACACGACCACGGCGCACCCGCATATGCGAAGGACCGGCCCCGCACCTATGTGTACCGGCGAGCGGGGGAGCAGTGCCGGGTGTGCAGCACGCCGGTGCTCCACAAGGTGATGGGAGCGCGGAACCTGTTCTGGTGCGAGGTCTGCCAACCGAAGTGAACGTGTGATCGGTAGGTCAGAACCCGTCGAACCCGAAGTCGCCGAATCCGCCGTCGCCGCCACCGACATCACCGATCCCGCCGTCGGAACCGCCTCCGTCGAAACCGCTGCCGTCGTCGCCGACGTGATCGCCCGCGACGCCGTCCGAACCGTCCGCCGCTCCACTCTCGAACTCCTGCGCACCGTACGGCACTCCCGCCATGCCCGTGAACAACGACGAGAACAGCAGCATCGACCCGACGCCCCACGCACCCGCGACGAGCGCAGGCTTCCACCACGGCTCGGAGTACCATCCCGCCGGAACCGGACGGCCCGCGACACGGCCACCCGGGTAGTAGTTCGGAGTGCGCGCTGACGGCGATGGTGACGCTGCCACCTGGCGGCCCTCGAACTCGACCTGCCGGTCCTCCGTCACGGCACCAGCAGACTTCTGGCCGTCCAGCGTGGGGATCTCGGGCCCGGGGTCCATGTCCATCGCGATGCGTGCGGCGCGAATGTAGTACAGACCCTCGAGCGCGGTCTGTTTCGCCAGGCGCGCTTGGACGGGGGACCGGGCCTGGTCGATCTGCGAACCGGCCGCTGTGTAGCGCTCGGCGGCGTCGGCGAGTGCCTGACGGGACGCGTCGTCGGTGCCGGTGAGGTTGTAGACCTGGCCTCCGAGCCGTTCGATGGCCTGTCGGGCCTCGGCTTTGGCGTCGTCGAGGTTGCCGGCGGCCTGGCGAGTGGTGGATTTCTGTGAGCGTGCCACGAAGTACACGACTACTGCCACAACGGCGAGGATCAGCAGGAGTTCCACGGTGAGTCCCTACGACGAGGTCTTCCGGTCTGCGCTCCAGCGTACCGATTCGGTCAGCTGTCGAGGACGGTCCGCAGACCCGTGCGCAGGCATTCGTCGAACACGGTGCGGTCGGGCACCGCGGCGGGGTCGACAGTGAGGCCGACACAACACATGTCCAGGTACGACATCAGGGTTGCGTTGATCGCAGACCCCAGGGTGCGGCCGAAACCGTAGTACCGCGCGATGCCGGCGCCCGCCACGAACAGGGGGGTCGCCGAACCGGGGACCGTGCAGGTCAGCACATCGTCGTGACCGAACATCCGCGTACTGGGAAGTGCGTTCGGGTCGTCGGGCATGCCCGCGGTCACACGGTCGATGCGCTGCATCAAGGCGACTGGTCCGTCCTCGATCTCGGTGCCGCCGAGGCTGACCTGAGCGGGTTCCTCGGATCCGGCGCCAGGGGTCGCGGCGAACGGATCGTCCGCGGGGGAGCCGTGCACGTGCCGATACGACGCGTATCCGAGCAACACAGCGGCTGCGACACCACTTTCGAGTCCGCAACCGGCGCGCTTCGCTGCGGCGTGCATCTCGCCGCGGGGGATGTCGAGGGTATGAAGTCGGTGCGGGCCGCTCGTCGGATAGGCATGGTGCGGGAGTGGTTGCGAAGCCGGTGCGACGATTGCTTTCACCAGGTCGGTGGTGCTGCCCACGAGAAGTTCGGTCGACGAGCGAATCGCTTCCGCAGTGTGTTCCGACATGCTGCGCAGCCACGTCCATACCGAGCCGTGGTGTTCGCGGCCGTTCTGCCCGGGTGCACCGTGTCCGCCCCGTTCGGGACGAACGATGCTGATCACGAGTGCAGCCTGGCCACCGGTCAGACCGTCCACGAGCGTGAGGCCCCAGCTCGCACGATGGCTCTCCATGGTCTCGGGGACGGTGGGCGTCAGCGCCAGCACGTCCGGAAAGCCGGCGGTGCCGGTCAGCGATATCCGGTCGAGGTGCCACGGTGTGTCGTCGTGATCAGCGCTGCGGCGGGTGACCTCGAGTCCGATGGGAACCTCGACCACCCGGTGCCGGAACGCCGCTGCTTCCAGATTCCCGGGCGCGAGCATCGCGGTGACACGATCCCATTCCGGCACGGCGTCGAGGAGCACTGCTGCGACGACGGACGACCGCGAGGCGGCGGCGGCCTCCGCCGCGCCGGACCTCATCGACGTGCGGTCGGGTGTCGCGCTCACACTGGCGACGCTCTCACAGCGGACGGGTGTTCGGTCTCGGATTCGAGTCGGCTTCGAGGGATCGAGTCGAAACGGTGATCCGGGCGGTGCAGAAACGAGAACCGCCCGAGATCTCGACGAGATCCGGGCGGTTCGCTGGAGGGGATGACGGGAATCGAACCCGCGTAGCCAGTTTGGAAGACTGGGGCTCTACCATTGAGCTACATCCCCGTGCCTGTGGCTTCGTCGGTGCTCACCGGGTAGTTTTCCGGTGTTCTCCGGCGTTTGCCGCTTGCAGGATGAGACTGTACCGAACCCGGCTTTGGAATTCATAATCGGGGGGCCGTAGGATTCAGTCCGGCCCCCGGCGCCATGGCGGGAGCACTAGGTACGACGGGATGTGGCGCAGCTTGGTAGCGCATCCGCTTTGGGAGCGGAGGGTCGCAGGTTCGAATCCTGTCATCCCGACCAGATCGAACAGCGTCAGGGCGCTCAGTAGTGAGAACGAACGACCGACAAGAGCACGACAAGAAGGAGTCATGTCCGTGAAGAGCACCGTCGAGCAGCTGAGCCCGACGCGAGTCCGTATCAACGTTGAGGTGCCCTTCGAGGAGCTCCAGCCTGATTTCGACCGCGCCTTCAAGTCCCTCGCAGGTCAGGTGCGGATCCCCGGGTTCCGTCCCGGCAAGGCCCCGCGCAAGATTCTCGAGGCTCGCGTCGGTCGCGGTGCGGTGCTCGAGCAGGTCGTCAACGACGCGATCCAGTCGCGCTACTCCGAGGCAGTGACCACGAACGAGGTCAAGGCGATCGGTCAGCCGGAGATCGACATCACGAAGCTCGAGGACAACGTCGAACTCGTCTTCGCTGCGGAGGTCGACGTACGCCCCGAGGTCACCCTCCCCGACTTCTCCGAGATCGCGGTCACCGTCGATCCCGTCGAGATCTCCGACGAGGACATCGAAGAGCAGTTGCTGTCGCTGCGGCAGCGTTTCGGCACTCTGACCGGTGTCGAGCGCGCTGTGCAGGACGGCGACTTCGTCTCGATCGACCTGTCTGCCACTGTCGACGGCGAAGAGGTCACTGAGGCTGCCACCGAGGGGCTGTCCCACGAGGTCGGCTCCGGCCAGCTCATCGAGGGCCTCGACGAGGCCATCGTCGGTCTCGAGGCCGGCGGGTCGAAGGAGTTCACCTCCACGCTCGTCGCAGGTGAGTACGCGGGCAAGGAAGCCGTCGTCACCGTCAAGGTGAACACGGTCAAGGAGCGCGAACTTCCGGCTGAGGACGACGAGTTCGCCCAGCTCGCGAGCGAGTTCGACACCCTCGACGAACTGAAGGCAGACCTGCGTGAGCGTGTCGGCCGCGTCAAGCAGGTCGAGCAGGCAGGTCAGATCCGCGACAAGGTGCTCGAAGAACTCCTCGAGAAGGTCGAGGTGCCGCTGCCCGAGGCCGTCGTCCAGGCCGAGATCGACAGTGCACTGCACGACGCGATCCACGAGCTCGACCACGACGAGGCCGAGCTCGACAAGCTGCTCGAGGCCCAGGGTTCGAGCCGCGAAGAGTTCGACAAGGAAGCTCGCGAGTCCGCAGAGCGGTCCGTCAAGACCCAGCTGCTTCTCGATGCGATCGCCGAGTCGGAGAACACGACGGTCGAGCAGGAAGAGCTCACCGAGCGGATCTTCTTCCAGGCACAGCGCTACGGCATTCCGCCGGAGCAGTTCATCCAGCAGATCAGCCAGGCCAACCAGCTCGGCGCGATCTTCGCGGACGTTCGTCGCGGCAAGGCTCTCGGCACCGTCGTCGACCGTGTCGCGGTCACCGACACCACCGGCGCGACCGTCGACACCTCCGAGCTCTTCGGTGGCCCGAAGGCCGACTCGGATGAAGCTGCCGAGGACGCCGAGGCGGCCGAGGAGAAGGCATCCGAGTAATCGGATCTTTTCCGCTTTGAGCGAAGAAGGGCGGCACCGGGCATCCGGTGCCGCCCTGTTTCGTTACTGTCAATGACAGCAATCCACGATTGACGAGAAGGCAGGTACCCGTGACTCCTCAGAATCCGGCGACATCCATCGGCCCGACGATGACCTCGGCCACCGCTGGGCTGAACCTCAGCGACTCGGTGTACGAACGCCTGCTCCGCGAGCGCATCATCTTCCTCGGCACCCAGGTCGACGACGACATCGCCAACAAGCTCTGTGCACAGATCCTGTTGCTGTCGGCGGAAGACCCTACCCGCGACATCTCGCTGTACATCAACTCCCCGGGTGGTTCGGTCACCTCGGGTATGGCGATCTACGACACGATGAAGTTCGTGGAGTGCGATGTGGCGACCTTTGCGATGGGGCTGGCTGCGTCGATGGGGCAGTTCCTCCTCTCGGCAGGCACCAAGGGCAAGCGTTACGCTCTGCCGCACGCGCGGATCATGATGCACCAGCCGTCCGCCGGTATCGGTGGTACTGCCAGCGATATCGCCATCATGGCCGAGCAGTTCGCACACACCAAGCGTGAGATGGCCGAGCTGATCGCCGAGCACACCGGGCAGACCGTCGAGCAGATCACCCTCGACTCGGACCGCGACCGCTGGTTCACGGCACAGCAGGCACTCGAATACGGCTTCGTCGACCACGTCGTCGCGCGGGCCCAGCAGGCCGGCGGCACGTCGAGCTAGTCCCCGAGGCCCCGACCCGCTCCACGTCCCACACTTTCTTGGAGAAGCGATGACCAACATGTTCGATCCGCGCCAACTCGGCGGCCAGGCCCCGAATTCACCGGCGAGCCGTTACATCCTCCCGTCGTTCATCGAGCACTCGAGCTACGGCGTCAAGGAATCCAACCCGTACAACAAGCTCTTCGAAGAGCGCATCATCTTCCTGGGCGTTCAGGTCGACGACGCGTCCGCGAACGATGTCATGGCTCAGCTGCTCGTGCTCGAGTCGCTCGATCCCGACCGCGACATCACCATGTACATCAATTCACCCGGTGGTTCGTTCACGTCGCTGATGGCGATCTACGACACCATGCAGTACGTCCGCGCCGACATCACCACCGTGTGCCTCGGCCAGGCGGCCTCGGCGGCAGCTGTGCTGCTCGCGGCAGGTACCCCGGGTAAGCGCCTTGCGCTGCCGAACGCCCGCGTGCTCATCCACCAGCCGGCCACCGGCGGCATCCAGGGTCAGGTCTCGGACCTGGAGATCCAGGCCGCTGAGATCGAGCGTATGCGCCGCTTGATGGAGACGACGCTGGCCAAGCACACCGGTAAGGATCCCGAACAGATTCGCAAGGACACCGATCGGGACAAGATCCTCACCGCTGCCGAGGCGGTCGAGTACGGTCTGATCGACAACGTGCTCGAGTACCGCAAGTTGTCTGCTCAGGCATAGTCACGCCCGGCCCGGTCGAACCTCCGAGTGTGTTCGACCGGGCCGTTGTGCAGGGTGTGAGCTGCGCCGCTGTCGGCGCGCACAAATCTGACCGGAAACGCGGAGAACCTGTCGACCCGCGTACCGAAGTCCGGGTACGGTCGATCAAAGGGCCCGCTCCCCGGGCCGGCGTTCGTCGACGGACACGGGATCGGTTGCACGCACACGAGGAAGTAGGGACCTGACAGATGGCACGTATCGGTGACGGCGGGGATCTGCTCAAGTGCTCGTTCTGCGGAAAGAGCCAGAAGCAGGTCAAGAAGCTCATTGCGGGCCCCGGGGTCTACATCTGCGACGAGTGCATCGACCTCTGCAACGAGATCATCGAAGAGGAACTCGCCGAAACGAGCGAGGTCAAGCTCGACGAACTGCCCAAGCCGGCCGAAATCCGGGAATTCCTCGACAATTATGTGATCGGCCAGGATTCTGCAAAGAGGTCGCTTGCGGTGGCCGTCTACAACCATTACAAGCGCATCCAGGCCGGCGACAAGACGCGCGACTCACGCGGTGAGTCGGTCGAACTCGCCAAGTCGAATATTCTTCTGCTCGGACCCACGGGCTGTGGCAAGACCTACCTCGCCCAAACTCTCGCGAAGATGCTCAACGTGCCGTTCGCGATCGCCGATGCCACCGCTCTCACGGAGGCCGGATATGTCGGTGAGGACGTCGAGAACATCCTCCTCAAACTGATTCAGGCCGCCGACTACGACGTCAAGCGCGCCGAGACCGGCATCATCTACATCGACGAGGTCGACAAGATTGCGCGCAAGAGCGAGAATCCGTCGATCACTCGCGATGTGTCGGGCGAGGGTGTCCAGCAGGCGCTGCTGAAGATCCTCGAGGGTACGCAGGCGTCGGTGCCACCGCAGGGCGGCCGGAAGCATCCGCACCAGGAGTTCATCCAGATCGACACCACGAATGTGCTGTTCATCGTGGCCGGTGCTTTTGCGGGTCTCGAGCGCATTGTTTCCGATCGCGTCGGCAAGCGGGGCATCGGTTTCGGCGCCGAGGTGCGGTCGAAGGCCGAGATCGACACCACCGATCACTTCGCCGATGTCATGCCGGAAGATCTGATCAAGTTCGGGCTCATTCCCGAGTTCATCGGTCGCCTGCCGATTGTCGCGTCGGTGACCAATCTCGACAAGGACTCGCTCGTCGAGATTCTGTCGGAGCCGAAGAACGCACTCGTCAAGCAGTACGTGCGTCTGTTCGAGATGGACGGGGTGGAACTCGATTTCACCAGGGACGGGCTCGAGGCCGTCGCCGACCAGGCGATTCTGCGCGGTACCGGTGCCCGCGGGCTCCGTGCGATCATCGAAGAAGTCCTGCTGCCGGTGATGTACGACATCCCGAGCCGCGATGACGTCGAGAAGGTTGTCATCACCGCAGAAACCGTGACCGACAACGTGCTCCCGACGATCGTGCCACGCAAGCCCGACCGCGAACGCCGCGACAAGAGCGCCTGAGTCCGACCACACGACTCGGCCCCGGCAGGAAATCCTGCCGGGGCCGAGTCGTGTGAGCTGCCGAACCGATCAGCGCAGTTTGATGCTGCCGCCGTCGACCATCAGTGTTTGGCCGGTCATGTACGAAGCGTCGTCGCTGGCAAGGAACACTGCGACACGCCCGATATCGGATTCCGGATCTCCGAACCGGTGCAGCGGCGTCTTGGCGAGCAGGACGTCCTCGACGCCCGGATTCGCCTCGATGTACGCCTGCACACCTTCGGTCAAGGCCAGCGGCGAGATGAGATTGACGTTGATGTTGTCGGAGGCCCACTCGTTGGCAGCAACCCGGCTGATCCCGCGGATCGCTTCCTTCGCCGCGGCGTACGAGGCCTGCGTGACGTTACCGTCGATGCCGGCTCCGGACGCAAAGTTGATCACCGAACCCTGATTCGCAGCGAGTTCTGCGTGTGCGGCCTGCATGAGCCAGAGGGTCGGATAGAAGCCCGTGCCGAAGGACAGGTCGAACATTTCCTGCGTGGTCTCGAGCAGCGGTGCCTGGCGCGACACGTGCGCGTTGTTGACGAGGACGTCGACCTTCCCGAATGCTTGAATCGCGGCATCGACAATCGTTGCGGCGCTGTTTTTCTGGGAAATGTCTGCGTTGATGAACTTTCCCGCGCCGTCGAGTTCGGCCTCGAGGTCGGTGCCCTTGACTTCGTCGATGTCGACGAAGAGGACGTGAGCACCCTCCTTGGTGAATGCTCGGACGATACCGCGACCGATACCGCCGGCTCCGCCGGTGACGATCGCGACTTTCCCTGCAAGTCTCATGCCGTGCTCCTTCGAGTGACGTGATCAGTCGACTGCGAGTGCGGCCTTCTCCAGTTCCGCAATGCTGTAGGCAGCGTACGTCTCGTACTGGCCGCGACCGGTGAAGTACGACGACAGCTGCTCGTCGAGTTCTTCGACAGTGAAAGCGGAACCTGCGGCGTCGAAACGATTTTCGAGCTTCGGGGAGGCCATGAGTGCGACCATCTTGCCGTACACCACGAACACCTGGCCGTTGATCTCGTGCGAGGCGGGTGAGGCCAGGTATGACACGAGCGTGCCGACGCGCTCGGGTGCGAGTGGGTCGAGACCGGTGTTCGCAGCGTCTGCCTCGCCGAATGCCTCGGCGGTCATGGCCGTCCGGGCGCGCGGGCAGATCGCGTTCGCGGTGACGCCGTAGCGGGAGAGTCCCTGTGCGGTGGACAGCGTCAGGGCGGTGATGCCCGCCTTGGCGGCCGAGTAGTTGGGCTGTCCGGCGGAGCCGAACAGGAACGCTTCCGATGAGGTGTTGATGATGCGGCCGTACACGGGGTCACCGGTCTCCTTGCTGGCTGCGCGCCAGTGGACCGCGGCAGCGTGGGAGGTCGCGGCGTGGCCCTTGAGGTGCACGCGAATTACGTCGTCCCAATCGGATTCGGTGAGGTTGAAGATCATTTTGTCGCGAATGATGCCGGCATTGTTGACGAGGATGTCGAACGAGCCGAACGCCTTGACGGACTCCTCGATGAGGCGGCCACCGAGCGACCAGTCGGAGACGTCACCGGTCACGGCGATCGCCTGTCCGCCTGCCGCAATGATCTCTTCCGCGACTGCGTGTGCTGCGTCGCCCATGTCGTTGACGACGACCGCGGCACCGGCTGTGGCCAGTGCGAGCGCCTCGGAGCGGCCGAGGCCGGCTCCGGCGCCCGTGACCACTGCCGCGCGTCCGGCCAGGCTGACAGATTCACCCATGGAGAGTCTCCCGTGTTCGGTCGGTTCGGCTCCTCGGAATCGGCTCCGAACCAAAATTAGTATTCATTCTAGTTTGAGTGCGGTGGGTTCGGCGCGTGGATGTTGTCCCGCTGTGCGGGAGTGGGTTGACCGGGCGAGGCGGATCCTGCTGACCAGGACGGAAGCGCTCGAGCGGTGTTGCCCGATCTACTGTCGGCCGTCGACCGGGCAAAGGAAGAGGTGAGGAATGCCCAGGCTCTCAGAGGCTCGTGATGCGGCCGAGCCGAGTTCGATGGAACAGCGTGCGCGGCACGGGCGGATCCTGAAGGCGGCTGCCCAGCTCGGTGCGGAGAAAGAACTCGAACGTGTCCAGATGCAGGAGGTTGCGAGGCTGGCCGGCGTCGCGATAGGCACGCTCTACCGCTACTTCCCGTCGAAGACCCACCTGTTCGTTGCGGTCATGGTCGACCAGATCGACCGGATGGGCGCCCAGCTCTCGAGGCGTGCGCACGCCGCGATGGCGCCTTCGGAGGCGGTGTGCGATGCGCTGCTGCAGGCGACGCGCGCACTGTTGCGTACGCCGCGGCTCGCGACGGCCATGATTCAGTCGGCCGCGATGTCGAACGCGGCCACGATCCCCGATGTAGCGAGAATCGACCAGCAGTTCGACCGGTTGCTTCTCGGCGCTGTGCGGATCGAGGAGCCGACAGTCCTGGACGCGACCGTGCTCCGGCTCGTCGTCGCGTTGTGGTTCGGGCTGGTGCAGTCTGCGCTCAATGGGCGTACGTCGATCCCCGAGATTGAATCGGATCTGCGGGTCGCGTGCGATCGATTGCTCGGTGACCTCGTCTGACGAATCCGGCTGCACCGAGTCGTGTTCGTGACCAGGGTGGTCCCGCTCGGTGGGACAGCGCAGGTCCTCGCTCCACCTCAGAAATAGAATAAATTTCAGTAAGGTAGAAACGCAGTTTTCAGTAGCTCGGTAATGCAGGGAGTGGCATGAACAACGTCGTCATCGTCGAAGCCGCACGGACGCCGATCGGGCGTCGCCGCGGCCAGCTGGCCGGGGTGCACCCCGCAGTGCTGCTGGGTGCGGCCCAGAAGGCAGTCCTGGACCGGACCGGGCTTCCCGCGGAGCAGGTCGGCCAACTCGTCGGTGGCGCCGTGACCCAGGCGGGGGAGCAGTCGAACAACGTGACGCGGCAGGCGTGGCTTCACGCCGGCCTCCCGTACACGACCGCAGCGACCACCATCGACTGCGCCTGCAGCTCGTCGCAGCAGGCTGTGCACATGGTTGCCGGCCTGATCGCCTCCGGCCAGGCCGACGCCGGGATCGGTTGCGGTGTAGAGGTGATGAGCCGGGTATTCCTCGGTCAGGCCAACGCTCCCGGTACGGGAAACCCGTACCCTGCCGACTGGTCCATCGACATGGGCGACCAGTTCACCTCCGCCGAGCGCATCGCCGACCTGCGTGGCATCAAGCGCGACGACGTCGACGCATTCGGACTCGAATCGCAGCGGCGGGCAGCCCAGGCGTGGGCCGAGGGCCGGTTCGACCGCGAGATCGTTCCGGTGGAGGCGCCCGTCGTCACGAAGGAAGGCGAGCCCACCGGTGAGACCGCGACGGTCACCCGCGACGGCGGGCTCCGTGAGACCACTGCGGAGGGCCTGGCGGGTCTGAAGCCCGTCATCGAGGGCGGCATCCACACTGCCGGTAACTCGTCGCAGGTCAGCGACGGCGCCGCGGCAGTGCTTCTCATGAGCGAAGACAAGGCCCGTGAGTCGGGTCTGCGTCCGCGGGCACGTATCCTCGCCTCCACCCTGGTCGGCTCCGACCCGTACTACCACCTCGACGGTCCGATCGACTCCACCCGAGCAGTCCTCGAGCGCACCGGAATGTCGTTGTCGGACATCGACATCATCGAGATCAACGAGGCTTTCGCGTCTGTCGTGCTGTCGTGGGCCCAGGTCCACGGAGCCGACATGGACAAGGTCAACGTCAACGGCGGTGCGATCGCCCTCGGGCACCCGGTCGGCTCCACCGGGTCCCGCCTGATCACCACTGCGCTGCACGAACTCGAACGCTCGAATCGCTCGACCGCGCTGATCACGATGTGCGCGGGTGGCGCACTCTCCACCGCGACCATCATCGAACGTATCTAGCCGTCCCGCTGCCGCACCTGCCGGGTAACGCTCACGCACATTTCCTGCTTCCATCGAAGGACCGGTTCATGACCATTGGATTGAGTGACGACGATCGCGACCTTCGCGATTCCGTCCGCGGCTGGGCCGCACGACACGCCACGCCCGAAGCGATCCGCGATGCGGTCGAGGCCAAGACCGAGGCCCGACCTTCGTACTGGGCTTCGCTCGCCGAACTCGGCATGCTGGGGCTGCACCTGCCCGAAGAGGTCGGCGGTGCAGGGTGCGGTCTGCTCGAAACCGCTATCGTCGCGGAGGAACTCGGCCGTGCGATGGTTCCCGGACCATTCTTGCCGACCGTTGTGGTCTCCGCAGTTCTGCACGAGGCCGGGCGTCCCGACCGGCTCGCCGCGCTGTCCGACGGTTCACTGTTCGGTGGTCTCACCCTGCAGCCCGGCGGACTGAAGATCGTCCGAGACGGCGCCACCGTCGTACTGTCCGGCACGTCGAGCTATGTGCTCGGTGGGCAGGTCGCCGACGTCTTCCTGCTCGCAGCCGACGATGACGGCACCCTCGCGTTCGTCGTCGTCGACCGTGACCGCCTCGACGTGACCGACCTGCCGAGTTATGACGTCGTACGGCGCAATGCCGAGGTCACGGTGGACGGTCTTGTCCTCTCCGACTGCGACATCCTGACACTGGATTCGCAGCGTGTCGTAGACATCGCCGTCACGCTGTTCGCGGCAGAGACGGCCGGCCTCGCCGACTGGGCCACCACCACAGCTGCCGACTACGCCCGCGTCCGTCGGCAGTTCGGCCGTGTCATCGGTCAATTCCAGGGTGTCAAGCACACCGTCGCACGGATGCTCGGCCTCGCAGAGCAGGCCCGCGTCACCGCGTGGGACGCGGCCCGTGCGCTGGGAGAGGACATCTCGGCCGACGAGGCCTCGCTCGCGGTCGCTGTGGCTGCGGCGACCGCCCTCGAAGCGGGCTTCCAGGTCACGAGGACCTGCATCCAGGTCCTGGGCGGCATCGGCTACACGTGGGAGCACGATGCTCACTTGTACCTGCGGCGCGCGCAGTCCCTGCGGATCCTGTCGGGCTCCACGGCATCATGGAAGCGCCGGGTCGCGGGACTCACCCTCGAGGGCACCCGCCGGGTCCTGAGCATCGATCTGCCGACGGAGGCCGAGCAGATCCGCGCCGACATCCGCGCAGAACTCGAGCCCGCCAAATCAATCGAAGGTGCCGCGCAGAAGGCCTACCTGGCCGAGAAGGGCTACACCACACCGCATCTGCCTGCGCCGTGGGGCAAGACGGCCGATGCCGTCACCCAGCTCGTCATCGCCGAGGAACTGCGCAGCGCCGAGCTTCGACCGCACGACATGATCATCGGCAACTGGGTAGTACCGACCCTGATCGCGCACGGCAACGAGGAGCAGCTCGCACGGTTCCTTCCGGGATCGCTGCGTGGTGACATCGTCTGGTGCCAGCTGTTCTCCGAACCCGGTGCCGGGTCCGATCTCGCCGGCCTGTCCACCAAGGCCGTCAAGGTCGATGGCGGATGGAAGCTCCAGGGCCAGAAGGTGTGGACGTCGATGGCCCGCGTTGCGGACTGGGGCATCTGCCTGGCACGCACCGACGCCGACGCACCCAAGCACAAGGGCCTGTCCTACTTCCTCATAGACATCAGGAATTCCCCGGGCCTCGACATTCGTCCGCTGCGGGAGATCACCGGCGAGGCACTGTTCAACGAGGTGTTCTTCGACGACGTGTTCGTACCCGACGAGTGCCTGGTCGGCGAGCCCGGTGACGGCTGGAAACTCGCCCGCACCACCCTCGCCAACGAGCGCGTGTCGCTGTCGAACGACTCCTCACTCGGCTCCGGCGGCGAGGCGCTCCTGACACTCGCATCGACGATCCCGGGTGGAGTGGACGACGAACAACTCACAGTGCTGGGCAAGGTGCTGTGTGATGCGCAGTCCGGTGGGCTCATGGCTCTGCGCACCACGCTGCGGTCGCTGACCGGCGCGCAGCCGGGTGCCGAGTCGTCGATCGCGAAGCTCCTCGGCGTCGAACATCTCCAGCAGGTGTGGGAGGTCGCGATGGAGTGGGCCGGCCCGACTTCTCTACTCGGGGAGCAGGACCGGCTGTCCGCAACACAGATGTTCCTCAACGCGCAGTGCATGTCCATCGCCGGTGGCACGACGAACGTCCAGCTGAACATCATCGGCGAGCGGATACTCGGTCTGCCCCGCGACCCCGAACCCGGAATGTGAGACAACCGACATGCCGATAGATGTGAATGCCGCACTGACGGCAGTACCGACCGTCCGTGAGGCCGCCTGGACCGAGCGCGACGTGATGCTCTACCACCTCGGCCTCGGAGCCGGTGCCGACTCGCTGGACCCGGCCGAGCTGGGATGGGTGTACGAGAAGAACCTGAAGGTCGTGCCCACCTTCGCGATGGTGGCGGGGCAGGGGATCTCGGCCGGGAACGTCACCCCGGTGGGGATGAACCTGCCGGGTATCGACATCGACCTGCGCAAGATTCTCCACGGTGGGCAGTCACTCACGGTGCACGCTCCGATACCGGCCTCCGGCGCCGCAACGATTTCGTCGCGCGTGGCGGACGTATGGGACAAGGGCAAGGCTGCAGTGATCGTGCTCGAGCAGTCCGCCCACACCGCAGACGGAAGCCCGTTATGGACCTCCGCGATGCAGATCTGGGCGCGTGGCGAAGGTGGGTTCGGTGGCGAGGCAGGTCCGGAGGCGAGCGGTTCCGCGCCCGAGCGGGATGCCGACAAGGTCCTCGTGTCGCACACCGGCCCCGCACAGGCCTTGGTCTACCGGCTCAGCGCCGACATGAACCCACTGCACGCCGACCCCGAGTTCGCGAAGATGGCCGGTTTCGATCGGCCCATCCTGCACGGCCTCGCGTCGTACGGCGTCGTGTGCAAGGCAGTCGTCGATGGTGTCCTCGACGGTGACCCGACCCGGGTGAAGTCGTTCTCGGTGCGCTTCGCCGGGTCGCTGTACCCGGGGGAGACCATCGAGACCTCGGTGTGGCGCGACGGTGATGTCCTCACTCTGCTGGCGACGTGCCCGGAGCGAGACGGACAGCCGGTACTCACCCACGCGACGATGGAGGTCCGATGAGAGTCGATCCCGCTACGCACCCCACCGTCGGAAACGCTCCCGATGGCACGGTGCTCACGTCGGCGCCACAGGACTCCGCTGTCGACCGTGCTACCGCAGCCGCGCGCCGCGTGGTCGATGCTCTGCTGCGTACCGATCGCTCCAACGCGAATCTCGAGCGTGTCGCCGAGGAGCTCGACAGCATCGCCGAGCACCTCGAGGAGCACGCACCAGAGGTGCAGGAACGCCTGATCGACATGTGGCACGGCGAAGGGGTCACACGGCACGATCCCGTCACGGGCCCCGAGAACGCACTCGCTCCGCCGCTCGTGCTAGCGGGCCGTGACAACGGGTGGGTCGAAGGTGTCGTCGAGCTGACATTCCCGTACCAGGGTCCCCCCGGGCACGTCCACGGAGGCGTCGCTGCGCTGTTGATCGACCACACCCTGGGTGTCGCGAACGCGTGGGCCGGACGAAGCGGTGCCACTGCGCAGCTCAATGTCCGCTACCACCGCCCGACCCCACTTTTCGAGCCGTTGACCGTTCGTGGCCGTCTGGTCGAAGAGAACGGCCGCAAGATCAACACCGTGGGTGAGATCGCGACTGCTGATGGCACGGTGTGCGTGTCCGTCGAGGCGCTCTTCATCGACAAGACCGTTCCCCGCCCCCGCTGACGCAGCGGCGCGACCCCCGTGCGTGTTTCTGGTAGCGGGAGCTACCGGAAACACGCACGGGCATCGACGAAGGAGGTGCCTGGATGGGCAAGTTGGACGGGCGGGTGGCGATCGTCACCGGCGCCGCAATGGGTATCGGCCGCGGTGTTGCGGGTGCACTGGCGCGTGAAGGTGCGAACGTCATCGTTGCCGACATCGATGAGACGGCGGGAGCCGGCACCGCGAAATGGCTCATCGACGAGTGGGGCGTGCAGGCGAAGGTCGTGCGCACCGATGTCACCGATCGTGATCAGGTGCACGCGATGGTCGACGCTGCCACAGCAGAGTTCGGACGGCTCGACATCCTGGTCAACAACGCCTGGCGCCCGCTGGGCTACGCACGGCTCGAGAAGACCGCCGAAGAGAACATGCGGGCCGGTTTCGACATGGGTGTGATGGCGGCGTTCTGGGCGATGCAGCGCGCATATCCGGCACTTGCCGAACACGGGACCGGTCGAGTGATAAACATGTGCAGCCTCAACGGCGTCAATGCCCACATGTACTCGGTGTACTACAACACCGCCAAGGAAGCGCTACGCAGTATGACGCGCACAGCGGCGCGCGAGTGGGCGCCGAAGCACGTGTGCTGCAACGTGATCTGCCCGGGGGCGAAGAGTGCGGCCTACGAGCGCGTCGCCGCGGCGAATCCGCAGATGGCCGCGGCACAGGAAGCCGCCAATCCGATGGGGCGGATCGGTGATCCGCTCGATGACATCGGTACCGTCGCCGCGTTCCTGGCGAGTGATGATGCTCGCTACCTGACGGGCAATTCCCTGTTCGTCGATGGCGGAAGCCATATCAACGGAGTGCAGTGGGCCCCGGAGGTCGACTGACCACCCGTAGACGAATCGAATGCTCGATCTGCCCGGCTACGGCTGCGGCAGGTCGAGCATTCTGTTTGCGAGCTGCAGGATCTCTGCCTCGAACGATGCGGAATCGGGTGCGGCGCCGGTCTCCTGAGCGCGCTCGAACGCAGCGAAGGCGCCGATGACGAAGCGCACCATCAAGCTCACTCGACGGCGAGCATCTGGCTCGGGAAGGTCGAGTCGGTCCGCGATCCGGATCAACAGGTGCGACAGCACATCGAGTGAGGCGTCCGAAGGGTAGTAGTCGGCCTGAACGCCGGTGGACACGGGCGTCGAGAGGACGTCGAGTGGCGCTGTGGACAGCCATTGTTCGTTGAATCGCGCCCAGTAGCTCGGTTGATTCCGCGCGATCTGCGTTGCGAGCGGGTGTATGTAGGCGTGGACGAGTCGGTCCAGGGTGGGGGAGTCCTCGAGGTCGGCCGCAGCCAGTAGCGCGGCGCGTTCGGTATTCATCCGTGGTGCGTGCCTGCTCCAGATCTCGTCGAGGAGCCCGTGCCACGAGCCGAAGTGGTAGGCGATGGCCGAATTGTTCCGTTGCCCGGCTTCTTTGACCACTTCGCGCGCGGCGACTCCGTGAATGCCGCGGTGCGCGATGAGTCGCTCTGCGGCATCGAGTAGTGCGAGACGTCCCGTTGACATCGTCATGCGGCCACTGTACTAAGAACATTGACTTCAAAATTAATACATTCTTCTTAACGGAGGCTTGATGACGACCTTCCAGTCCAGGCACGCTGTCGTGGCACTTGCGTTCGCCTCGGCACTCGGCCTCGGAGCGTGTTCGAGTCCGGCGCCGGAGCCGGCCGATTCCGCTGCAATGGCTCCGGGAACATTGGTCACCGATCGCCCGATCACCAGTGCGGCGGCGCTCCCCAGCGCAGAGCGCACCGACCTGGTCACCTATATCTCCGAGGGTGCCGATGGAGACCCCACGTTGGTCTCCGGCACCGTTGCGATTCCGAAGGGCCAGGCGCCAGAAGGCGGATGGCCCGTGATCAGTTGGGCTCATGGCACCACCGGGGTAGGGGACGCCTGTGCACCGTCCGCAGACACGGTCGGCGGACCCGCGCATTCCTACGTCGGACGGACCTCGGCCATGCTCGACCGGTGGGTCGCCGACGGATACGCCGTGGTCCAGACCGACTACGAAGGTCTCGGCACCCCCGGCGGGCACCCTTACATGAACGGCACGAGCGCCGCGAACTCCGTCGTCGACATCGTTCGGGCCGCCCGCGACCTCGAGCCCGCCATCGGAGAGAAGTGGATCGCGATGGGGCACAGCCAGGGCGGGCATGCCGCGCTTTACACCGGCGCGCTCGGGGCCGAGCGCGCACCCGAGCTCGACCTGCAATCGGTGGTGTCGTTCGCGCCGGGCAGTCGCACCAGCGACACCGCGGCCTACTTCGCGGCAGGCGGCCCGGGTATCGCACAGGCGCTCGGCTTCCTGCCGGTTCTGCTTCTCGGCGCGGAAGCGGCGCAACCCGAACTTTCCGCCGACGCGATGCTCACCGACGAATCCCGTCCGCTGCTCGCAGCGGCGCGTACCGGCTGCATGGACGACGTGTGGGCGGCTGCCGCATCCGTTCCCGCGGACCGGATCTTTGCACCTGGAGCAGATCTCGACGGGTTGCGCGAGTACTACGCCACACAAGAAATCGAACACCTCGATCTCTCGGTGCCGACGCTCGTCGTGCAAGGCAGTGCGGACGCTCTGGTGTCGCGTGCCATCACCGACCAGGTAACCGAGGCGCTGTGCGGCAACGACGCAGACCTGACCTACCGGGTGTACGACGGCGCGGACCATCGCGCGGTACTCGAAGCATCGTTCGACGACGTACACGCGTTCGTCGGGACCGTCCGCGCGGGGGAGACAGCCGGGAACACCTGCAACTGAGGCCGGTGCGGCGGCGTCAGAGCACCGTTCCCGTGTAGACGTTCATCGAGTCGTCGCGCAGGAAGCCGACCAATGTCAGACCCGACTCCTCGGCCAGGTCGACGGCAAGCGACGACGGCGCCGATACCGCCCCGAGCACCGGCACACCGGCCATCACGGCCTTCTGCACGAGCTCGAACGACGCGCGACCACTGACGGCGAGGACGCTGTCGGTGAGAGGCACCCTGCCTTCCGACAGCGCCCATCCGAGCACCTTGTCGACGGCGTTGTGCCTGCCCACGTCCTCCCGCAGCTGCACGAGCGAACCGTCGATCGTGAACAGTGCGGCGGCGTGCAGTCCGCCGGTGGAGTGGAACACCTTCTGCTGTCGATGCATCAGCTGGGGCAACTCGGCCAGTGTGCGCGCGGAGATCTCGACATCGCCGCGCAGCGGAAAACGGGTGCGCGTGCGTACCTGTTCGAGGGATTCCTTGCCGCACACCCCGCACGCGGACGTGGTGAGGAAGTTCCGCGCACGGGCGCTGTCGGGCACCGTGACACCGGGGGCGAGCTGGATGTCGAGCACGTTGTAGGTGTTTGCCCCGGTGTCGTCGACGCCGTCGCAGTAGCGTGCGATCGCAATGTCGTCGCGACTGCCGATGATTCCCTCCGTGAGCAGGAAACCGTGAGCGAGCTCCACATCGTTTCCGGGGGTGCGCATCGTGACTGTCAACGCCTGTCCGTCGAGCCGGAGCTCGAGAGGTTCCTCGACGGCGAGCGTGTCGGGACGTCGAGTCGTGCGGTCGGCAGTGACCCGCAGGACGGTACGACGGGTCGTCACACGGCCCATGCCGAATCCTTCGTTGCTGCAGGTTCGAGTCGCACGGTGATCGCCTTCGATGCCGGAGTGTCGGATTTCTTCGCCACGTGGCCGAGAGGTACAAGCGGGTTGCTCTCGGGACAGTAGGCCGCGGCGTTGCCCTTCGGCGTGCTGTAGGCGACGACACGGAAGCCGTGGACGCGACGCTCCTCGGGTGTGCCGTCCGGTCCCAGCCATCCTCCTGGCAGATGCACCATTGGAATCGAATCGTCCACGGACACAGAGTGTTTCCCGCCTGCCTGGACGTCGAGATCGGTGCGGCCGAGGGTGGGCAGCGTCCTTGCTGTGCGGATCGCGCCCATCTGCTCGTAGGCACGCTCCAATGAGATCAGGACTGCGGGGATGCCTGCGGCGTAGTCCTTGGGGTGCGAAATCCAGAGTTCGGACTCGTCGATGTCCGCATCGGGACCTTGGCGCATCATTCCTCCATAGTGGCCCGCCGTTGCGAGAAATTCACGCCGGGCTGCCGTGGACCTCGAGATACTCGGTCCACCCCCCAGGGAACAGCGATCAACAACAGTTTGCGACGGAGGGTGGGTCTTCGGACCTATCCCACGGCTGTACAAGGTGGACACGTATGGAACAGGCATCGGTGGCCGCCGACTATGAACAGTTCGTGCGCTCTCTGTCCTGTGACCCTCACGGTTCAGCGCGTGGTCCATTGATGATCGACAGTGGTGCACGTCAGGAACTGCGATGGGGCGGCGGGTGACAACCCTGTAAATTTGCCGACCGCGTTCAAGAGCGTCCGGCCGACACCTGCGCACTTTCGTCGTAGGCTGAGAGCATGACCGTCACGGTGCGGGCCGCCGCACGTAGCGACCTCCATGACCTCGCGGCCGTTTTCGCCGACGCCTTCTTCGACGATCCGATTTTCACCTGGATGTTCCCCGACGAGCAGAGCCGTGCTCGCCGAACGGCACGATTCTTCGCGACGGACGCCCGCCACCACATGCTCGCGCTCGGTGGAACGGAGATTGCCGAACTCGACGGTCGGGTCGGTGGTGCCGCGATGTGGGCTCCGCCTGATCGATGGCACCCACCGATGGGTGCAAGGATGCGGATGATGCCGGGGCTACTGCGGGCCCTCGGTCGGCACGTTGGCCGGGGTCAAGCGGTGGAGGATGCAGTCGAAGCCGCACACCCCGAGGAGCCGCACTGGTACCTGTCGACGATCGGAACGGCCTCCCATGCACGAGGCGCGGGAGGTGGTACGGCGCTGCTGAAGTCTCGCCTCGACCGGATCGATTCCGAGCACGCTCCCGCATACCTCGAATCGAGCAAGGAATCGAACGTTCCGTACTACGAGCGGTTCGGATTCACCGTCACCGGTGAGATCCACGTCCCGGGCGGTGGCCCGACCCTGTGGGCGATGTGGCGAGACCCGCGATGATGCAAGGGTGAAAGTGTCGAAATCCGCGCGGATGCTTGACCTCGCCACTTTCACCCGCGCCTAATGGGTACATGTCGTTCGCCGGTCCGGCCGAGCACTACGATCGTTTCATGGGGCGCTACACGCCGTCGCTGGCGGTGGCGCTTGCCGACGCTGCCGGCGTTGCACCTGGTCAGCGCGTGTGTGATGTGGGATGCGGGCCCGGTGGCCTCACGCGTGAACTCGTCGTGCGGGTCGGTGCCGGGAATGTCGCGGCGATAGATCCGGCACACCGGTTTGCGGTGGCGTGCAGCGAACGCAACCCGGGGGTAGACGTACGCGAGGGCGTGGCCGAGGAGTTGCCCTGGCCCGACGACACATTCGACGCGACTCTGTCGTCCCTCGTGATCGGCTTCATGAACGACCCCGACGGTGGTGTTCGGGAGATGGCGCGCGTGACCCGCCCGGGAGGTGCTGTGGCGTCGTGTATGTGGGACGTCGTAGGTGGCCGCATGACGATGCTCCGCGTGTTCTGGACGGCTGTGCGTCAGGTCGACCCCGAAATCATCGGCGAGACCGGGATGGCGGGCACCTCTGAGGGAGATATCGCCACCCGGTTCCGTCGAGCAGGCATGCTTGACGTAGTGGATGGAACGATCACAGCCGAGGCGTCCTATGCTGACTTCGACGACTTCTGGGAGCCGTTTGCCTACGGCGTGGGTCCGGCCGGCCAGTCGTTCGTGGCACTTCCCGAGCAGGCCAAGGCCCGAGTGCGTGAGTTCTGCCGCGAGGCGCTGCCGCAGGGAGCCTTCACTCTCGACGCACATGCGTGGTACGCGCGGGGGACCGTCCCGCCGACGTAGAACGCTCCGTTGGTGAGCGACTTCCGGCCCCGGTCGTGCTCCTAGCGCAGTAGCGAGGTGCGCCCGCTCGACCACGCAGACATCACATGCTCGGCGAACCTGTCCTCGACGAACCCGAACGCGCGGATCCCGAAGACCACGTCTGCGGCGAGCGAGGGCTCGCGGGCCAGCAGATCACCTACGACGTCGGTGCGGAGTACCAACTCGTGTACCGCGTCCGCGTGAACGTGCTCTTGGTAGAACTGCAGGCACGGCGCCGGCGCTCCGAGGCGAACCAGTGCCTGGACCAAACGTTTCGAGCCGGGCGATGACGTGATCTCCGTGGCGGCGAGGTGTCCCACGGCCGCTCCTCGGAGAGCTCTGTGGAGTCCGAACATCGACATGAGGTTGACGAGCATCAGGGTTTCGGCCGGGACCTGGTCGATATAGCCGAGGTAGGTCGAATCGAGGTCTGCGGCATCGAGGAGGTCGGCGAACAACTGCGCATGTATCCGATCTCCGCGACCGCCCCCGTACTCATCGAACTCGACAGCAACGAAAGACGCTTTCGATTGCCCGGTCAATCGTGGGATCGCCCACGCATGTGGGTCGGCCTCCTTGAGGTGGTAGAGCGATCGATGCATGAAATACTCCTGCATCTGCGCCCATGTGCCCTGTTCGAACAGGTGCCACGAAGGGCCCGTTCCGGTTTTCGGCTCGATTGCGAGCGCATCCATCTCGCCGACGGCGTCGTCGCCGGGGGCGATTCGTACGCGCAGTTCCGCGAGAAAGAGTCGCTCGAGCTGCGCACGCAGTCGCAGGAGATCCGGCTGCCATTCCCAGGAGTCGTCCACCGTGGAGAAACCCTGGTAGTGAAGTTCGTAGCAGATGTAGAGCGTGAGTTGCAGGTCGTGCCCGAAAGGATCGACGGTCGTGTCGGGCTCGGGTAGTTCCACGCGATCTTCGGGGTCGGATGAGAGCGCGATGATCACAGCATCCGACAGGGGGCCGCGCGCCGCGGGTAGCAAGTGCGCGTGGAGTTCACTGGTGGACCGCATGTATTCACGCTATCGCGGTGGAGGCACATCTTCGACCGAATGCTCACGATCCCGCTGATCGGCCGGCCCCCGCGACCGTGAGGGTCTCGTCACCCGGCGCGCTGCGGTCTCGCGCGCACCGAGCGTCGACCCCTCGCGGTCAGCGGCCGGACCGAAAGAGCGAGCGCAGACCCGGCCGCGGGCGCCGCGTCGACACTGCGGTGGTGCTCTGATCGCAGGTGCAGCGGTCGGTGGCGGGCACGGACCGCATGACGGCGTCGACATGCTGTCCGCAACCTCCCCATCCGGTCTTGTTGCAACGGGAACAGGCGACGGGATAGCACATGAGGAACCTCCAGGAATGATTCGTATGGTCAGGCAGCGGAGTGGGATTCGGCCCAGGCGTTGTATCCGCCCAGCAGGTCCGAGACGTTGGTGAAGCCCTGCGCACGCAACAGCGATGCCGCGACACTCGAGCGCCACCCGCCCGCGCAGTGCACCACGATGGGCTTGTCGTCCGGAACCTGATCGAGCCGGCCTCGCAACTGCGCCAAAGGAATCGGAACCGAACCTGCAATCGATCCGGAAGCGCGCTCGCCGGGATTCCGGATGTCGACGAGGGTCACCGAGTCGGCTGCGAGCAATCGATCGAGATCCTGGACGCTCGTGCGGGGGGCGGTCTCGATCAGCGCGGCGAGTTCTTCGGGGAAGATCCCGTCGTGATCGACGTTCAGATAGCCTGCGGCGCCGTCGGATCCGATCCGGGCCAGACGCATCGCCGCGTCCTGCTCCTCGCCGGGATAGGTGATGAGCACGATCTTCTCGCCGACCTCGGCGACCATTCCTCCCGTTTCGGCGAAGCGTCCGTCGAACCCGACGTTGACCGAGCCGTGTAGGTGGCCGGCGGCGAAGTCGTCGACACCGCGGGCATCGAGGACTCTCGTGCCGGCGATGAGTTCGGTCTTCACCTGCGCAGGTGTGAGTTCGGGGATGGCGTGGTCCTGGGCGAGCAGGGGATGGACACGCTTGTTCATGGCGGCATCGACCGAGAAGTACGCCGGAGCCGCGGGCTGGCCGTCGGTGATCATGGTGACGAACACATCCTCGCTCATCGGCTGCACCGAAGGGTTGGACGCACGCTGCTCGCCGATGGTGGAGGTCAGCTCGGTCGACAGGTTCTTCCCGCACGATGATCCTGCGCCGTGGGCGGGCATGACGACAACCTCGTCAGGCAGGGACAGCAGCTTGTCGTGCACGGTGTGATACATCGCGCGCGCCAGGTCGGTGCTCGATCCCTCGCCGAGGTTGACCAGGTCGGGGCGACCGACATCGCCGATGAACAGTGAATCGCCGGTCAGTACCGCGCTGGGTGTGGCTCCGGGCCGTTCGCGCAGCAGTACCGAGATCGATTCCCAGGTGTGTCCGGGTGTGGCGATGATCTCGAGTTCGACCTCACCGAGAGACAGCTTCTCGCCGTCGCTCAGACGACGGATCGGGTAGTCGGTTTCCGCGGCCTCGCCGAATCCGATCCAGGCGCCGGTGGCGTCGACCAGTTCGAGATGGCCGGAGACGAAGTCGGCGTGGAAGTGCGTATTGATGACGCCTTCGATGATCAGTCCGTATTTCGTTGCGTCGCCTAGGTATTCGGTGATGTCACGGCGTGGGTCGACAACGACCGCGCGGCCGGTGGTTTCATCGCCGATCAGGTACGACGCGTGGGACAGGCACTCGATGTAGTACTGCTCGAGAATCATCGCTTCCTCCGAGGTGTGGTTGCCGGGTGGACTCCCGGGGGTGTGTAGACAGATTGGCATATACCCCCTAGGGTATGTCAAGTACCCCCTGGGGTATCCAGAAATTCCTCTAGAAAGGCCCCCCATGACCGCCTTCTCTGCTGCCACCCTCTATCCGGCCGAACTGCTCGAGCTGATGGAGTCCGGCAAGAACATCCGAGTCATCGATGTGCGCACCCCCGGTGAATTCGACACCGTTCACATCCCCGGCGCGTACAACGTTCCACTGGATCTACTGCGTGAGCATCGTGACGAGTTCTGTGCACATCTCGACGAAGATGTCGTGCTGGTGTGTCGCTCGGGTCAGCGTGCCGTGCAGGCCGAAGAAGACCTGCGGGCTGCGGGCCTGATCAACGTTCATCTCCTCGACGGCGGCATGCTCGGCTGGGAAGGGGAGGGGCTGCCCGTCAATCGCGGTGCGAGCCGGTGGGATCTCGAACGGCAGGTACGCCTGGTGGCAGGCTCGATCGTGTTCGGCTCGGTACTCGCCAGTGTCGCGGTGCCCAAGCTGAAGTGGTTGGCGGCCGGGATCGGCGGGGGTCTCACCTTCGCTGCTCTGTCGAATACCTGCGCAATGGGCATGGTGTTGTCGAAGCTGCCGTACAACCGCGCGGCCTCGTGTGACGCACAATCCGTCGTCGCTCGGCTCACCGCGGCGAAGACCGTCTCCGCCGAAAGGAACTGATCGTGATCGCGCTGACCGTTGCGCTGGCAGTTCTCGTCGGCGTCACACTCGGATTGCTCGGCGGTGGGGGATCGATCCTCACCGTTCCGTTGCTTGCCTACGTTGCGGGCATGGATGCGAAGGAAGCCATCGCCACATCGCTGCTCGTTGTCGGTGTGACCAGTGCGGTCGGCGCGATCTCCCACGCACGTGCGGGTCGCGTGCAGTGGCGCACCGGTATCTTCTTCGGTTTGGCCGGGATGGTCGGTGCGTACGCGGGCGGTCTGCTCTCGCAGTTCATTCCCGGTACCGTGCTGCTCCTCGCGTTCGCTGTGATGATGGTTGCCACTGCGGTGGCAATGTTGCGTGGTCGCAAGAACAAGTCGGCCGGAGAGGGGGGAGCGCATACGATGCCGATCGGCAAGGTGCTTGTCGACGGGGTGGTCGTCGGTCTGGTCACCGGGCTCGTCGGTGCCGGAGGTGGCTTCCTCGTGGTCCCGGCGCTTGCCCTTCTCGGCGGACTGTCCATGCCTCTCGCGATCGGAACCTCGCTGATCGTCATCGCGATGAAGTCGTTCGCGGGCCTGGGGGGATACCTGTCGGCCGTGCAGATCGACTGGCGTCTGGCCTCGATGGTTACCGCTGCGGCGGTTCTCGGCAGCCTGATAGGCGGCAGATTGACCTCGATGGTCGATCCTGATGCCCTGCGCAAGGGCTTCGGCTGGTTCGTCCTGCTCATGTCATCGGTGATCTTGGCCCAGGAGATTCATCCGGCTGTCGGCGTCGCGGTCGCGGTACTTACTGGCACTGCCGCCGCCACTATGTACGCGTGCGCCCGTCGTGAGTTCTGTCCGCTCCGGCGGCTGCTGACCCGGCGCGGTGCTCACGCAGTGGTGGGATGAGCGATGAACATGCCCCCGCAATACCCTGGGGGGTACAATGGTCAGAAACTGGAGACAGGAGCATTGCCATGGTTGGAGACGAAGAAAGCATCGCGCTTGTACTCAACCGGTTGCGTCGAGCCCAAGGGCAACTTGCCGGCGTGATCTCGATGATCGAACAGGGTCGTGACTGCAAGGACGTCGTTACTCAGCTCGCGGCAGTGTCCAAGGCCCTGGATCGCGCGGGATTCAAAATAGTCGCAACCGGCCTACAAGAATGCCTGACCAACGAGAATGAGAACGGCAAAGAGCCGATGAACGTGGCCGAACTCGAGAAGTTGTTCCTGGCCCTGGCGTAGGACGCCGGTCGGTCACTGGCGTGGGACGCCGGTCGGTCACTGGAGAGGAAGGATGACGAACATGGATCTTGCACTGTCGACGACACTTCGCGCGCCGTTTGCCGAAGCTGTAGAGCGCACTCGTAAAGCACTGTCCGAACAAGGTTTCGGCGTTCTCACCGAGATCGATATGCAAGCGACCTTGAAGTCGAAACTCGACGCGGATCTGGAGGACTACACAATCCTCGGCGCCTGTAATCCGCCGCTTGCGCACCGGGCAGTCACCGCGGATCCGCAGATCGGGTTGCTGTTGCCCTGTAACGTCGTGGTCCGCCGCGACCGCACCGACCCCGCGACCGTCGTGATCGATGCGATGAATCCGCAGCTGATGGTTCAGTTCGCCGATGAGGACGGACTTCGCGAGGTGGCGAAGGCTGCCACCGTCGCGTTGCAGTCGGCGATCGATTCGTTGTCGGCCGACGAGGCGAGCTGACAACTCTTGCTGCTGGCGATCGAGCTGGACCTGTGGTCTTCCCGACCGCGGGTTCGGCTTTCGCGATTCCGATTCGGAAGGTGTAGCGCGCCTTGCCGCACCGTGTCGAACGGGTGTGCGCCGTACCCGAGCCTTGATGTCGGCGGTCGCGAACTCTTCGGCAACCCGGAATCATTCGATGTTCGGGTTCGATGAGGGCGCTGGCGAGTCTGTGGCACTGGGGAGTAATGGCCTGGTCATGACAGTTGGTAGGGATCCACCGTGAGAATGGGGAGGGTCACGGGACGTGTCTGGGATCGCCACCACGCGGTCGTGGCCTGCGCGCGCAGGGCGTAGACGGTGCGAGAGATGGCTGCCGGGTCGCGTAGTTCTTCGCGCGCAGCAGGATTCTCGTAGAAGTGTTCGACCGCTGCGTCGATGATTTCGGGGGCGATCCGGAACGGTCGTCGGTCGATGGCCACGCTGGTCCGACGCTCGCGCGGTCGCGATGGGTGGGCGTGACCATCTATTCGTTTGTCGATGTGCGTCCACAGACGCGGTACTCGGGAGGAGATGATCGCGTGGTGGTCCTCTGCGAGTTGGATGATGAGATTCTGGTGATGGGTCTTGCGCAGGTAGGAGCAGATGCTGTCCCAGGGAACCCATGCATCGTTGGCGTAGCCGCGTAGGTGGATGCCGTCGTGGCGTATGGCGATGTAGCCGGGGCGGACGCGACCGGAAAGCATCCCGACAGCGACGCCGGCTTGCCATCCGCATGTGACAGTAAGCAGGAGTATCCAGGTCGCGATCTCGTGCTGTATCGAGTTGAATACACGGTCCGCGCGGACCTCGCTGAGTCTCAGGAGAAAAACGATCCCGGCGGTGAGGGCCGGCAGCGCAACGATCATGGCGAGGTTGTAGATCAGTCGAGACTGACGCAGTACGAGGGCCGGTACGCCTTGGTCGGTGCCGACGCTGATTTCTCTCAGTCGGGTTCGGGGACTGTGCATGAGAAGACACATGATCGGGGTGAGTCCGAAAAACACCGCGAATGCCAGCGCTGCGACCAGGTCGTCGGGGAATGGAATCTCGGGCGGTGGATGCAAACCGGTCTGGAACCTCGTACCGAGGGTGACGACCACACCGGTCGCAGCGCCGAACGTCAGCAGCCAGGCGGTTACGAAGTGGAAGTAGATCGTGAGGGTTCCGTACACTCTCGTTCGGACAGGGGGATCCGGGTGCATCGACAGGTCCTCAATTTTCATTGAATAGGCCTCCTATTGTGGCGGTGCCGAGATCGCCCAACGCGGCGAATGCTTCGCTCCGCTCGCTGCCACCGGCCGCGAATGTGCTGAAGACATTCGCCGAAGCGTCTTCGTAGAGATGGTCGACGCCTCCTGAGGCGATGATTCCGGCGATAGTTCCGGCCACCGCTCCGCCGAGGGTGCCGAGCCCGGGAACCGCTGATCCGAGTATTGCTCCTGCGGCAATCGAAGCCGCGAGGCCGGCGGAGTTGGAAACGACGGCTTGTTCGAGTGATTCGCCACCGCCGTAGTAATCGACACCGACACCGGCGACGAGGCCCAGCGCTCCCACGCCGACGGCCATCCGCCCTGGAACGTCCGCGAGCTGTGCGTGGCGTGTAGTGGTTGCGGCGAGGTCGTCGGCGGTGCCCTGAGCTGCCCCGTAGAGCCGCCGAACTCGGAATTCAGATGCTGTGGGCACCAGCGAGTCTGTGGCATTGGGGAGTAATGGCCTGGTCATGACAGTTGGTGGGGATCCACGGTGAGAATGGGGAGTGGTACGGGTCGTGTCTGGGATCGCCACCATGTCTTGGGTGCGTGGGAGCGAAGGGCGTCGACGATGCGTGCGATGGCCGCGGCGTCGCGCAGTTCGTCGCGGGCGGTGGGGTTTTCGGTGTACCGGTTGAGGGCTGCGTCGATGATTTCAGGAGCAATACGGTAGCGGCGACGATCGGTGCTGACGGTGATGATGGGCTTGCGTGGCCGTGACGGGTGAGCATGAAAGGTGTGGCGCTTGTCGATGTTCATCCACATGCGCGGCACGCGGGAGGAGATGACCACTCGGTGCTCGGGTCCGATGTGGACCCTGGCGAACAGGCTGTCGCTGTTGAACAAGTATGGACTGACGCTGTCCCAGGGCACCCACGCATCGTTGACGTACCCTCGTATCCGAATCCCGTCATGCCGAATGGCGATGTAGCCGGGACAGATACGACGAAGCGCCATCAGGGCAACGACTCCCACCTGCCAGCCCGAGACGATGGCGATCATCAGTGTCCAACCTGAGGCAAACGGGTGGGGTCCAGGGCCGAATCCGAGATTCACCGTCATGATCAGTACTGCGGTGGCTGCGGCGAGTTGCACGACGGACAGGATGTAGATCAGCCCGGACTGGCGCAGCATGAGGGCGGGAACATCCTGGTCGGTGCCGACGGTGATGTCGGCGAGCCGGGTTCGGGGACTGTACATGAGGAAGCCGGAGATCGGATAGATGACAGAGAAGATCCCCATGGTCAGCACAAGTAGTGTCATTTCAGGCAGGACCGGGTGTCGGCCCCGGAGAGTGTTCTCGATGACCGCCCCGATCAGGAGTCCGAGGGTCATGAGTGTCCAGTAGCCGGTGATCAGGAACGCGCCGTAGACCAGTCGGCTTCCGTATGCTGCGAATCGGGTGTGTTCGTCAGAATGCATTCGTGTGTCCTTCTCTTACCTCACCAGCCCACGGACCGCGACCCCGAGATCTTTGAGAGAGAGTGCGGCTTCGACCAATTCGCTGCCGCCGGCGTCGAGTGTGCTCATGATGCCGGCCGAGGAGTCTTCGTAGAGATGGTCGACCCCGCCTGAGGCGAAGATGCCGACCACTGTCCCGGCCAGCGCGCCGCCGAGGGTGCCGAGCCCGGGAACCGCTGATCCGAGTATTGCTCCAGCGGTAATCGAAGCCGCGAGGCCGGCGGAGTTTGAAACGACGGCTTGCTCGAGTGATTCGCCACCGCCGTAGTAGTCGACACCGACACCGGCGACGAGGCCCAGCGCTCCCACGCCGACGGCCATCCGCCCTGGAATGTCCGCCAGCTGTGCGTGGCGTGTAGTGGTTGCGGCGAGGTCGTCGGCGGTGCCCTGAGCTGCCCCGTAGAGTCGGCGCACCTCGTCGTACGGCGTCCCGTCAGGTAGGTCGAGCACATACTGCATCGACTGCAGAGATTGCCGCGTGAGACCGGCGGCCCTTTCTGTGAGACCTTGCACCGTCTTCTTCAATTCTGCGGTCAGGTAGTCGAGCCCGGTACTGGTGGTGAACGACGCGGCCCACACTTCACCCGCCCATCGGTTGGCGACTGCCGCCACCTCACGCGCCCAGCGTGCGTGAATGTCCTGCGCCGCGGCTGCGGCGTCGTTGTACGCGCGGAGGACGGTCTCGTCGGAATCGGGAGCGGGATCGGCAATGGTGTTGCACACCACGGACAATCCAGCAGCCGCGGCTCGATCACAGAGCTCCGCCATATCGGCGAGCACCGAAGTCAAGGCGGCGGCGATCTGATCGAACCGACCTGCAACGTCGAGGACCTTGTTCTGGAAGCCGTCGATGGAGTGGACGAGATCAGTGGCCATTCGAAGGAACTCCTCGGACGCATCACCGTCCCACGCATCGCCGGCGATCCGACGGGCGGCGGTTGCGTCGTCCCCTGTGCTCTCGACAGCGGCCGCAAGACTTCGGCGGGCCCAATCTCCGATCCGGGCGATGTCTGCGGGATCGCCGTCGATGAATGTGTTGATCGGCATCGGATCACTCGCCTATGTCGGACAGGCGGGCCACGAGGTACGTAGCAGTGTCGTCGTCGGTTCGGCGGTATGCGGCCGCGCATCCGCCGAGAACCATCCCACTCGAACCGAGCGTCGCGACGAGACCGGTGAGGTCGGCGGCTACCTGCGCGAGCATTCCGGTGAGTGCGCCCGTCGCGGCACCTGCGCGCACCGAATCGGGGAGATGTCGACCGATGTCGGCTGCAGCATATGCCGATACTTCGTATCGTTCTGCGGCACGGTCGAGTTCGTCGGGATCGACGTACAATGTCATCGCGTGGGCTGCGGCGTCGGTGTGTTCCCGTTATGGTTCGCGCCCCGGCGTTCGTGCTCGGGGATCTCTATGTCGAGCACGAGTACGTCCCACGAGTACACCTCGCGCAGTCGTGGGAGTACCTGCGCGGGAACGACAAGCCAGGGCTGCATGTCGCCGCAGCAGGACGCCAGACGATCGAGGGCCGTGTAGGCGAGCAAGGCCATGCGACCGTCGCTGAGGTATCTCAGATCGACGACGGCATCAGCCGGGTCGGAAACCGCCTGGGCGCACGGAAGATACAGATACGGCGGTAGCACCGATGGTGCGTCGGTCACGACGATCCCCCCCATGATCGTGTCAGCAAATGCTCGACCCCCCAGGCCGAACACGTCGACGCCGACAATAGCAAGCGCTATTCCCGACCCGGCAACGTGACGCGGTACGTCGGTGTGCGCTCGAGGTGGCAAGGGCTACCGAAAACGCACGTGTGTGGCTACGCGCCCTGCCAGACCGTGTCGAACGGGGTGTGCGCAGACACGCGACCCTTGATGCCGTTCGTGACGAAATCCTTTGCGGCCTTCACTGCCTCGGCTACCTCGGTGCCCTTCGCGAGCTCCGCGGTGATGGCAGCCGCGAGCGTGCATCCGGCACCGGACACACGCTCGTTTCCGACCTTCGGCGCGGTCAGGAGGGTGACATGCTCGCCGTCGAACAGGACATCGACCGCTTCGTCGCCGGGCAGCTCCACGCCGCCCTTCGCCACCACGTACTTCGGGCCGAGATCGTGGATACGGCGCGCCGCTTCCGTCAGGTCTTCGACGGACTCGATGGACTCCATCCCCGACAGTGTCTGGGCTTCGAACAGGTTCGGGGTGATCACCGTTGCGTGCGGCAGGATCTGCCGGCGCAATGCGTTGTCGGTGTCGAGTGCAGCACCGGGTTCCTGACCCTTGCAGATCAGGACTGGATCGAGCACCACGTGACGCCAAGAGGATTTGCCCAGCCCATCCGCGACGACGTCGATGGTTGCGGGTGTGCCGAGCATTCCGATCTTGACGACATCCAGGTCGTGCGCGGACGTGGCGGCCTCGATCTGATCGGCGATGACCTCGGCGGGAACCGGGAAGAAGCGGTGTCCCCAATTGTTCTTCGGATCGAACGAAACGATGCACGTCGCTGTGCCGACGCCATACACCCCGAGCTGCTGGAACGTCTTGAGGTCGACCTGCAGGCCTGCGCCGCCGGTTGCTTCCGACCCGGCGATGACATATGCGAGATCGACCACTGTACGTTCTCCGTTCGAAATCGGGGAGACGAAACCCGAACTGTCTCGTCGAACGACCAGATTACAACCGACGACCGGACGCCCGTCGATCACGTCTCTCCGAGCGTCCACACGGTCCCGCGTGTCACCTGCTGACGAGCTGCGATGCCACGGCAGTGCCCGCGGCGACGACGCCGACTGCCGGCCAGGCCCCGAGTTGCTTCGCCAAGGGATGGGACGCGCCGAACGCGCCCACGTAGGTGGCGACGAGCGCGGCGGTGCGGGCAGGACCGCTCGTGCGTGCCCACTGTGT
Organism: Rhodococcus sp. F64268; assembly: GCF_023015605.1. Taxonomy (NCBI): domain Bacteria; kingdom Bacillati; phylum Actinomycetota; class Actinomycetes; order Mycobacteriales; family Nocardiaceae; genus Rhodococcus; species Rhodococcus sp. F64268. Next base: position 146,605 of record NZ_JALKAI010000006.1, read on the forward strand.
CCCACACACGGCGCCGACGACGCCCAGCACAGCGCCCCCGAGCGGACGATTGCCTGTGCGGCGTGCGACGGCGTAGCCGCCGACGAGTCCGCCTGCGGCGAGGGCGGACACGGCGGTCTTGTTCAGGGCCATAGGATCTCCTTACGGGGCATTCGTCCAGTTTTCCCTTCACGGTAACCCCAGCGCGAACTCGGCCATCGTCACCGTCTCGGTCTAGGTGATCGAGCGGCGTCACTCGTGCCGGAGTTCTCGGACGCGCTCTAAGGTTCTGGATATGACGGCCTTCGACGACCTCGACGACTACCTTGCGCTGCCTCGTGTCACGAGGCTCGTGATGTCGCCCGACGGCACCCGGCTGATACTCGCACAATCGACCCTCGACGACACGGGCACCTCGTTCGTCGGTGCGCTGTGGGAGATCGACCCGGTGGGCGGTGAACCCGCTCGCCGGCTGACACAGGGAGAGAAGGGGGAGTCGAACCCGACTTTCACCGCGCGCGGCGATCTGCTGTTCACCGCGACCCGGGGCGGGGAGGACGAGCCGCCCTCACTGTGGCGTCTCCCCGCGGCCGGTGGTGAGGCCGAGAAAGCGGTCGCTCGCAGCGGCGGGGTTGCGGGAGTGCATGCTGCCACGCGCGGAGACCGGATCGTGCTCACCGCGAACGTGCTCGGCCACAGCGACACCGACGACGAACGCGTCCGCGCCGCCCGCAAGGACCGCAAGGTCTCGGCCGTGATGCACACCGGCTACCCGGTGCGGTACTGGGACCACGATCTCGGCCCCGACCGTCCGCACCTGCTCACCGTCGGCGCCGACGGCGAGCTCACCGACCTGACACCCGGTGTCCGGAGTTCACTGCGCGACGCACAACTCGACGTCGCCGCCGACGGCTCGTTCGCGGCGTCCACCTGGATCGTGGCGGGGCCCCTCGCCTCCCGACGCACGACGCTCGTGCGGGTCGACCTGACCACCGGACTGCGCACACCGCTCGTCGACGACGACACTGGTGACGCAACGCACCCGGTGCTGTCGCCGGACGGGACGAAGCTCGCATATCTACACGAATCGCTGAGTGATCCGGACACACCGCCACAGATCACACTGCGCATCCTCGATATCGCCGACGGCGTCACCACCGTCGAAGCACGTGACTGGGACCGCCGACCCACCTCGATCGCGTGGTTGCCCGATGGTGCGGGTCTCGTACTGACCGCCGACGAGAAGGGGCGAGGCCCTGTCTTCGTGCTGCGGTCCGGAGCTGATCGTCCGGAACAACTCACCCTCGACGACGCCGCGTACACCGATCTGTCCGTCGCGCCGGATGGCGCGACGCTGTTTGCGTTACGTGCCTCCTGCGAGGCGCCGCCGCACCCCGTGCGTGTAGCGCTGACCGGGCCCGACGCCGGAACGGTGACGCCGCTGCGGGCACCCGCGGAACTACCGGACCTACCGGGGCGACTCACCGGCGTCGTCGCGACGGCCGACGACGGCACACCCGTGCGCGGCTGGCTGGCCCTCCCGGACACCGCGACGGCGGATGCGCCGGCACCGCTGCTGCTGTGGATCCACGGCGGGCCGCTGAGCAGCTGGAACACGTGGTCGTGGCGATGGAATCCGTGGCTGTTGGTCGCGCGCGGCTACGCGGTGCTGCTGCCGGACCCGGCGCTGTCGACCGGATACGGCGACAACTTCATTCGCCGCGGATGGGGTCGTTGGGGCAAGGAGCCCTACACCGACCTCATGGCGATCACCGACACCGTCGAGGCCCGCCCTGACATCGACGCCGCGCGTACCGCCGCGATGGGCGGCTCCTTCGGCGGCTATATGGCCAATTGGGTTGCCGGACATACAGACCGCTTCCGCGCGATCGTGACGCACGCGAGCCTGTGGGCGCTCGACCAGTTCGTACCGACCACCGACGTCGCGTGGTACTGGCAGCGTGAGATGACCCCGGAGATGGCCGTCGAGAACTCGCCACACCTGTACGTCGCCGACATCGTCACCCCGATGCTCGTCATCCACGGCGACAAGGACTATCGCGTCCCGATCGGAGAAGCGCTCCGCCTCTGGTACGAGTTGCTCAACGAATCCGGTCTGCCCGCTGAGGACGACGGCTCCACAGCCCACCGTTTCCTGTATTTCCCGAACGAGAACCATTGGGTGCTCAGCCCTCAGCACACCAAGATCTGGTACCAGGCAGTCGAGGCGTTCCTGTCCGAACACGTCCTCGGCACTCCGATCGAACTGCCGGAGATCCTCGGGTGAGTCCGGAGAACCGGACAGGAACGTCGCGCGAATGCACGCCGACGCCGCGTTGGTGGCGGATCGGAGTGTGTGCGGTGCTTCCGGTTCTCGTCGGCGCTGCGTGTGTGGTGTTGCTGGGTGCGCAGCTTCAGCCGGTCATGCCGTTCATAGTTGTGATCCTCGTGGGTTGGGTATTCGTCGTGCTGGGGTCCGTGTGGCTCGCGCTGGCACTGATCCGGCTGTGGCGGTATCGGCCGGATCGTCGCCTGTGGATCACGCCTGTGATTGTTGTTGCGACAGCCCTCGTGAGTGCGCTCGGCATCCCGTCGTGGATCGGGTGGCAATTGTCGAAAGGGGAGCTCGAACAGCGCGCGGGCACCTGCGAGCCAACCCTCGAGGACATGCGCGTCGGTGTATACGACGTGCACAGGGTCACGTCCGGGCCGCGTGGTTGCCACTTCTATACCCGGGGCGGGCTGTTCAATTCGGTCGGAGTCGCGCACCTACCGCACGGAACCGACAAGATCGGGAATCCGGAAGCAGAAGGCGACATCGGCTACCGGCACTTCCACGACGATTGGTACACCTTCACCGCGATCGACTTCTGACTCGGGTCGTGTCCTGGTGATTTGTGCCATCCGCTTACGATTGTCTGGTGACCAGTGCGCCAGAGAACTCGCAGAACCCCGCCGACGCCCTCCCGAAGAGCTGGGACCCCAGTGCAGTCGAGGAGGCCCTGTATCAGGGCTGGGTAGATGCCGGGTACTTCGAGGCCGACCCGGCGAGCGACAAGCCCGGGTACTCGATCGTGCTGCCGCCCCCGAACGTCACCGGCAGCCTGCACATGGGCCACGCGCTCGACCACACACTGATGGATGCCCTCACACGCCGAAAGCGTATGCAGGGCTACGAGGTGCTGTGGTTGCCCGGTATGGACCACGCCGGCATCGCGACGCAGACCGTGGTCGAGAAGCAACTCGCCGCCGACGGCAAGACCAAGGAAGACCTCGGTCGGGAACAGTTCATCGAGAAGGTGTGGGACTGGAAGCGCGAATCCGGCGGCACCATCCAGGGCCAGATGCGCCGTATCGGCGACGGCGTCGACTGGTCCCGCGACCGTTTCACTATGGACGACGGCCTGTCCCGTGCCGTGCAGACGATCTTCAAGCGGATGTACGACGACGGCCTCATCTACCGCGCCGAACGACTCGTGAACTGGTCGCCCGTGCTGCAGACGGCGATCTCCGACATCGAGGTCAAGTTCGAAGAGGTCGAGGGTGAACTCGTCTCCCTGCGCTACGGCTCGCTGAACGACGATGAGCCTCACGTGATCGTTGCGACGACCCGTGTCGAGACGATGCTCGGCGACACCGCGGTGGCGGTTCACCCCGACGACGAGCGCTACAAGCACCTCCTCGGTACGACCCTCGAACATCCGATCACCGGACGGCAGATTCCGGTCATTGCGGACGAATACGTCGACCCCGAGTTCGGCACCGGTGCCGTGAAGATCACTCCGGCTCACGACCCCAACGACTTCGAGATGGGACTGCGGCACAACCTGCCCATGCCCACCATCATGGACAAGACCGGCAAGATCGCCGACTCGGGAACCCGATTCGACGGCATGGACCGGTTCGAGGCCCGGGTCGCGATCCGCAAGGAGCTTGCCGAGCAGGGCCGCGTTGTCGCAGAGAAACGTCCTTACCTGCACAGCGTCGGACATTCGGAACGCTCCGGCGAGACCATCGAGCCGCGCCTGTCGATGCAGTGGTGGGTCAAGGTCGAATCCCTGGCCAAGGCCGCAGGTGATGCCGTGCGCGGCGGCGACATGGTGATCCACCCCCAAAGCCAGGAACCGCGTTGGTTCGACTGGATCGACAACATGCACGACTGGTGCATCTCGCGCCAGTTGTGGTGGGGTCATCGCATTCCGATCTGGTACGGCCCCGATGGGGAGGTCGCCTGCTTCGGCCCCGACGAGACTGCCCCCGAAGGGTGGGAACAGGACCCGGACGTGCTCGACACGTGGTTCTCCTCGGGTCTGTGGCCGTTCTCCACGATGGGCTGGCCGGCCAAGACACCCGAACTGGACAAGTTCTATCCCACCAGCGTTCTCGTCACCGGATACGACATCCTGTTCTTCTGGGTCGCCCGCATGATGATGTTCGGCACCTATGTGTCCGGCGACGAAGCGCTCGACGGGGGCGAGGGCGGCAAGGTTCCGTTCAAGGACCTGTTCCTGCACGGCCTCGTCCGCGACCAGTTCGGCAAGAAGATGTCGAAGTCGCGCGGCAACGGCATCGACCCCCTCGACTGGGTCGACCGTTTCGGCGCCGACGCTCTGCGCTTCACTCTCGCGCGCGGCGCGAACCCCGGTAGCGATCTCGCTGTCGGTGAGGATCACGCTCAGTCGTCGAGGAACTTCGCGAACAAGCTTTTCAACGCCACCAAGTTCGCCCTCATGAACGGGGCGGTCATCGGGGAGCTTCCCGCCCGCGACGCCCTGACCGATGCCGACCGGTGGATTCTCGACCGGCTCGAGCAGGTGCGCGCCGACGTCGATGCAGCTTTCGACCGCTACGAGTTCTCCAAGGCGTGCGAGACGCTCTATCACTTCGCGTGGGACGAGGTGTGCGACTGGTACCTCGAGCTCGCCAAGGTTCAGCTGGCCGAGGGCAGCGTCCACGCCGACGGCACCAAGACCGTTCTCGGAACCGTCCTCGATGCGCTGCTTCGGCTGCTGCATCCGGTGATCCCGTTCGTCACCGAAACCCTGTGGAAGGTGCTCACGGGTGGGGAATCGGTCGTGATCGCCGACTGGCCCGCTGCTGCAGGTGTCGCGGCAGACGCGGACTCGTCCCGCCGAATCGGGGATCTGCAGAAGCTCGTCACCGAGATCCGTCGTTTCCGTAGTGACCAGGGTCTCAAGCCGTCGCAGAAAGTCGCGGCCCGTCTCGCGAATATCGACGCCGCGCAACTCGACGCCCAGGTACCTGCTGTGCAGTCGCTCGCGCGTCTGACGTCGCCCGAGGAAGGCTTCAGCGCGTCCGCATCCATCGAGGTGCGCCTGAGCCGCGCGACGGTCACCGTCGAACTCGACACCTCGGGGACGATCGACATCGGTGCGGAGATCGCGCGACTGCGCAAGGACCTCGCGGCAGCGGAGAAGGAACTTGCCGGCACCACAGCGAAGCTCGGCAACGAGGCGTTTCTGTCCAAGGCACCTGCCCCCGTCGTGGAGAAGATCACGGGACGAAAGCAGATCGCCGAAGAAGAGATCGACCGCATCACCGCGAGGCTGAAGGAGCTGGGACAGGCGTGAGCGCCGACAACGCGGGAGTTCCCGAGCGTCCGGGAACACCGTCCCCGGTCGATCTTGCGGAACTCGCACTGGTCGAGGCCGAGCTCGACAAACGGTGGCCCGAGACGAAGATCGAGCCGTCCCTGACACGGATCTCGGCGTTGATGGACATCCTCGGTTCGCCGCAGCTCAACTATCCGTCGATCCATGTCGCAGGGACGAACGGCAAGACGTCGGTGACGCGGATGATCGATGCCCTCCTGACCCGGATGCAGCATCGGACCGGTCGCACCACGAGCCCGCACCTGCAGATCGCCACCGAACGGATCAGCGTCGACGGTGCGCCCATTTCGCCGCGCACCTACGTCGACACCTTCCGCGACATCGAGCCGTACGTGCGGATGGTCGACGAACAGTCGGAGGCTGCAGGCGGTCCGAAGATGAGCAAGTTCGAGGTCACGACTGCGATGGCGTTCGCGGCGTTCGCCGACGCTCCTGTCGACGTCGCGATCGTCGAGGTGGGCCTCGGTGGACGCTGGGATGCGACCAACGTCGTCACCGGTCAAGTAGCCGTGATCACCCCGATCGGTATCGACCACACCGGGTATCTCGGGGAGACACTCACCGAGATCGCGGGGGAGAAAGCCGGAATCATCAAGAAGGCTCCCGAGGACGGCCTCGTCCCCCGCGACACCGTCGCGATAATCGCGCAGCAGGAACCCGAAGCGATGGACGTGTTGCTGCGGCAGGCCGTCGAGGCGGACGCCGCGGTTGCCCGGCAGGGTTCGGAATTCTCGGTAGTGCGCCGCGCTGTGGCGATCGGTGGCCAGCAGATCGACCTGCAGGGACTCGGGGGGCTCTACACCGACATCTTCCTGCCGCTTCACGGCGAGCATCAGGCGTTCAATGCGTCGCTCGCTCTTGCCGCCGTCGAAGCGTTCTTCGGTGCCGGCCCCGACAAGCAGCTCGACGTCGATACGGTGCGTGACGCTTTCGCGTCGGTCGTCAATCCGGGCCGGCTGGAGCGGGTGCGAAACGCCCCGACGGTCTTCCTCGACGCTGCGCACAACCCGCACGGAGCTAAAGCTCTCGCCGCGGCCCTCTCCGACGAGTTCGATTTTCGTAAGCTCGTCGGCGTCGTCAGCGTGATGGCGGACAAGGACGTCGCGGGACTCATCGAGGCACTCGAGCCGGTGTTCGACGAGATCGTCGTGACGCACAACGGTTCGCCGCGCGCCATGGATGTCGATGATCTCGCGAACGTCGCAGTCGCGCGTTTCGGTGACGAACGCGTCGTCACCGCAGCAAACCTGGCCGACGCGATCGAGACCGCCATCGCGATCGCAGAGGAAGTCGGCGAGCCGGGCGAAGCGGTGTCGGGCGCCGGTGTCGTCGTGACCGGTTCGGTCGTGACTGCCGGAGCTGCGCGCACACTCTTCGGAAAGGACCCTGCGTGAGTAACGACAATGCCCGGCACAACGAGAGTTCGGGTTCGAGCGAGGACGCCGTGCGCGAGGGGAACGCTGCGAACGCGGAGTTCCTCCCGCCGACAACCGATCCGTGGAAGGGATTCCGCGGTGTGATGGCAGGCACGCTCGTGCTCGAAGCGATCGTCGTGCTGCTGGTGCTCCCGGTGATCGCGACGCTCGGTGGCGGACTGACGGCCGTGTCGACCGGATACGTCGTGGGGCTCGCAGTGTTGATGTTGCTCGGCGCGGGTGTCCAGGGACGGTCGTGGGCAATCCCATTCAACATCGTGCTGCAGGTCCTGACGGTCCTCGGTTTCTTCATCGACCTTGCGTTCGGCGCGATCGGTGTTCTGTTCTGTGTGGTGTGGGCATACATCCTCTACCTGCGTAAAGACATCAAGGACCGTGAGCGGCGGGGTCTGCTTCCCGGCCAGCGTGGCTGAACCACTACGCTGTCTTCGTGACTGAGCGGACCCTGGTACTCATCAAGCCCGACGGCGTTGCCCGCCGTCATGTCGGAGAGATCCTGTCGCGCATCGAGCGCAAGGGACTGAACATCGTGGCTCTCGAGCTGCGCACCGCCCCCGCGGACATCGCGGCGGCCCACTACGCGGAGCATGAGGGCAAGCCCTTCTACCCGGGTCTGCTCGACTTCATCACCGGTGGCCCCCTGGTTGCGGCAGTGCTGGAAGGACCGCGTGCGATCGCCGCGTTCCGGCAGCTCGCCGGAGGCACCGATCCTGTCGAGAAGGCAGTCCCGGGCTCGATCCGCGGCGACCTCGGGCTGGAGGCGGGGGAGAACCTGGTGCACGGCTCCGACTCTGTGGAGTCGGCCGAGCGCGAGATCGCGCTGTGGTTCCCCGCACTCGTGTCCGCGTAGATCCGGCCCTTTCGAATGTGCTCGGCGGCGCCCTTCGGGGCGCCGTTGGCGTATCTGTACATGTCTGTGTGGGATACTGGGGGAGGTTGTACCGCACGAGCCCGCGCGGCACGACCGAAGACATCACGGATCGATGCCCGACATCGCTGTGGCCGAGGAACGCAGGAGATACCTCGCTCGGCCGCACGCTGGATGCACCGGCGCTCGATCCGCGATCTAATCAGGCATCGCTCGGCCGTGCAGTGAAAACGGGCACAGGACGACCGAGTGATGCGCGACCGGAAGAACTCGCGCTTACTGCGCGAGTACACAAGCAGCGCCCCCGTGTGGCCGCTCACATCGCCATTCCGCGGTGATGGACGCGCCCGGGGGTCTTAGGAGACTTACGTGGCCGATCAAGAGCCGCAGGAAAACAACTCGACCGAGGCGAATGCCCTGAACTTGCCCGCGAAGATCCGCGTGCATGCTCTCGCCAAACTCCTCGGGTTGACCAGCAAACAGGTGATGGCGAAGGCCGCCGAGCTCGGTACCGAACTGCGCAGCGCCCACTCGACCCTTCCCCGCGAGGCTGCGGAGGAATTGCACAGCGCGTTGAGCGGCCCGGCCGAACAGGCCCCTCCGGCGCCGACGCCGAGTGACGTCTCGGCGCCCGATGACATACCGGTGCCCACCGAAGCGCCGGTGCCCACCGAAGCGCCGGAAGCCGCAGAGACACCGGTAGCCGACGAATCGACCACTGGCCACACCCTCGAACTCGACGATACGAAGGACGCCGCGGCGACCGAGCCCGTTGCCGCGCCGTCCGTGGGCGGCCCGACCGGATTGTTCACCTCTCTCGAGCAGGACACACCACTGTTCGAGATCCCCGAACCCGTGCCCGCCGACCCGACCGAGCAGGTCGCAGCCCCGCTGTTCCTTCAGCCCGAGGTTCCCTCGGCGGAGGAGGGCGAGAATCGTCCGCGTCGCCGTCGGGCGCGTCGTGGAACTGCGGCGCCGGTTGCCGACGAGGCGGCCGCGTCCACCGAAACCACCGCCGAAGCTGCGCCGGAGACCGGAGCGACTGCCGAGCCGACGGAGTCCGCTCCGGCCGAAGGACACGACGAGCAGGACGACCATCCGCGCCGCCGCCGCCGTGGTCGGCGCGGACGTGGGCGTGGACGTGGTGACAGCGCCGAGAACGAGCAGCAGGACGGCTCCGCGGAGCAGTCCGAGCGCGAGCATTCCGAACCGGCGAAGTCCGGCGACTCCGAGAGCGACAGCAGCGAGGAGAAGGCTGCGCCCGCCGTGGAGCCCGCTGCGGATGAGACCGCTGCAGACGGTGCGGCGGACAGCAAGCCGGAGGAGTCCGAGGACACCTCGGGAGACGACGACTCGGGAGACGAGGCCCAGGGAGACGGCACCTCGCGCCGCCGCCGTCGTCGGCGACGCAGGCGCGGCACCGGTGACGGCGCCGAAACCGTCTCGGAGGACGATCCGCCCAACACTGTCGTCCACGAGCGCGAACCGCGCACCAAGGCGAGGGCTGCGAAGGACGAGGTTCAGGGGATCAGCGGGTCGACCCGCCTCGAAGCCAAGCGCCAGCGCCGTCGCGACGGTCGCGAGGCCGGGCGGAGGCGCCCACCGATCCTCACCGAGTCGGAGTTCCTCGCCCGTCGCGAATCGGTCGAGCGCGTGATGGTCGTCCGAGAGAAGGTCGACGGACCTCACATCGGCATGACCCAGGTTGCCGTGCTCGAAGACGGCATCCTCGTCGAGCACTTCGTGACGAGCGCGGGGTCGGCGTCGATGGTCGGCAACATCTACATCGGCCGGGTCCAGAACGTGCTTCCCTCGATGGAAGCCGCCTTCATCGACATCGGTCGCGGCCGCAACGGTGTGCTGTACGCCGGCGAGGTCAACTGGGAAGCGGCAGGCCTCGGTGGTCAGTCCCGCAAGATCGAGCAGGCTCTCAAGCCGGGCGACCAGGTGGTCGTGCAGGTGAGCAAGGACCCGGTCGGTCACAAGGGTGCACGTCTGACAACCCAGATCAGTCTCGCCGGACGATTCCTCGTGTACGTGCCGGGTGGGTCGTCGACAGGTATCAGCCGCAAGCTGCCCGACACCGAACGGAAGCGTCTCAAGGACATCCTCCGTGAGATCGTCCCGGCCGATGCCGGCGTGATCATCCGCACCGCCGCCGAAGGCGTCAGTGAGGACGAACTCGCACGCGACGTTGCTCGTCTGCAATCGCAGTGGGAAGCGGTCCGAGAACAGGCCGACAAGGTGCAGTCCGACGGGTCGGGCCAGCCGAAGGCTCTGTACGAGGAGCCGGACCTGCTCGTGAAGGTTGTTCGCGACCTGTTCAACGAAGACTTCTCCAAGCTGGTCATCGAAGGTGAGAAGTCGTGGAACACCGTCGAGAGCTACATCCGTACCGTGGCGTCCGACCTGCTGCCGCGAGTGGAGCGTTACCGGTCGGAGTCGACGGTGGATGTCTTCGGTGCGCATCGGATCGATGAGCAGCTCGCGAAGGCACTGGACCGTAAGGTGTGGTTGCCGTCCGGTGGCACCCTCGTCATCGACCGCACCGAAGCGATGACCGTGGTCGATGTGAACACCGGCAAGTTCACCGGCGCGGGCGGCAATCTCGAAGAGACCGTAACCCGCAACAATCTCGAAGCTGCCGAAGAGGTCGTGCGGCAGATGCGCCTGCGCGACATCGGCGGCATGATCGTCGTCGACTTCATCGACATGGTGCTCGAGTCGAACCGCGACCTGGTGTTGCGTCGCCTCACCGAGGCACTCGGTCGCGACCGCACCCGGCATCAGGTGTCCGAGGTGACGTCGCTCGGTCTCGTCCAGATGACGCGGAAGCGTCTCGGGACCGGACTGGTGGAGGCGTTTTCCACGACCTGTGACCACTGCCAGGGACGCGGCATCATCGTGCATTCCGAACCGGTCGAGGCGAAGCCTGCCGAGGAGTCCGGACGGTCGTCGCAGGGCGGAGGGTCGCGCCGCAAACGTGGACGAGACAAGAGCAACCAGCAGCAGGACGTCGTCGCCGAACCCGCCGCCGCGTCCCCGGCGCACGTCCCCGACCCGGAGGAGGCCGCGAAGCGCGCGGCCCATCCGGTGGCGTTGGCGATGGCTGCCCACCAAGCGCACGACAAGCCTGCCGACGACACCAAGCCTGCCGACGACACCGAAACGACCGCCGTGTCGACACCGCAGGTCGACACGGCTGCCGGCGAGCTGCTCGCCGATGCCGTGGTCTCACAGAACCAGGAGGCCGAGACGGTCGAGACGAAGGAGCACGCCTCCGGGGTTCGCGGCGAGTCCGTGTCCGATCTCACAGAGGAACGAGAGCTTCCCGCGAAGTCGGTGGAGCCGGAACCCAGCGAGGAGTCCGAGCCGGTGACGAGCGCCCCTGAGACGACAGAGCAGGAGGCGGTTGCGGAACCCGAGATCGGACAGTCCGCGTCGACTCCGCGCCGTCGGCGTGCCCGCAGGGTTTCGCGGCCGGCAGCGGCACCGGTCGAAGATCGTGCAGGTGAACCCCGGGTGTTCGTGATGTCGGTGCCCACGCCTGAAACCACAGCGGAGGCCCCGTCGCCCGAGCACGCCGCGCCGACGAACGACGGAACGCCCGACGTGGAGATCGTTCGTCGTCCCCGTCGTCGTCGTGCGGCGGGGCGTCCTGCGGGACCGCCGGTCGACGCCGAGGTGTGACATGCTGGGGCCGGGTCGACCCGCGTCGACCCGGTCCCGCCCGCACCTGGTTTGACCCTGGTAGTCACCTTCCCGTAATCTTGCACAGTCGCTACTCGGCGATACAGCCCAGCTGCGCCTGGATGCAGGAAGTCGGCGGGACCCGAGTCAGCAGCCACACCAGACCAGTCGCGTCGCAACACTGTGACGCGAGCACGTTCGAAGAAGCAAGGGGTAGCCGTCCGATGGCAACGTACGCGATCGTCAAGACCGGCGGTAAGCAGTACAAGGTCGCTGAGGGCGATCTCGTCAAGGTCGAGAAGATCGAGGGTGAGCCCGGCACGGCTGTCTCGCTTGCTCCGGTCCTCGTCGTCGACGGGTCCGCGCTGACCACCGACGCAGACGCTCTGGCCAAGGTCTCGGTCTCTGCCGAGATCGTCGAGCACACCAAGGGCCCGAAGATCCGCATCCACAAGTTCAAGAACAAGACCGGGTACCACAAGCGCCAGGGCCACCGTCAGAAGCTGACGGTTGTCAAGGTCACCGGTATCAAGTAACTCGAACTTCGGCTTCACAACCCAGGAGGGTTCGTCATGGCACACAAGAAGGGCGCATCCAGCTCCCGTAACGGTCGCGATTCGAACGCACAGCGACTCGGCGTGAAGCGTTTCGGCGGCCAGTCCGTCAACGCCGGCGAGATCATCGTGCGTCAGCGTGGCACCCACTTCCACCCGGGCGTGAACGTGGGACGCGGCGGCGACGACACGCTGTTCGCTCTCGCGGCGGGTGCTGTCGAGTTCGGCAGCAAGCGTGGTCGCAAGACCGTCAGCATCGTCCCGGCCACGGCAGACGCCTGAGTCAGCCGTCCGATAAGGACACCGCGAGAGCATTCTCGCGACATACTCCCAATAGGGGCGGGCCAGGGTCGCACACCCTGACCCGCCCCTATTGCTCGTTTCATCGGTAGTTTTCGTTCGGAGAGAGGTCCACCCATGTCCCGTTTCATCGACCGGGTTGTGCTGCACGTCAGCGCCGGCAAGGGTGGCAACGGCTGCGCCTCTGTCCACCGCGAGAAATTCAAGCCGCTCGGTGGCCCTGACGGTGGCAACGGAGGCAATGGCGGTGACGTCATCCTCGAGGTCGACGAGGGCGTGCACACGCTGCTCGACTTCCATTTCCACCAGCACGCGAAGGCGACGAACGGCGCACAGGGCGCCGGTGGCAACCGCGAGGGAGCGAACGGAAACCATCTCGTGCTGAAGGTGCCCGACGGCACAGTGGTCCTCGACAAGCACGGCCATGTGCTCGTCGACATGATCGGCGCAGGCACCCGCTACGTGGCGGCGCAGGGCGGCCGTGGTGGTCTCGGCAACGCCGCACTCGCGTCCCGTGCCCGCAAGGCACCGGGCTTCGCGCTCCTCGGCGAGGACGGTCAGGAACTCGACCTCGTCCTCGAATTGAAGTCCGTAGCCGATGTCGGTCTCGTCGGATTCCCATCGGCGGGAAAGTCCTCGCTCGTGTCGGTGCTGTCTGCCGCGAAGCCGAAGATTGCCGATTATCCGTTCACGACTTTGGTGCCGAACCTCGGCGTGGTGCAGTCGGGCGATACCACCTTCACCGTCGCCGACGTGCCCGGGCTCATCCCCGGTGCCAGCGAGGGCCGCGGTCTCGGGCTCGACTTCTTGCGTCACCTCGAGCGCTGCGCGGTCCTGGCGCACGTCGTGGACTGCGCAACGCTGGAACCGGGTCGTGACCCGATCTCCGATGTCGACGCTCTCGAAGCGGAGCTTGCCGCATACCAGCCGGCGTTGTCGGGCGACAGCAGCCTCGGCGAGCTCTCCGAGCGCCCCCGCATCGTCATTCTCAACAAGGCCGACGTTCCCGATGCCGCCGAACTCGCCGAGTTCGTCACGCCCGAGTTCGAAGCCCGCGGATGGCCTGTCTTCACAATCTCTGCGGTCAGTCGGGAAGGGCTGCGTCCCTTGACATTCGCGTTGGCGAAGATGGTCGAAGAGTACCGTGAGGCTCACCCACCCGCGGCTCCTGCGCGCCCCATCATCCGTCCCGTCGCTCGCGACGAGACCGGGTTCAGTGTGGTGGCGGACCCGAACGAGCCCGGCGGCTTCATCGTGCGCGGCACCAGGCCTGAACGCTGGATCCGTCAGACCGCATTCGACAACGACGAAGCCGTCGGCTACCTCGCCGACCGCCTTGCGCGCCTCGGCGTCGAGGACGAGCTGGTCAAACAGGGCGCCGAACCCGGCTGCTCCGTCACGATCGGTGACGTCAGCTTCGAATGGGAACCGCAGACTCACGCGGGTGTCGACGTGGTGCCGACGGGCCGCGGCACCGATTCGCGTCTGGATCAGACCGATCGGGTGGGCGCCGCCGAACGCCGTCACGCCAAGAAGGTCCGCCGCGGTCTCGCCACCGACGACGACTTCTGAACCGAGGAGAACAGTGAGCGACACCCGCGGGGTCATCGCTTCCGCACGCAGCATCGTCGTCAAGATCGGATCGTCGGCCATCACGAGCCTGGCCGGGGGGCTCGACCGTGAGCGCCTCGATCGACTCGTCGACGCCATCGAAGGACGTATGCAGGCCGGTTCGAACGTCACCGTCGTGTCCTCGGGCGCGGTCGGTGCCGGGCTGGCGCCCCTCGGACTGACCGCGCGACCACGCGATCTCGCGACCAAACAGGCTGCCGCGAGCGTGGGACAACTCGCACTGGCGCACGCGTGGGGGACCTCGTTCGCCCGGTACGACCGCACAGTCGGGCAGGTGCTCCTCACCGCCGACGACATCGCCCGTCGTACCCAGCATCGCAACGCGCAGCGCACCCTCGACCGACTTCGTTCACTCGGCGCGGTGCCCGTCGTCAACGAGAACGACACCGTCGCGACCGTCGAGCTACGATTCGGCGACAACGACCGTCTCGCCGCTCTCGTATCGCACCTGACCAGCGCGGACGCACTCGTTCTCCTCTCGGACGTCGACGGGCTGTACGACGGCGATCCCCGCAACGGGGGGGCGACCTTGATCCCGGAGGTCACCAGCCCGGAAGATCTCGACGGTGTCGTGGCGGGCTCGGGCGGTGCACTCGGAACCGGTGGGATGGCGACCAAGCTTTCCGCGGCGCGGCTCGCCGCAGACTCCGGGGTCCCGGTGTTGCTGGCTGCCGCGTCGGATGCGGCACGGGCATTGGGCGCTGCCGACGTGGGCACCGCCTTCGCTGCGCGGCCCGAGCGAATGTCGGCCCGCCACTTCTGGGTTCGGCACGCGGCCGATACGGTCGGTACCTTGCACCTCGATGCGGGGGCAGTGCGTGCCATCGTCGAACGACGCAGGTCGCTGCTCGCAGCGGGCGTGACGGGTATGAGCGGCAGCTTCCATGCCGGCGACGTGGTCGCGCTCGTGGGCCCCGACGACCGCACTGTCGCGCGTGGTGTTGTGGCCTACGACCCGAGCGAACTCGACTTCATGATCGGCTTCTCCACGAGGCAGTTGCCTCAGGATCTGCAGCGACCGGTCGTGCACGCCGACGACCTGGTACGCATTTAGTCCGAAGATTCTCGGCGGGCCCTGAAAGGTGTAGCCGCGCGATGTAGTGCGGCGCTCACTGCGGCAAAGGCCGGCCGGTGCTTGCTGCCCGAGCGGTACGCGATGCGGGTTCGTCTCCCGGCAGGGAGGGCTGTGAGCGACACTCCCGGAGGGACATCGATCGCGCCGAGTTGCGGTACCAATGCGACACCGGCTCCTGCTGCAACCAGTCGCAGGACCGTCGCGAAATCGTCGATCCGGTGGGTTACCTGCGGCTCGAAGCCCTGCGATTGGCAGGTGCGCACGGCCATGGTGTGGCACAGGGTTCCGCAGTTTCCGAGAATCCAGCGACTCTCGGCGTGGTCACGCACCACTGCAAGACCGGTCGCGTTCGGGCGGATGGAGGAGGCCAGGTACACGACCTCGTCGAGGAGCGGCTCGAGCTCGATGCCGGATCCCATCGTGGAGGGAACATTGTCGTACTCGTGCACAAGTGCCATCTCCAAGTGCCCTCCGCGCAGGAGATCCGGCACATCGGCTGGGTCGACTTCGACGATCGTCACCTCCAATTCCCTTTCTGAACGGCCGATTTCCAGCATCGCGGGGAGAGCAATCGACTGTAGGGCGGTGGGGAACGTCCCCAAACGGACCGACCCCGACAGCCCCCGCGCGCTCGCGGCGAGCGCAGCCTCGGCCCGTTCCAATTCGGCAAGAAGGGTCTCGGCGTGCTCGACGAGAGTGACCCCCGCCGCAGTAAGGCTCACTCGACGCCCCGTGCGAACCAGGAGAGGCCTCTTCACCTCGCGTTCGAGTGCGGAAAGCTGTTGCGACACCGCTGACGGCGTATACGAGAGAGCGTCAGCCACGGCCGCAATGGTGCCTCGATGGGCGAGCTCGCGGAGCAGTCGGAGTTTGCGGACGTCGAGCATCAGAACAGCTTATGCTAAAAAGCCTGAATGCTAACTGGATCTGTAGTGCATGAGCATCGAAACTAGGTGCATGACTTTTCGACCATCCGGAATTCTCGTCCCGCTCGTCACCCCGTTCGCAGAGAATGGTGGCATCGCATATGCCGATCTGGAACGCCTCGCACACGACATCGTCGTCGACGGCGCCACCGGGATCGTCGCGTTGGGGACGACTGCAGAGGTCAGTGCATTGAGCACACGGGAACGTCAGGACGTCGTACGAATCTGTGGGAGGGTGTGCCGAGAGCACGACGTTCCGCTCATCGTCGGTGCAGGTTCCAACGACACGGCCGGCACGGTGCGGGCCATCGACGAACTGAGCTCGGAGGCCGACGTCGCGGCAGCACTGGTGGTGGTCCCGTATTACACACGTCCATCCGAGCCGGGAGTCGTGGCGCACTTCGAGTACGTGGCCGAGCGCAGCCCGGTGCCCTCGGTCCTGTACAACGTGCCGTACCGAACAGCGCAGCGACTGGGCTGGGAGTCGATCGTCCGGCTGTCGGAGCATCCCCGAATTGTCGGGATCAAGCAGGCGGCCGGCTCGGTGGATACCGACACTGCGCGACTCCTTGCGGAGTCCTCGGACTCGTTCTCGATTCTCGCCGGTGAGGACACGCTGGTCTCGCCTCTGCTGGCAATGGGTGCCGAGGGGGCGATCCTGGCAACTGCGAACGTCTACGCACGCGAGTTCGCGGAGCTCTTCCAGCTGTGGACCGGTGGCGATCCCGCCCGGGCGCGGGCAGCGGGCAACCGACTCGTCGGACCGGCCAGTGCATTGATGTCCCAGCCCAACCCGACCCTCATCAAGGCGGTTCTTCATGCAGAGGGACGGATCTCCACACCGAATGTGCGGTTGCCGTTACTCCCCGCACGTGAGCTTCCTGCTCCTCGCGACCTACTCCGATCCCTCGCAGAGATCGCGCCGATCGACGAACGCTGCGGCTGATGCAGATCTAGCGACACTTTCCCCACGTAGTGCGGCTTTCCTTTGCCTCACGACCCACGGCAACCCGAGCAACGCGAGGAAAGTTGGTGTGGGATTTGGGGTCGCGCGCGCAATGTCATGATCCGGAGAGCGCGCCAAGCACCTCAGAGGTGCCCGCCTCGACCTTGACCGTCGCGTGGGTGTCTCCGCGGGTAGGTCCCCGGTTCACGATCGCCACCGGGATATCGCGCTCGACGGCGCGACGGACGAAACGCAGCCCCGACTGCACCGTGAGCGAACTCCCCGCGACGAGAAGCACATCGGCCTGATCGACCAACGCGTAAGCGGCGTCGACGCGGGGCCGGGGCACGATCTCACCGAAGTACACGATGTCGGGTTTGAGCATGCCGCCGCAACGGTCGCAGTCGACGACGGTGAAATCACCGGTGTCCGCGACGACGGCGTCGGCGTCGGGCGCAACCTCGAGCCCGGTGACAGCGTGTGTCCGTTCCGTGAATCCGGGGTTCGCTGCGGACAACCGTTCGTGCAGCGTGAATCGTGAGATGCGGTTGGTGCACGCGAGACACCGAACCTGAGCGTACGAGCCATGCAGGTCGATCACCCGGCGGCTGCCCGCCTTCGTATGCAGCAGGTCGACATTCTGGGTGATGACACCGAGGACCGTTCCACTTCGCTCCAGCGCGGCGACCGCGCGGTGACCGGCGTTCGGTCGTGCCGCATCCATGTGTCGCCACCCGACGTGGTTGCGCGCCCAGTATCGCTGGCGGAACGCCGGGTCGCCGACGAACTGCTGGAACGTCATGGGGTTGCGTGGCGGGGAATCGGGCCCCCGGTAGTCGGGAATCCCGGAATCCGTCGACACCCCGGCCCCGGTGAGGACAGCAATGCGTCGCCCGTCCACGAGCGAACGCAATGTCTCGGACGGGATCGTCACCGTCGACTCTCGGGTACCGAACACGGGGCCCTCCTTCGCGGCACCATCCTATTCCCGGACTGTTGTGTTCGGTCCGCGGGCGGGCAGGAGGTCTCGGACAACGTCGATACTGTCGGCGTCGGCAGGAGACTTGTCGGGGCGGTAGCGCAGGACCCTGGCGAAACGCAGCGTGACACCACCCGGATATCGGATGCTGGACTGCACACCGTCGAGCTCGATCTCCACGACCAACGCGGGCCGCAGGTACACGGTGTGCTCATCGCGGTGGGATTCGAACGCGGGAAACTCGCTGGTCTGCCACCGCAACAGTTCGTCGGTCAATCCCTTGAAGGTCTTACCGACCATGATCGGTGAACCTCCGTCGGGGTCGCGCGCACCGAGGTGCAGATTGGACAGGAACCCGGTGCGGCGCCCGTATCCCCATTCGGCACCGAGAACGATCAGGTCGAGTGTGTGCTCGGGCTTGACCTTCTGCCACGAGTGGCCGCGGCGACCGGCCAGATAGCGAGCCGACAAGGACTTGATCATGATCCCCTCGTGACCGTGTTCGAGGGCGGCGTCCAGGTGAGCATGCGCAGCAGCCGGATCCGGTGCCACGACCGACGGAATCCTGTGCGCGCCTGCGGCGCGATCCAGGAACGTAAGGCGTTCGGACAGTGGAAGATCGAGTAGATCCACGCCGTCCAGGTGGAGGCAGTCGAAGAAGAACGGGTGGAGGAGGAGCTCGCGTGTGGTGCTCGCCCCGAAGCGGCTCATGGTCTCCTGGAACGGCCGGGGACGCCCGGAATCGGTGAGGGCGAGTGTCTCCCCGTCCAGCACAACACTGCGGCACGGTAGTGCGGCCACGAGTTCGACGAGTTCGGGCACCGACGAGGTGATCTCGCGCAGGGTCCGGGTGAAGACCCACACCGAATCGCCGGCGCGATGCACCTGGATGCGCGCACCGTCGAGCTTGTACTCGACACTGCATTCCCCGGCGAACTCGTCGAGCGCTGACTCGAGGGATTCAGCGGGCACGGCAAGCATCGGCCGGACAGGTCGCCCGAGTTCGAGTCGGAACGCGGCAAGGGCGCTTTGCCCACCGGCAAGCGCAGCGGCTGCCGCGCGGGAAAGCTGCCCCGAGAGCATCACCGCTCGTCGTACGGTGTCGGCAGGCAGCTCCGCGGTGACCGCTACGGCGTCGATCATCACGCCTTCGAGTGCACCTTGTCGGAGTTCCCCTCCGAGTAGCTGTGCCAGGAATGCCTGTTCCTGCGCCGTGGCACGGGTGAACAGCTCGGAGAGCAGAGTCTGCCTCGACCCGGTCGATCCGGGACCGGACAGGCCGGCGATGCGGTCGACGAGAGAGTCGACATCCGTTACCACCAGCGTCGGATGTGTAGCGGGGGTTGCCTGCAACACCATGAGGGTGCGGAATCCGATGCCGATGCGCCCTTGTGGCAGCGCTCCGGACAGCCACGACACCACCGGCTCGACCTCCCCGGCGGTCGCCTGTTCGAGGAGCGCACGCAGGGCGGCGATCTTGACCTTCCTCGACCGCGTCGCGGCAACTGCGGCGGAGGTCTCGACCACCTGTGTGAAGAACACGGTTCGACGCTATCGCCGGATTGTTCTCGATGTCGACGAATGCGGGATGTGGCGCGCAGCGACCGGCGACCATGGAGTGTAGGGCGACGCGACGAGGGGAGACGGGGATGGGAGCAGCAAAGGATTCGTCGAAGGCTGTGGAAATCGACGTCGACGGCAGGGCGGTACGGATCTCGCATCCCGAACGCATCTACTTTCCGGCGCTCGGCATCACCAAGCTCGACCTGGCCCGGTACTACATCGCCGTCGGAGACGGTATTGTCCGCGCATTGCGGGACCGGCCGTGCATGCTGCACCGATTTCCCGACGGTCTCGACGGCGACAAGGTGCACCAGAAGCGACTGCCGCGCGGTGCACCGGACTGGGTGCAGACCGTCCGTGTGCACTTTCCCCGGTACAACCGAGACGCCGACGAACTGTGCGTCACCCATCTCGCGGATGTCGTGTGGGCGGTACAGATGTCGACGGTGGAGTTCCACCCGTGGAACTCACGCCGCGCCGACGTGGAGAAGCCGGACGAGTGGCGGATCGATCTCGATCCGATGCCCGGATGCGACTTCGGGAAGGTGCAGCTCGTCGCGTCGATTGTGCACGAGGCGCTCGACGAACTGGGAATAGTGGGGTGGCCGAAGACCTCGGGTGGGCGCGGACTCCACGTGTACGTCCGAATCGAACCGAACTGGGAGTTCGGCGATGTGCGCAGGGCTGCACTGGCTTTCGCGCGAGAAATAGAGCGCCGTGCGCCGGATCGGGTGACCACCGCGTGGTGGCGTAAGGACAGAGATCCGACCGCAGTGTTCGTCGACTACAACCAGAACGCCCGCGACCACACGATTGCGAGCGCGTACTCGGTCCGGGGTGTTCCGGAGGCGACCGTGTCGGCACCGGTGCGGTGGAACGAGATCGATGACCTCGATCCCCGCGACTTCACGATCGAGACCGTTCCCGAGCGATTCGCGAAACTCGGTGACCTGCAGGCCGGAATCGACGAGCGTGCGTTCTCGCTCGGGACGCTGCTGGAATGGGCTGATCGGGACGAGCGAGAATCTCCGGAGGGCACGGAACCTCAGTAGCCGGCGCTGACATCGAGCACTGCGACCGGCTCGACGCCCGACGCGAACCGCGTGACATTCTCGATCACCCGTTCCACATAGGCGGGCATCCGCAGGGCCGGTGGATTCGAATCATGCGGGGTGACCATCGCATTGGGCAGCGACCACAAGGGGTGCCCCTCGGGAAGAGGCTCGGGATCGGTGACGTCGAGTCCGGCGCCCGCAATCGTGCCGGTCGCCAGAGCGTGGACGAGTGCCTCGGTGTCGATGAGGCTGCCGCGGGCAATGTTGACCAGCCAGGCGGTCGACTTCATCGCGGCCAACTCGGCCGCGCCGATCAGCTGCTCGGTCTCGGGCGTGGCTGCAGCTGATACGACGAAATGATCTGCAAGAGGCCAGATCTCGTCGATCCTTTCGGCCGAGAAGGTCTCGACCGCGCCGGGGACGGGACGTCCGCTGCGGTTGACGGCCAGAGCCTGCGCGCCGAGCGACGAAAGCATTGGGATGAGGGCACGTCCGATCCCGCCCGCGCCGATGATCCCGACCGTCGCTCCGCGCAATGTGCCCAGACGTGGATAGAACTCCTCGGGTTGCCACGATGTCGTCGCGAGATGCTGGGGGAGTGCTCGCACACCGGCGAGTAGCAACATCAGGGCGTGTTCGGCGACCGTTGCGGAGTAGGCGCCGGCCGCAGACGACCAGAGTATCTGCGGGTGACGCTTGATGATGCCCCACTCGAGCCATTGCTCGACTCCCGCGGAGGGCAATTGAACCCAGCGGACCGACTCGGGCAGAGCCGGAGGGAACGAGTCCGGCCCGCTGGTCCAGATCAGTGCGTCGGGCCTCTCCTCGAGTGGCACCGGGATGCCACCTCCGCTGCTGACCGCCCGTACGAACATGGCGTCGGACCTGGGACCGACAGCAATGCGGGGCGAACGCTGAGTGGAGGCCATGGCCTCGACTCTATGCGTCCACCCCGCATCGGTCACGCTGTGTGACCCCGATGTTCGGAACGATCAGGCGGTTTCTTCGACGATGAGCGGGTAGACCCCGTTCTCGTCGTGCACCTCACGGCCGGTGACCGGGGGATTGAACACGCACAGCATCCGCATGCGGGTCTCCGGCTCGACGCGGTGCCGCTCGTGCCCGTTGAGTAGGTACATGGATCCGGGTCCGAGGTCGTACACGACATCGTTGTCCAGGTCGCGCAGCTTGCCGGTGCCCTCCACCAGCCAGACGGCCTCGATGTGGTTGGCATAGTGGAACTCGTTGATCGTCCCGGCCTCGATAGTCGTCTCATGGAACGAGAAGCCGACCTTGTCACCGGCGAGGACGATGCGCTTGCTGCGCCACTGTCCGTCATCGGAGGTGATGTCGCGCTCGGTATCGGTGATTTCCTCGGTGGTGCGCACGATCATGTGAAGCGATGCTCTTTCTATTGGTGAACTGGGAAGGGAGTGGTCAGGAACGGACCTTGGCGGTGGCCTCCGCGAGGATGTTCAGACCGTACTCGAGTTCGTCATCGGTGATGGTCAGCGGCGGCAGCAGCTTGACCACCTCGTCGGACGGACCCGACGTCTCGGCCAGCAGGCCCTTCTCGAATGCGAGGGCACACACCTTCTGGGCATCCGACGGATCATCGAACACGAGACCCTGGACCAGGCCGCGGCCGCGAGTGGACACACCCTCGAACATGTCCGACAGGTTCATGAAGGTCTGGTGGATGCGCTCACCCTTACGGAGTGTGCCGCGCTCGAGCTCGTCGTTGGTCCAGTAGTGGTTCAGCGCTGCAGTTGCCGTGATGAACGACGGGCTGTTCCCGCGGAAGGTGCCGTTGTGCTCACCCGGGCCCCAGACGTCGAGTTCGCGCTTGAACAGCGTCAGCGCCATCGGCATGCCGTACCCACCGATGGACTTCGACAGCGTCACGATGTCCGGGGTGATGCCGGCTTCCTCGAACGAGAAGAACGCACCCGTACGGCCACAGCCCATCTGGACGTCGTCGACGATGAGCAGGATCTCGCGCTCGGCGCACAGATCTGCCAGGGCGCGGAGCCATTCTGCGCGTGCGACATTGACACCGCCCTCACCCTGAACGGTTTCGACGATGACAGCGGCGGGCCGGTTCAGGCCACTGCCGGAATCGTCGAGGACGCGTGAGAACCACTGGAAGTCCTCGGTGACGCCGTTGAAGTAGTTGTCGAACGGCATGGGGGTGGCGTGGACGAGTGGCACACCGGCACCGGCGCGCTTCATGGAGTTGCCGGTGACCGACAGTGCACCGAGCGTCATGCCGTGGAACGCGTTGGTGAAGTTGATGATCGATTCGCGTCCGGTGACCTTGCGGGCCAGCTTGAGCGCGGCCTCGACGGTGTTGGTACCCGTGGGGCCGGGGAACTGGACCTTGTAGTCGAGTCCGCGCGGCTTCAGGATCACGTTCTCGAAAGTCTCGAGCAGGTCGCGCTTGGCGGTGGTCATCATATCGAGGCCGTGGGTGACCCCGTCCTTCATGATGTAGTCCACCAGCGCGGACTTCAGGACCGGGTTGTTGTGGCCGTAATTGAGTGCTCCGGCGCCGGCGAAGAAATCCAGGTAGTCCTTGCCGTCCTCGCTCCGCAACCAGGAGCCGGACGCTGTTTCGAATACTGCGGGCCACCCACGGCTGTAACTGCGAACCTCGGATTCGAGGTGCTCGAAGATATCGTTACCAGCGTGGGTGCCAGGCTTGTCTTCCAGGATGGTCATTTTCTCTGGTCCTCCTGTTATGAATTTCGATGACGAACTCGGCGCGGAAATTCCCGTAATGCCTGATCAATCGCCGATCGTGTAAAGATCTTCTGCCAGATGTGAATCGGGAAAATCGTCGGGAGCGAACAAGTCGGTTCGCGTGATATGGGTGCCACGGCGTCGTGCCAGGGCGGTGAACATGGCGATCGAAGCAGCGTTGTCGGGGCTCACGGTGGTTTCCAACCGGGTCACGCCGGACGGGCGGAGTCGGTCGAGGAGGGCGTCGAGCATGCGCCCGGCCACTCCGCGGCCACGCTGATCAGCATCGACAGCGACCTGCCATACGAACAGTGTCTGGGGGGAATCCTGCCTGCGGTAGCCGGTGATGAATCCGACCGGGCGGTCGGTCTCGTCCACGGCCACAACAGACGTGTCGGCGAAATCGCGACACCACAGCACATACGCATAACCGGAATTGACGTCGAGTACTTCGGAATCACGGGCAATCTGCCACAAGCGCTTTCCGTCGGAGATCTCTGGGCTCCGAAAACTCAATTCAGCCGGTTCGGTGGTTGGGGTACTACTTTCCATAACGGGCTTCATAAGTAGTTCGAACCTAACAAGAGTGCCGATCGAAATCACCCCTTTGGTCCGAATTCGCGGGGGGATTGCCGGGTTCTGCGCAGGTGAGGCGGCTGTTGTGAGGCCGGTCACAATTGTGTATCGTCCGTCGCTGTCCGAGCGATTACTTCGGGCTCGCCAGCGCGAACGGCAGGACCCCGCCGGCTCCCGCCGCGATGAGGTGCCGCGCTGCCATGGTCAAGGTCCACCCGGTATCGGTGACGGCGTCGACGAGGAGCACCGGTCCGTGATGTCCGTCGAGTTCCACCGGTTCCCACGCGTCGAGCAAGGAAGCGATCCGGTACGCCGAGTTCGCGGCGGTCACTGCCGGCGCGCCGGGTCGCCGCCGCAGGACACCCAGGTTCGTCAGGCGGCCCAGTCGAGCGAGGTGCCCGGCAAGTGACTCCACCAGGACCGGGTGGTCGGGCGACTCGAGTGCCATGACCGCGGTCGGCCGCTCGGCCCAGTCCCATGCCGCCAGCACGGCGACGGCGGCCTTCACGACGGATTCGGGCGCGTCCGCGTCGGGACCGTCCAGCAGTGTTCGCAAACGCGGACCCCATCCGAGATCGGACAGCCGGCCGAGTACGCGACCAGGCTCCGGGCCGTCCGTGATCTTCCCGGACAGCTTGACTCCGAGTGTGGCCATGCCGGTGGGCCACTGTTTGCGTGGCGGGAGATCCACACCCGGGCGTTCGAGCCGGGCTCGGGTGCGCCGCACCTGTTCATCATCGACATCGACGCTCCACCGCACTCCTGTGCAGTTGTCGCACCGACCGCACCCGGGCATGTCACGGCTCGACTCCGGGTCGTCCAGTTGGCGGCGCAGGTAGACCATGCGGCACCCCTCGGTCCGCTCGTATTCGAGCATCGCCTCCTGCTCGGCGGAGCGGGCTGCCTCGAGGCGGGCGTAGCGCTCCGCGTCGTAGTCCCACGATCGTCCGGTAGCGATCCAGCCTCCCTTGACGCGGCGAACGGCACCGTCGACATCGAGAACCTTCAGAACCATCTCGAGCCGGGACCGAGTCAGGTCGACTCGGGGCTCCAGTGCCTGCGTGGACAATGGGCGCTCGCTGTCCAGCGCGCCGATCACGCGGCGCACCAGCGACTCCTCGGGGAATGCGACGGACGCGAACCATTTCCATATCTGTCGGTCTTCACTGCCGGGTAGGAGTATCACGTCGGCGCGATCTGTGGAGCGGCCCGCGCGCCCGACCTGCTGGTAGTACGAGATCGGCGACGAGGGAGCACCGAGGTGCACTACGAACCCGAGGTCGGGTTTGTCGAAGCCCATGCCGAGTGCTGAAGTCGCGACCAGTGCTTTGACACGGTTCGCGAGGAGATCGGCCTCGAGCTGTTCACGCTCGGCGGTGTCGGTCTGCCCGGTGTAAGCGGCCACCGCGTGACCGTGTTCGGCGAGCAGCGATGCCAGGTCGCGTGCTGCGGACACGGTCAGTGCGTAGACGATGCCCGAGCCGGGGAGCTCGTGGAGATGTTGCGCAAGCCATGCGGCGCGCTGGGCCGGCTCCTCTATCCGCACCACCGACAAGTGCAGCGACGGCCGGTCGAGTCCGCCCCGCAGGACCAGCGTGTCGTCGCTTCCCGCACCCACACCCAATTGGGCGGCGACATCCGCAACTACCCGGTCGTTCGCGGTCGCGGTGGTCGCCAGGACCGGGATGCCGTCCCCGAGTTCGGCCACGAGTGTGCGGATACGCCGATAGTCGGGCCGGAAATCGTGACCCCAGTCCGACACGCAGTGCGCTTCGTCGACTACGACGAGCCCTGCGTCGCGTGCCAGCGCAGGCAGCACCTCGTCGCGGAAGTCCGGGTTGTTGAGCCGCTCGGGGCTGACGAGCAGAATGTCGACCTCGCTGTGCGCGATGCGCTGGTGAATCCCATCCCACTCGGTGATGTTCCCGGAGTTGATGGTCGCGGCCCGAACTCCTGCGCGTTCTGCTGCCTCGACCTGATTGCGCATCAACGCGAGCAGCGGGGAGACGATGACGGTGGGCCCGTGGCCGCGTGCGCGGAGAAGTTTGGCGGAGATGAAGTAAACCGCGGACTTGCCCCAGCCTGTGCGTTGTACCACGAGGGCACGGCGCCGGTGCACCACGAGCGCCTCGATCGCAGTCCACTGGTCCTCACGGAGAGTCGCGTGGGGCCCGGCCAGTTCGGTGAGCAGCCGTTCGGCCTCGTCGCGCAAATCGATCATCGGGGTGCTCATATGCCCCATCGTGCACGAAAGCTCCGACGTCCACCCGTTGCGCGGTAGTCGCCGCGACGGCCTACTATCTGTACGTTACGGTGGCCCGGCGCGGGTGGTGTGACGGACGGATCGTTACCGCCGCTAAACTGCCCGTATGTCGATCAGCGCTGCCTCCGTTGCCCCCTCCTCGACTTCGGGACGGATCAGGAACCCGGAATTTCTCGCCAAGGTGGTCTCTGCGGAAGAGGCAGTCCGATACATCCACCCCGGCGACACCGTTGCGATCAGCGGTTTCGCCAGTGCAGGTACCCCGAAGGCCGTAACGCCGGCCCTGGCCGAGCGGATCCGCCGAGCTCGTGCAGCCGGCGATGAATTCGCCATCGGCCTGCTGACCGGTGCCTCGGTGTCGACCGAGACCGAACGTCTGCTCGCCGAGACCGAGGGTGTCGCGCTGCGGATGCCCTACCAGTCCGAGGCCACCGCGCGTGCCTCCATCAATGCCGGCCGTATGGACTACGTCGACATCCACCTGTCGCACGTTGCACAGCAGGTCTGGGAGGGCTACTACGGCACGATCGACGTTGCGGTTGTGGAGATCGCCGGCATCACCGAATCGGGTGAGTTGATCGCGGCGACCTCCGTCGGCAACAGCAAGACCTGGCTCGATATGGCCGACCGGATCGTGCTCGAAGTCAACTCGTGGATCCCCGAGGGGCTCACGGGCTGCCACGACATCTATTACGGCACCGCGCTGCCACCGCACCGTAGGCCGATCCTCCTCACCGATGTGGACGACCGGATCGGACAGCCCCACTTCACGGTCGACCCCGAGCGCGTCGTCGCGGTGGTGGAAACCCACAAACCTGACAGCCCGAGCAAGCTGACCCCGCAGGACGACACCAGCGAAGCGATCGCGATGCACGTTCTCGATTTCTTCGGCCACGAGGTGTCGGCGGGCCGTCTCCCGGCCGACACCCTGCTTCCCCTGCAGGCGGGTATCGGCAATGTCGCCAATGCGGTTCTCGCCGGTCTGTCCCGCGGTCCGTACCGGGGGTTGACCTGCTATTCCGAGGTCATCCAGGACGGCATGCTGCAGCTGATCGAGGACGGCACAGTACGATTCGCCTCCGCAACTGCGTTGGCGCTGTCGGAGAGCGGCCTCGACGAATTGATGAAGAACATCGATTTCTACCGCGGCCGCATCATGCTTCGGCCCCAGGAGATCAGTAACCACCCGGAGATCGTGCGACGGCTCGGCATCATCGGCATGAACGGAATGCTCGAGGCCGACATCTACGGCAACGTCAATTCCACCCATGTAATGGGCACGCGGATGATGAACGGGATCGGCGGTTCCGGCGACTTCGCCCGCAACGGCTACCTGTCGATGTTCCTCAGTCCGTCCACGGCACGAGACGGCGCTATCTCCTCGATCGTGCCGATGGTGTCCCATGTCGATCACACCGAGCACGACGTGCAGGTGCTCGTCACCGAGCAGGGCCTTGCAGACCTGCGAGGCTTGTCGCCACGACGACGTTCACGGGTTGTCATCGACAAATGTGCACATCCCGACTATCGCGCGGAGCTGACCGACTACGTCGACCGTGCCGAAGCGGGCGAGACCGCGGGCCATACACCGCACCTGCTCGGCGAGGCGTTCGGCTTCCACCAGCGATACGAGCAGACCGGATCGATGCACTCGCGGTGAGCTCGCCGAGTCAGGGGCCTTCCACCGGTGCCGGGTCGATTTCGTGCTGTGGCAGGACATCGATCACTGCGGCCGAGATGTCTTGCAGGGGAGTCGGTCCCGAGCCGTTCGGCACTGTCAGTGCAACGTAGACCGGACGGTCCACCGCGTACCACGTGCTGGCGTCGATGCCCTGCTCGGCGCCCGACACCTCGAACCACTGGACCCCGTCGATGACCTGCAACGCAGCTGCCTGATCGAACTCGGCGGGTCGTTCGAGACCGCACCTCAGAACCACCTCCGACGCATCGGGCGCCTGCCATGCTGCGGCCCCGACCGGCGCGGGATCGGCCAGCTCGGCGCGGGCGAATTCCCCCATGTTCTCGGGAACTGCGGCGAGCAGGTCGGTGCACGAGATCGACTCTGCTTCTGGTGCAGGCACCGGTCCCAG
The DNA here is from genome assembly GCF_023015605.1 of Rhodococcus sp. F64268. NCBI lineage: Bacteria > Bacillati > Actinomycetota > Actinomycetes > Mycobacteriales > Nocardiaceae > Rhodococcus > Rhodococcus sp. F64268. The sequence goes on from NZ_JALKAI010000006.1 coordinate 174,912, forward strand.
TCCCACCGGACTGGTCACGGGATCCCGCGACACCATGATGGCAGCCACGACGACCCCCGTGAGCAGCGCGACGGGAAGCGCGACCGCGGTGGCGATAGTGGCGGGGCTACGCCGGTGCTCGTCCGCGGCCTGAGTGGTATCGGGGGTCTCGGCGGAATCGGGCGCGGTCGGATCGGGTTCGGGCGCGGAGTTGTCGTTCATGTGTTTCCCGGAATCGGAGAGTGAGCGGGTAGGAAGGTAGCGTTTGACGACGCTAGCAGGGCTTGTGCTCCGTCCGAACTACAGCCGATCGAGAAAGAGGCGCCAATCACCGTGTCGGATCCGCTCGGTTCATCCAGCAGCCCCCGCCGAGAACCCACCGTCGCCGAGGTGGGGGAGTTCCCCACGATCGTCCGCGCGACCGCCGGGCGACAACAGCCCGAGACGACGCTGGTGGGGCCGGGGCACGACGCTGCGATCGTCGCGGCGGGCGATGGCCGCGTAGCAGTCTCCACCGACATGCTCGTCGAAGGTCGCCACTTCCGCTTCGACTGGTCGTCGCCGCGGGACATCGGACGCAAGGCGGTGGCCCAGAACGGGGCGGACGTCGCCGCGATGGGAGCACGTCCCACCGCATTCCTCGTGGGTCTCGGCTGCCCGCCCGACACCCCGGTCTCGATACTCGACGAGATCTCCGCGGGTATCGGTGAAGCTGCCGAAGCGATCGGCGCAGGCGTGGTCGGCGGGGATCTCGTGCAGGCCGGACAGGTGGTTGTCTCAGTTACCGTCCTCGGAGACCTGCAGGGGCGCGCACCGTTGCTGCGCTCCGAAGCGCTCGCCGGCGACATCGTTGCACTCGCAGGCACCGTCGGGGCATCCGCAGCGGGTCTGGCTCTGCTCGAGGCGAAGCACACCGGATTCGCCGATCTCATCGACGCCCACCGGGTTCCGACACCGCCCTACGAGGCCGGCGTCAGCGCGGTACTGGCCGGGGCTCGTGCAGGCACCGACATCTCCGACGGCCTGCTCGCCGATCTCGGGCACATCGCGGTCGCGTCCGGTGTCGCGATCACCGTCGAACAGCACACCCTCGAACCCCCAGCACGCCTGAGGGCCGCGGCACACGAGCTCGGAGCCGACCCGTGGAACTGGGTCTTCACCGGCGGGGAAGACCACGCCCTGGCCGCGTGCTTCCCCCCGGGGGTGGATCTGCCGGACGGATGGCGGCGGATCGGCCGTGTGCACGACGGCAGTGGGGTGACGGTCGACGGCCGGAAGTGGGGCGCCCGGGGCGGGTGGGAAAGTTTCGGGCCGGTGAACTCGAGATAGGTTTTTCCCATGGCTGTTTACGCGCTCGGCGACCGCATTCCCGACATTCACCCCACTGCATACGTACACCCCGATGCGGTGGTCATCGGCAACGTCACCCTCGGCGCTCATGCCTCGGTGTGGCCGACCGCGGTGCTGCGGGCCGATTACGGCCGGATCGTCGTCGGCGATGAGACCAACATCCAGGACGGCACGATCATCCACTGCACCGCCATCGACGACACGATCCTCGGCGCACGATGCGTGGTCGGGCACAACACACACATCGAGGGCGCCACGATCGGTGACGGCGCCCTGATCGGCTCGGGTTCGCTCGTGCTCAACGGGTCGACGATCGGCGAGGGCGCACAGGTTGCGGCAGGTGCCCTCATCCCGCCGCGCTTCGAACTGCCGGCGCGTCGGATGGCGATGGGAATCCCCGCGAAGATTCGTGAAGGATTCGAGTTACCCGAAGGCCACTTCGATGCGAACGCGAAGATGTATGCCGCGAACGCGGACTACTACCGCACCGCCCTGCGTCGAATCGACTGACCGGACCGTATGACAGAGGAGTTCCTGACGTGAGCGAACAGACTACAGAGCGGGCGACGAAGCCTCTGTCGGAGATCGTCGACCCGGGCTGGGCGCAAGCCCTCGCACCCGTCGCCGAAGACATCACCGCGATGGGCACCTTCCTCAGGGCGGAGATCGCAGCCGGACGCAGGTACCTTCCCGCCGGTGAGAACGTGCTGCGCGCGTTCACCCACCCGTTCGACGGCGTGCGGGTGCTGATCGTCGGGCAGGACCCGTACCCGACGCCCGGCCACGCGGTCGGATTGAGCTTCTCTGTGGCCCCGGATGTGCGGCCAATTCCGCGTAGCCTCGCCAACATCTACCGCGAGTACGGCGAAGACCTCGGATTGCCGCAGCCCACCAACGGTGACCTCACGCCCTGGTCGGAACAGGGCGTGCTGTTGTTGAACAGAGTGCTCACCGTGCAACCGGGTGAGCCCGCATCACACCGGCGTAAAGGGTGGGAGAGCGTTACCGAACAGGCGATCCGAGCGCTCGTCGCACGGGATGCCCCTCTCGTCGCGATTCTGTGGGGCCGCGACGCAGCCACCCTCCGCCCACTTCTCGGCGGGGTCCCGACCGTCGAGTCTGCGCACCCATCGCCGTTGTCGGCGTCCCGAGGATTCTTCGGGTCGAAGCCCTTCAGTCGCGCGAACGCGCTGCTGGTGGAGCAGGGTGGCGAGCCGGTGGACTGGCGTCTGCCCTAGCCGACCGGCTCGCGACGATCACTGCTGTGCGGCGTTGGCGCCGAGCGACCAATCGGGGCGGCGCTTCTCGACGAATGCGTCCACACCTTCGATGCCTGTGGGGGTTGTCGATGCTGCGGAGATCGACGCGGCCTCGGCGTCCATCTGTTCGGACAGCGACCGGTGAACGGACTCGTTCACCAGACGGTGGATTCCCGCGTAGGCCGCCGTCGGGCCGTGTGCGAGCGTGCGCGCGATCCGCAGGGCTTCTCCCTGGATCTCGTCGTCGCCCACGATGCGGCTGAGCAATCCCAGCCGGACTCCTTCCTCGGCGCTGATGACAGCGTCCGTGAGGATGAGTTCACGCGCGCGGGCGAGGCCCACCACGCGCGGCAGAGTCCACGACATGCCGCCGTCCGGGGTGAACCCGATCGACGGGTAGGCGGCCCGCAGCTTGGTTCCGGGACCTGCGAACGCGATGTCTGCGTGCAGCACGATGCTCATGCCCGCGCCCGCAGCCCAGCCGTGCACTGCAGCGACGACAGGAACTGCGATGGCGTCGAGTGCGCGAATGAAGTCGTGGAACAGGTTCGCGATGTCGAACAGGTGGGCGCTGCGGTCTTCCGCCGCAGCGAAGCCGCGGACGTTTCCACCCGCGCAGAAGTTCGCGCCCTCGCCGACGAGCAGGACTGCACCGATCTCGGGACCGGCCGAACGCAGGGCGTCGATGCCCTGTCGCATGCCTTCGGGGGACAACGACGTGCCGTGTTCGGCGGTGGCCACGGCGATCCGCAGCACACCGTCCTCCACGCGTACGAGGGACTGTTGGTTATCGGTCACTGTCGCACCATATCGGTATCGGTGGCCGAACGATCAAGGCCCCCGGTGCATTACGCACCGGGGGCCTTGATCTACATCTCGACCGGGATCAGCCGCGAGCAACCTTTCCTGCCTTCAGGCAGGAGGTGCACACGTTCATCTTGCGGGTGTTGCCCGGTGCAACCTGAGCGCGAACGCTCTGGATGTTCGGGTTCCAGCGACGATTGGTACGCCGGTGCGAGTGCGAGACCGACTTCCCGAAGCCGGGGCCCTTGGCGCATACGTCGCAGACGGCAGCCATGTCGCGAACTCCTTGTGTCTAGTGGATATCTTCTGTCTGTGCATGCTTGAGACACGGGGAGCGTAGTCACCCGTGTCAGGCAACCGGACCAGCTTAGCCAACCGGACGGCCTAAGACCAAACCGGACACGTGAACGGGGCGCGGCTAGTCTTTCCACGAGTGTACGACGGCACGGGAAAGGGGTTGATTCGGTGCTCGAAGGCGGTGAGGGCGTCGACGGTCGAGCACTGCGTCGTTGGGTCGAGTTGGCGTTGGCCACCCTCGACGAACGGTGCCACGAGATCAACACCCTCAATGTCTTCCCGGTCCCGGATGGAGACACCGGGACCAACCTCCTCGCCACGCTGCGCGCCGGTGCCGACGAACTCGGCGGACCCGTCGACGGTGCACTCTCGGTCGGAGCGGTCGCCGAAGCACTGGCCCGCGGTGCGTTCGTCGGAGCTCGCGGCAACTCCGGGGTGATTCTTGCGCAGGGACTGCGCGGCGTCGCGGACTCGATCGCGGGACTGACCGCCGTCGACGGTCGCGACTTCGCGCGTGCCCTGGACCGGGCCGCCACGACCGTGACCGATGCCCTGAGCACCCCCGCGGAGGGCACGGTCGTCACGGTGCTGCGCGCGGCCGCGGACGGAGCGGGACGCGCGGTGATCGACACGAAATCGTTGCGGGGCGCTGTCGGGGCCGCCGCCGACGCCGCGGCGACCGCGCTCGAGGTCACACCGGAACAGCTCGAGGTCCTTGCCGCGGCCGGAGTCGTCGACGCCGGCGGTCTCGGTCTGCTGATCCTGCTCGACTGCCTGGTCGAAATCGTGTCCGGCCGGCGCCCCGACCGTCACCTGCGCCTCACCAGCTCGCCCGTCGCCGACACCGGTGGGCCGGACATCCCGGATCGCGACGCTGCCGAACGGGATGGCGAGACTCAGGACTACGAGGTCATGTACATCGTCGACGGGTCCGATCGCGCGCGGATCGCGGTGCTCCGGGCCCGGCTCGACGAACTGGGCGACTCGGTTGCGATCGTGGGGGACGGTTCGGCAGGATGGTCGGTCCACGTGCACTGCTGCGACGCCGGTGCTGCGATCGAGGCGGGAGTTGCGGCGGGCAGGCTGCGCCGCATCTCGATCACCTGCTTCACGCTGCAAGCAGACCGACTCGGGCAGTGCGCACCGAGTGCCCCGAGTGCACCGAGTTCCCCGAGGTCCACGTCCGGCCGCGCGGTCCTCGCGATTGCCTCGGGTGACGGCGCGGAGGGATTGTTCGACGCCGAGGGCGCTACCGTCCTCTCCGCAGAGACAGCCGTCGACCCCCGTCTGCTGCTCGACGCGATCCGCTCGTTGCCGAGCTCGGACGTCCTCGTCCTTCCCAACGGCTGGGTGTCGGAGCAGGACGTCGTCGCAGTGGGTGCGCAGGCCCGAGACGGTCGACGCGAGGTGATGTTCCTGCCGTGTTCCTCGATGGTCCAGGGACTGGCGTCCCTCGCAGTGCACGACGCGCGGCGCGCGACCGTCGATGACGCGTTCGCGATGTCGGAAGCGGCGGCCGCGACCCGCTGGGGATCATTGCGGTACGCGACCGAACGTGCCTTGACCTGGGTCGGGACGTGTCAACCGGGAGACAGTCTCGGGCTCGCGGGACGAGATGTCGTAGTCATCGAGCATGATCTTGTGGCAGCGGGTGTGTCGCTGCTCGACAAGATCCTCGCCGCGGGTGGTGAGCTCGTGACGATGCTCGTCGGGGACGGCGCCCCCGACGGTCTCGCCGAACAACTGACCCGCCACCTCGACGACCGCCACCCGGAACTGGAGGTCGTGGTGTACCAGGGGGGACAGCGCAGCGACCTGCTGCAGCTCGGCGTCGAGTAACCGGCGACCTCGGATGGTCACCGCACGGAACGGAAGGGACGGTAGTGGCGACACTCGCGGACCGCCTAGATCATCTCCTCGGCCGGAAGACCGCAGACAAACTGTCCGACGCGTTCGGGATGACCACGGTCGAAGACCTGTTGCGGCACTACCCGCACCGCTACGCCGCCCAGGGTGCGGAACTCGGCGACACTCAACCGGCCGAGGGCGAGCACGTCACGATCATCGCCCGAGTGGAGAAGGCCGACGAGGTACGGATGAAGAGTCGCCCCGGCACCCGGCTGGCTGTGGTGCTGGTGTCCGACCGCCACCGGATCGACGTCACCTTCTTCAACCCGCACAAGGTCAAATACAACATCAAGCCCGGTGTGCGGGGCATGTTCTCGGGCACCGTGAAGTATTTCCGCGACAAGTGGAGCCTGGCGCATCCGAGTTACGTGATCCTCCCGGAGCCGCGCGAGCCCGAGGTCGGCGGCGCTGCCCCCGCACCGGGACGTGTCCGCGGCGCCGGCGCGCTGGCCGGGCTGGCGCGCAGCGCCCAAGGTGCCGACGGCATCGATATGTCGATCTTCGATCGAGCCCTCATCCCGATGTATCCGGCGACCCGCGACGTGGAGTCGTGGACAGTGATGCGGTGCGTCCGGCAGGTTCTCGATCAGCTCGATTCCGTGGAGGACCCGCTCCCGGGCGGCGTGCGCAGCGAGAATTCTCTCATCGGACTCGACGAGGCCCTGCGAACCATCCACCTGCCCGATTCCAAGAACGATGTCACCCTCGCGCGGGAACGGTTGCGGTTCGACGAAGCCGCAGCGGTGCAGTTGGTGATGGCGCGCCGGCGCCACGATGTCGAGGTTCGGAGCGCACCGAGGTGTCCGCGGCGGGCCGATGCGCTCGCTGACGAGTTCGATCGCAGACTGCCGTTCGAACTGACCGAGGGGCAGCTGTCCGTTGCGGAGGAGATCTCCGCGGACCTGTCGCAGCAGCACCCGATGAACCGATTGCTTCAGGGCGAGGTGGGTTCCGGAAAGACGATCGTCGCGTTGCGGGCGATGCTGCAGGTGATCGATGCCGGTCATCAGTGTGCGCTGCTCGCACCCACCGAGGTGCTCGCAGCCCAGCACGCACGTTCACTCACCGCGATGCTCGGCGACCTCGCCGCCGCCGGTGAACTCGGTGCCCACGAACTCGCCACTCGTATCACCCTCCTGACCGGCTCGATGAAAACAGCGCAGAAGCGGCAGGCGCTGAACGAGGCGGTGACCGGCGACGCGGGCATCGTCATCGGCACCCATGCTCTGATCGAAGACAATGTCGACTTCTTCGATCTCGGCCTGGTCGTAATCGACGAGCAGCACCGATTCGGCGTGGAACAACGCGACAAGCTGCGTTCCCGAGGCCGTGACGGAGCAGCCCCACACGTGCTGGTGATGACCGCCACCCCGATCCCGCGCACCATCGCGATGACGGTGCTCGGCGACCTCGAAGTGTCGACGCTGCGTCAGCTCCCGAAGGGGCGTTCGCCGATCGTCAGCCGTGTGGTGGCTGCGAAGGTCCATCCGACCTGGGTCGACCGCGCGTGGGAGCGAATCCGTGAGGAGGTCGCGGAAGGCCGTCAGGCATATGTCGTGTGTTCGCGAATCGGTGATGGCGATGCCGACGACGACGCCGCCTTCGATCCCGCAGCCTTCGAACTCCTCGACGAGTCCGTCACCGGGAAGAAGGGCAAGCAGAAGCCGCCCGACACGAAATCGGTCGTGCAGCAGTTCGACGAACTGGTGTCGGGTCCGCTGGCCGAACTGCGGGTCGGGTTGCTGCACGGGCGGCTCCCCGGCGACGAGAAGGACGCGGTGATGCGCGACTTCGGTGCGGGTGAGATCGACGTACTGGTGTGCACCACGGTCGTCGAAGTCGGAGTCGACGTGCCGAACGCGACGGTGATGGTGATCGTCGATGCCGACCGGTTCGGTGTCAGTCAGCTCCATCAGCTCCGTGGCCGGGTCGGCCGGGGAGGCCACCAGGGCCTGTGCCTGTTGATCACCGATACCAAGCCGGGAAGCCCGACGATGACCAGGCTCGAGGCGGTCGCAAGCACGGCAGACGGATTCGAGCTCGCCCAACTCGACCTGCAGTTGCGTCGCGAGGGCGACGTACTCGGTGTCGCGCAATCCGGAACGGTGTCGACTCTGCGTCTGCTTTCGCTCGTCGACGACGTGGAGGTGATCGCCGCTGCGCAGCGCTTCGCGCGGGACGTCACGGAGAAAGATCCGGAACTGAAGCAACATCCGGGGCTCGCGAGCATGATGGGCGCTGCGCTCGACACTACGAAAGCCGAGTTCCTCGAGAAATCGTGACCGAGGGCGACCGCCGTCAGTCGTGCAGGGTGTAGGTCAGGACTGCATTGCCCTGGCCGGTGATTCTGCTGTCGACCAGGTCGAGTCTGGTCATCGGCACGGACTCGTCGAACAGTCGTCGGCCTTCGTTGGTCACAGCGGGGTGGACGGTCAAGGTCAGTGCGTCGACGACACCGGCGAGGAACAGAGAGCGGATGGTCTCTATACCGCCGGCCACGGTGATGCCGCCCGAACCGTCCTGCTGAAGTGCTCTGACGTACTCGACTGGATCGCCGGTGATCACCGTGCTGTTCCATCCGAGTGAGTTACCGTCGCTGTCCAGCGTGCTGGTGACGACGTGTTTGCGGACGGGGTTGATGAACGCGCCGAAAGGGTCGTCGGCGCCCGGCCAGTACTCCGACCACTCCTGCCAGAGTTTTCGTCCGATGACGACATCTGTCACCCCGTCCAGCGATTCGGCCATCAACTCGCCCTCTTCGGGGCCGAAGGCGTCGAACTGGAACTTGTCGGGCGACTCGACGACGCCGTTGACGGAGCTGAACAGATGCGCGGTGGTCCTGCGGGGCATGAGCGTTGTCCTTCCTTGCGATGTGCAATGCCGGCGTCTCGGTCCCCAGTGTCTCGGATCGTCGGCTCGCGGTTACAGAAAACCGACCGTCCCACCCGACAAAATTCATCGGTGAATCCATTCGAACGCGGCATGGCGGGGCCGCGGTGTTACGGCCTTGCGACCGCGCAGGTTTCGTGTTTGTTACCAGGTGGACGACTGCATCGTTACAGTCGAGGGGGAACGCCGCAGCGTCTCGAGATGTGGAATCCCGGAGCCTGAAGTGCTGTTCGGGCGCGGTACCGTCATGCAATGTTCTCCAAAGTGCTTGTCGCCAACCGAGGCGAGATCGCAATCCGCGCGTTTCGTGCCGCCTACGAACTGGGTGCTGAAACGGTCGCGGTGTTTCCGTACGAAGATCGCAAGTCCCTGCATCGGCTGAAGGCCGACGAGGCGTACCAGATCGGTGACGAAGGGCACCCGGTCCGGGCGTACCTCTCGGTCGACGAGATCGTGAAGGCAGCCGTGTCGGTCGGCGCCGACGCCATCTACCCGGGTTACGGCTTCCTGTCCGAGAATCCTGACCTCGCCGCGGCGTGCGACCGTGCGGGCATCACGTTCGTCGGCCCCTCGACCGAGATCCTGGAACTGACCGGAAACAAGGCGCGTGCGATCGCGGCTGCGAAAGCAGCGGGACTGCCGGTACTGGCCTCGTCGGAGCCGTCTGCCGATCTCGACGAGCTTGTCGCGGCTTCGGAGAAGATGACCTTCCCGGTGTTCGTCAAGGCTGTCGCGGGTGGTGGCGGCCGCGGTATGCGGCGAGTGGCCGAGCCCTCACAGCTGCGCGAGGCCATCGAGGCGGCATCCCGTGAGGCCGATGCGGCGTTCGGCGACCCGACGGTCTTCCTCGAGCAGGCGGTGGTCAACCCTCGTCACATCGAGGTGCAGATCCTGGCAGACAAGCACGGCAACGTCGTCCATCTGTACGAGCGGGACTGCTCTGTGCAGCGCCGTCACCAGAAGGTCATCGAGCTTGCGCCTGCCCCGAACCTGGACCCGGACCTTCGCGACAGGATCTGCGCGGACGCTGTCGCGTTCGCCGAGCAGATCGGCTACCAGTGCGCGGGAACGGTCGAATTCCTCCTCGACGAGCGCGGCAAGCACGTGTTCATCGAGATGAACCCGCGTATCCAGGTCGAGCACACGGTGACCGAGGAGATCACCGACGTGGACCTGGTGCAGGCGCAACTGCGGATCGCTTCGGGCGAGACCTTGGCCGATCTCGGTCTGAGCCAGGACACCATCCGCATCCACGGTGCGGCGCTGCAGTGCCGTATCACCACGGAGGACCCGGCCAACGGCTTCCGTCCGGACACGGGCCGCATCACCGGCTACCGCACCCCCGGTGGTGCAGGTATCCGCCTCGACGGTGGCACCTCGGTCGGCGCAGAGATCTCGGCGCACTTCGACTCGATGCTCGTCAAGCTCACGTGCCGCGGCCGTGACCTCGAGGCGGCCGTCGCCCGCGCCCGTCGTGCGGTCACCGAGTTCCGTATCCGCGGTGTATCGACGAACATCCCGTTCCTGCAGGCCGTGCTCGATGACGAGGACTTCCGCGCCGGGCGCGTGACGACCTCGTTCATCGAAGAGCGCCCGCACCTGCTGACGCTGCGACGCTCGGCCGACCGCGGCACCAAGATCCTCGAATACCTCGCCGACGTCACGGTCAACAAGCCGCACGGCGAGCGGATCGCGACGGTGTACCCGCACGACAAGCTCCCCGCGATCGACCTGTCGGCGCCCCCGGCTCCCGGGTCGCGGCAACGACTGCTCGAACTCGGACCCGAGGGCTTCGCGCGGGCACTGCGCGAACAGAAGGCCATCGGCGTCACCGACACCACGTTCCGCGACGCACACCAGTCGCTGCTCGCGACGCGTGTGCGCAGCAAGGACCTGCTCACGGTCGCCGGCCACGTCGCTCGCATGACGCCGGAACTGCTGTCGATCGAGGCGTGGGGCGGTGCCACCTACGATGTGGCGCTGCGTTTCCTGCACGAGGATCCGTGGGAGCGGCTTGCTGCGCTGCGTGAGGCGATTCCGAACATCAACCTGCAGATGCTTCTCCGCGGGCGCAATACCGTCGGGTACACCCCGTACCCGGAGGCAGTCACGCGCGCATTCGTGCAGGAAGCCGCCGACACGGGCATCGACATCTTCCGTATCTTCGATGCGCTGAACAACGTCGATCAGATGCGGCCGGCGATCGACGCGGTGCGCGAGACAGGTACCACGCTCGCCGAGGTGGCCATGTCCTACACCGGCGACCTGTCGAACCCGAACGAGACCATCTACACCCTCGACTACTACCTGAAGCTGGCCGAGCAGATCGTCGATGCCGGCGCGCACATCATCGCGATCAAGGACATGGCAGGTCTGCTCCGCGCGCCCGCCGCGGCAACCCTGGTCAAGGCGCTACGCAGCAACTTCGATCTCCCTGTGCACGTGCACACGCACGACACCCCCGGTGGCCAGCTCGCCACCTATGTCGCGGCCTGGCACGCCGGAGCCGACGCGGTCGACGGGGCGTCGGCGGCGCTGGCCGGGACGACGAGCCAGCCGGCACTGTCGGCGATCGTTGCGGCAGCGGCGCACAGCGAATTCGATACCGGCCTGGACCTGCAGGCAGTGTGCGATCTCGAGCCGTACTGGGAGGCACTGCGCCGCGTGTACGCGCCGTTCGAGTCGGGCCTGCCCGCACCGACCGGCCGTGTCTACACGCACGAGATCCCGGGCGGGCAGCTGTCGAACCTCCGTCAGCAGGCGATCGCGCTCGGACTCGGCGACCGGTTCGAGGACGTCGAGGCTGCCTACGCAGGCGCCGACCGCCTGTTGGGGCGCCTGATCAAGGTGACGCCGTCGTCGAAGGTCGTCGGCGACCTCGCCTTGCACCTGGTCGGTGCGGGTGTGTCGGTCGACGACTTCGCGGCCGAACCCGGAAAGTTCGATATCCCCGATTCGGTCATCGGGTTCCTGCGCGGCGACCTCGGTACACCAGCCGGTGGCTGGCCGGAGCCGTTCCGCTCCAAGGCGCTGTCCGGTCGCGGGGAACCGAAGGCCGAGACACCGTTGACCGCTGACGAGGAGAAGGGCCTGGCCGGGTCGTCACTCGAGCGTCGGACGACCCTCAACCGGTTGCTGTTCGCCGGCCCGGCCCGCGAGTTCGAGCAGCATCGCGAGCAGTACGGGGACACCAGCGAACTGTCGGCGAACCAGTTCTTCTACGGGCTTCGATACGGCGAGGAACACCGCGTGCGGCTCGGCAAGGGCGTCGAACTGCTCATCGGGCTCGAGGCGATCTCCGACGCGGACGAGCGCGGCTTCCGCAACGTGATGTGCCTGCTCAACGGCCAACTTCGTCCGGTGTCGGTGCGTGACCGGTCGATCGCCAGCGAGGTTCCGGCCGCGGAGAAGGCGGACCGCAACGATCCGGGACATGTCGCGGCTCCGTTCGCGGGCACGGTCACGCTCGTCGTGTCCGAGGGCGACAAGGTCGCGGCCGGCGACACGGTCGCCACGATCGAGGCGATGAAGATGGAGGCAGCGATCACTGCGCCGCGCGGTGGGCTGATCACCCGCATCGCAGCCGGACCCGTCCAGCAGGTCGAAGGCGGAGATCTGCTCGTGGTGGTGTCGACGGAGGCAAGCGCCGAGTGACACGAATCGTTGCCGGTCGAGCCGGGGGGCGGCGCCTGAAGGTGCCGCCCCGCGGTACTCGACCGACATCCGAGCGGGTGCGCGAAGCACTGTTCAGTTCGCTCGACGCGCGGATGGATCTCGACGGGGCAGTCGTGCTGGACCTCTATGCGGGGTCGGGCGCGCTCGGTCTCGAAGCGCTGTCGCGAGGGGCAGCGCACGCGATGCTCGTCGAATCGGACGCCAAAGCGTCGGCGGTGATCCGCGACAACATCGCCGTCGTCGGCCTGTCCGGCGCGGTGTTGCGGTCGGCGCCGGTCGCCGCGGTCCTGGCGGCGGGTGCCGACCGCGAATACGATCTGGTCTTCGCTGATCCGCCGTACGCGATCGCGGAGAGCGCGGTGTCGGCGATGCTCACTGCGCTCGTCGAGCAGGGGTGGGTGGGGGAGAACACGATCGTTGTGCTCGAACGCTCCAGCCGATCGCCGGAAACCGAGTGGCCCACCGGTTTCGACGTCGACAGGGTCCGGAAGTACGGTGAGACGCGCGTGGAGATCGCGGCCTGTTACGGTGCTGACTCATGAGCCGCGCGGTATGCCCAGGATCCTTCGACCCGGTCACCAACGGACACCTCGACGTCATCGCTCGCACCGCGGTGCAATTCGACGAGGTTGTGGTCACCGTCGTGATCAATCCCAACAAGCAGGGCATGTTCACGGTGCCCGAACGCCTCGAGATGCTCGCCGAGGCCACCTCTCATCTCGGCAATGTTCGCGTCGATTCCTGGCAGGGGCTGCTGGTCGACTATGCAACTGCGAACGGGATCTCTGCGATCGTCAAGGGGCTCCGCGGCGCCAACGACTTCGACTACGAGTTGCAAATGGCCCAGATGAATCACAAGCTCACCGGTGTCGACACTCTGTTCGTGGCCACCAATCCCGTGTACAGCTATCTGTCGAGCTCGCTCGTCAAGGAGGTTGCCGCCTACGGCGGTGACGTCTCGGAGATGCTTCCTGAGGCCGTGCACAAACGGCTTCTCGCACGCCTCGCCGAACGGGCCGCAGCCGAGTAACAACCCGCACACCACCGAACCGTGATCCGACACACCGGCGCGTGGACCGGAACCGGAGCGCACGCTGCGGCAGACTGGACACGGCGCGGTCGCACCGGCCGGGTCGACGGATCAGGATTGGGGTTGGCGTGTACCGGGTATTCGAGGCACTCGACGAACTTGTCGCGATCACCGAAGAGGCACGAAGCGTTCCCATGACGGCGAGTTGCGTGGTCCCACGCGGCGATGTGCTCGAACTTCTCGACGACGTGAGGGACGCTCTTCCCTCCGAACTGGACGACGCTCAGGACGTTCTCGATCACCGCGACAAACTGATCGGCGACGCACGAGCCCTGGCGGACAAAACGGTCGGCGACGCCGACGAAGAGGCGCGCACGCTGGTCGAGGAGGCCCGAGCCGACGCCGATCGGATGCTCTCCGACGCGAAGGCGCAGGCCGACCGCATGGTGGCGGAGGCGCGCGCGCACGCGGGCGAACTGGTCGCCGATGCGCAGGCGGAGGCGGATGCTCTCATCGCCGACGGCAAGCGGCAGTACGACGCCGTCACCGGCAGGGCTCGATCCGAGGCCGACCGTATGGTCGAGGCAGGTAAAGCGGCATACGACCGATCCATCGCCGACGGCGAGGCCGAGCAGGCACGCTTGGTATCTCAGACCGAGGTCGTGCAGTCCGCGCATGCGGAGTCGGCGCGCGTCATCGATGGTGCCCACGCCGAATCCGATCGGTTGCGCACCGAGTGTGACGAGTATGTCGACGGCAAGCTCGCCGAGTTCGAGGAGATCCTCGACACCACCTTGCGTTCGGTGGGCCGCGGGCGTCAGCAGTTGAGGACTTCGGGAAGACCGGACTATGCCGAGGCCGACCACCGGGCCGCCTGGCGGCGGTGACGCGTTTCGCGTGGTGAACCCGTGTTTTTTCGTGAATCGCGGGGTCATCGCGTACCATTGAACGGTTGCCCAGTGAATTCGCACTGCCTTCTATTCGAAAGTGAGATCGACGTTGTCTACCCACCGCTCCGGTACGCGGCATCCCGAACGGGAAGCCGGCCTCGTGCTGGACACGCTCTCGCTGGGGCGTCGTCCCGGGTCGATGCGTACGGTGCAGCGCCGCGTTCCGTCTCCATCGCGCATCGGACTCGAAATGATCGCGATCGATGAAGGCAGCGAGATCGACCTCGACCTTCGGTTGGAGTCGGTGTCGGAGGGTGTTCTGGTGACCGGTACAGTTCGTGCCGACACCGTCGGTGAATGCTCTCGATGCCTCGAGCCGTTCACGGGCGAGGTGAGTTTGTACCTCACCGAACTGTTCGCCTACCCGAACAGTGTGACCGACCAGACCACGCAGGAAGACGAGGTCTATCGGATCGAAGACGATCTGATCGATCTCGAGCCTGTGATCGTCGATGCGGTCGGATTGGAACTTCCGCTACGTCCGTTGTGCACCGACGACTGCGCGGGACTGTGTGCGGAATGTGGTATTCGCCTGGCGATTGCCGAATCCGGGCACGGACATGAAATACTGGATCCTCGCTGGGCTGGGTTGGCAGCCGCGTTCGGCGCAGGCTCCGAAGAATCCAGCAGTGCATCCGACAGCAAGAACAACGAGGAGAAGTAGACGTGGCCGTCCCCAAGCGCAGAATGTCGCGTTCCAACACCCGGTCGCGGCGCAGCCAGTGGAACACCACTGCGCCCACGCTCGTCACCTGCCCGAACCGCGGCTGCGGTGAGAAGAAGCTGCCGCACGTGGCGTGCCCGTCGTGTGGCACCTACAACGGTCGTCAGGTGACCGCGCCCGTCTGATCGGTACTTACGTGACGACCAAGTCGATCGATACCGCACCCGAGGGCGGCGAGGGAGAACATGCGTCTCTCCTCGCCGCCCTCGGTGTCCCGGTGGCCCCTGACCTGCTGACCCTGGCATTGACCCACCGCTCGTACGCATACGAGAACGGCGGACTGCCGACCAACGAACGACTCGAGTTCCTCGGCGACGCCGTGCTGGGTCTGTCCGTGACCGAATACCTGTATCTGACCCACCCGGACAAACCGGAAGGTGAACTTGCGAAGATTCGCGCGAGCGTGGTCAACATGCACGCACTCGCCGAAGTGGCGCGCGGACTGGGCGATGGTGGGCTGGGCGTCCATCTGCTCCTCGGCAAGGGCGAGGAGATGACCGGCGGACGGGACAAAGCGAGCATCCTCGCCGACGGAATGGAGTCGCTGCTCGGGGCTGTTCACCTGCAGCACGGCATCGAAGTCGCCCGCGAGGTGGTCCTGCGCCTGTTCGCCGAACTGCTCGACCGCGGACCACGTCTGGGAGCCGGTCTGGACTGGAAGACGAGCCTGCAGGAACTCACTGCCGAACGCGGACTCGGCGTGCCCGTGTACGAGATCACGGCGACGGGTCCCGACCACGACAAGGAGTTCACGGCCACCGCTCTCGTGGCAGGAAAGCCCTACGGTGTCGGCGTCGGCCGGACGAAGAAGGAAGCCGAGCAGAAGGCAGCCTCTACCGCGTGGCAGGTGTTGTCGAGCGAGACCGACCAGGAAACCGAGACCTCGACCGGGGCGAACTGATCCTGTCGTGCCCGAACTTCCCGAGGTCGAAGTCGTTCGGCGTGGTCTGACTGCCCACGTGCTGGGCGCCACGATGGAATCCGTCGAGGTTCTGCACCCGAGGGCGGCGCGACGCCACGAGCCGGGCCCGCGTGATCTCGCACTACAGTTGACCGGCCAGACCGTGACCGCTGTCGAACGGCGTGGAAAGTACCTCTGGCTCGTCCTCGAACCGACCGACCTGGCAGTGGTCGTGCACCTCGGGATGAGCGGTCAGATGCTCGTGCAGCCGCCCACCGTTGCGGACGAGAAGCACCTGCGGATCCGCGCGGTGCTCGACAGCGGTGCCGACCTGCGTTTCGTCGACCAGCGGACGTTCGGTGGATGGGCACTGGCACAGCTCGTCGAGGTGGACGGTGACCGATTACCGTTGCCCGTCGCACACATCGCACGGGATCCGATGGACCCGCGATTCGATCCGTCCGCCGTGGTGAAGGTGCTGCGCGGAAAGCACACCGAGATCAAACGCGCACTGCTCGACCAGACCATCGTCTCCGGTATCGGCAACATCTACGCGGACGAAGCACTGTGGCGTGCGCAGATCCACGGCAACCGGCCGACCGACAAACTGACCGGCCCGAAACTGCATGCCGTGCTTGCTGCCGCTCACGACGTGATGGCCGAAGCTCTCGGTCAGGGTGGCACGTCCTTCGATGCCTTGTACGTCAACGTCAACGGTGAGTCCGGTTACTTCGATCGCTCCTTGAATGCGTACGGCCGGGAGAACAGGCCGTGCCCTCGATGCGGCGCACCGATCCGGCGCGAGAAGTTCATGAACCGCTCGTCCTTTTCGTGTCCCCGTTGCCAGCCCCGGCCACGCATCATCCGCGGCGGCGCGACCACCAGGGTGTGAGGGACCGTCCTGTGCTCGGTGTCGGCAGCGCATGGCAGGATTTCCCGCATGGCTGACCAGAACCCCGCGACCACACCCACCGACCTGTGGGTCGAACGCACCGGCACCCGCCGCTACACCGGCCGCAGCTCGCGAGGCGCCGAGGTACTCATCGGCTCCGAGACCGTCGATGGTGTCTTCACCCCCGGCGAGCTGTTGAAGATCGCCCTTGCCGCATGTTCCGGAATGAGCTCCGATTTCCCGTTGTCACGGCGGCTCGGCGACGACTACGACGCGACGATCAAGGTGTCCGGGGCAGCCGACCGCGAGAACGAGGTCTACCCGCACCTCGAGGAAGAACTGATCCTCGACCTCTCCGAACTCGACGCCGAAGCCCAGCAGCGACTCGTCGCGCTCGTCGAGCGATCCGTCGACAAGGTCTGCACCGTCGGCCGCACGCTGAAGGCCGGCACGAAGGTGTCGTTGACCATCACCGCCGACGCCTAGAGAAGCGCTGTGGCACTCGAACACCCCGACGACACCGACCATCCCGACGACACTGCACGCCTGACCGCCTGGGTGCACGGCCGGGTCCAGGGTGTCGGTTTCCGATGGTTCACCCGTGCCCGAGCGCTGGAACTGGGGCTCTCCGGCCACGCCACCAACCACGCCGACGGTCGGGTTCTCGTCATCGCCGAGGGACCGCGCCACGCGCTCGAGATGCTGCTCGACTGGCTGCGGTCCGATCTCACACCGGGGGAGGTGCGCCTCGTGGTCGAGAACTGGGAGCCGGCACGCGGTGGCCTCACCGGATTCGTCGAGCGCTGATGTCCCGGTAAGGTTTTTCCTCATGCATCTCAAGAGTCTGACGCTGAAGGGCTTCAAGTCCTTCGCTTCGTCGACGACTCTCCGCTTCGAGCCCGGCATCACCTGCGTCGTCGGACCCAACGGTTCGGGTAAGTCCAATGTGGTCGATGCCCTCACCTGGGTGATGGGAGAGCAAGGCGCCAAAGCGCTTCGCGGCGGGAAGATGCAGGACGTCATCTTTGCGGGGACCGCGGGGCGACCTCCGCTCGGTCGCGCCGAGGTGACCCTGACGATCGACAACTCCGACGGGGCGCTCCCGATCGAGTATTCGGAGGTATCCGTCACGCGGCGCATGTTCCGCGACGGCGCCGGTGAGTACGAGATCAACGGCAATTCGTGCCGGCTGATGGACGTGCAGGAACTTCTTTCCGACTCGGGTATCGGCCGCGAAATGCACGTGATCGTGGGGCAGGGGCGTCTCGCTGCGATCCTCGAATCCCGCCCGGAAGACCGGCGGGCGTTCATCGAAGAGGCAGCCGGGGTGCTCAAGCACCGCCGTCGCAAGGAGAAGGCGGTCCGCAAGCTCGACTCGATGCAGGCGAACCTCGCTCGGCTGACCGACCTCACGGCCGAACTGCGCCGCCAGCTCAAACCACTGGGACGACAGGCCGAGGTCGCGCGCCGTGCCCAGACCGTTCAGGCCGACCTGCGTGATGCCCGGCTGCGTCTCGCTGCCGACGATCTCGTCACCCGTCGCGCCGAGTTCGCAGGCCAGGACGAACAGGAACAAGTCCTGCGCGAGCGTCTCGATCACGTCAACGTCATGCTCGACGAAGCCACGGCAGATCTCGCCCGCCACGAACAGGCACTCGCGCAGCTCACCCCGGGCGCCGAAGCAGCGTCCCAGGTCTGGTTCCAGCTCTCTGCTCTCGCCGAACGCGTGTCCGCGACCGTCCGGATCGCGCAGGAACGCGCCCGCCACCTCGACGCGGAACCCGAGACGCGTGCCGGGCAGGACCCCGACGAGATGGAAGCGCGCGCCGAGCAGATTGCCGCAGAAGAAGCCGAACTGATCGAAGCGGTGGAGATCGCGCACGGCACCCTCGACGCGGCGAAAGAACAACTCACCGTCCGGGAGGAATACGCAGCGGCGGCAGAGCGGGCACACATGGCGGCAGTCCGCGCCATCGCCGACCGCCGCGAGGGACTCGCTCGCCTCACCGGTCAGGTCGAGACCGTCCGAACCCGTACCGAATCGATCGACAGCGAGATCGCTCGCCTCACTGTCGCGATCGAGGAGGCTCGTCGGCGCGGAGTCGACGCGCAGGCCGAGTTCGAGACCGCGCAGGGGCGCATCGACGATCTCGACGCGGGAGAGATCGACGCCGACGCCCAGCACGAACGAGCCGTCGAGGCGGCGCGCATTGCCGACGACCGCGTCGCAGAACTTCAGAACGCCGAACGCGCCGCCGGAAAGGAGGTCGCGTCGCTCGGCGCTCGCATCGACGCCCTGTCCATGGGACTCGAGCGCAAGGACGGTGCCGCCTGGCTGCTCGAGCACCACACCGACTCCGGTGTTCTGGGACCGCTCGCGGATCGCCTTCGTGTCGAGCCCGGATTCGAGGCCGCAGTCGCCGCTGCGCTCGGACCGGCCTCCGACGCCCTCACGGTCACGTCGGTGGCTGCGGCGAACTCGTTGGCCACCGCACTCGCTGATGCCGACCAGGGCAGAGTCGCATTCCTCGCGGTCGGAGCAGAGGCGCCCGATGAGTCCGCGTCGCTGCCCGCAGACTCCCGGTGGGCGCGTGACGTGGTCGAATGCCCCGACGAGCTGCGTGGAGGCCTCGATGCCGTCCTGGCCGGAATCGTGGTGGTCGACGACCTCGAGGCTGCCGCAACGGTGTGCTCGCAGCGACCGGACCTGCGAGCCGTCACCCGTCGCGGTGACCTCACCGGATCCGGATGGGTCGTCGGAGGCTCCGACCGTGCGCCGAGCACACTCGAAATCCAGGCCGCGATCGACTCCTCACGGGAGGGGCTCGAGGCCGCGGAGCGTCGCGTGGAAGAACTCGCCGCAGCGTTGACCGGTGCGGCCGAGGAGCAGAAGGCGCGCGCCGAATACGTCGAACAGACACTCGCGGCACTGAACGAATCCGACGCAGCAATGTCGGCGGTTTACGAACAGCTCGGACGACTCGGCCAGGCCGCTCGCAACGCTCACGCCGAATCCGAGCGTCTCGTCACGCAGCGCACGGCAGCGGAGAAGGAACGCGATTCGGCGCAGGAGAAGCTCGTCGAACTCGAGGAGCGGTTGCGGCTCGCGGAAGACGAGCAGGACGGCACCGGCGACGGCGGAGGTACCGAATCGACCGCTGCCGAGCGGGAGATGGCCGCAGCAGCTCTGGCCGAGGTGCGTGCCGTCGAGATGGAGGCGAGGCTCGCCGCGCGCACGGCGGAGGAGCGCGCCGAATCGTTGCGCGGCAAGGCGGACTCGTTACGGCGCGCCGCACAGGCCGAACGTGTTGCCCGAGCCCGCGCAGAGCGGGCCCGAGCCACCCGACGGCAGGCTGCCGCAGTGGCCGCAGCGGTGGCTGCGGCCGGTGCCCGCGTGACCACGGAGCTCGAGAGCGCGGTCGCTACCGCGCATGCGCACCGCGAAGAACTGACCCGCCGCCGTACCGAATGCGCCGAGCAACTCGAGCGTGCCAAGGGACTCGTCCGCGAGTTCGCCACACAGCGTGATCAGCTCACCGACGCCGTGCACCGCGATGAAGTGGCCCGGGCGCAGGCGGCGCTGCGTATCGAACAGCTCGAACAGAGCGTGATCGAGCAGTTCAGCATCGCGCTCGACGATCTCGTCGCCGAGTACGGCCCCGACGTCCCACTCCCACCGACCGATCTCGAAATCGCCGAGTACGAGCAGGCACGCGAGCGCGGCGAACAGGTGGTTGCCCCGCAGCCGCAGCCGTACGACCGCGCAACGCAGGAACGCCGCGCGAAGCGCGCGCAGAAGGACCTCACGACCCTCGGCAAGGTCAATCCGCTCGCCCTCGAGGAGTTCGCCGCCCTCGAGGAGCGGTACAACTTCCTGGCGACTCAACTCGAGGACGTCAAGAACGCCCGGAAGGATCTGCTGGCAGTCGTCGACGAGGTGGACGCGAGGATCCTGCAGGTGTTCACCGAAGCCTATGCCGACGTCGAACGTGAATTCGAACAGGTATTCGGGAAATTGTTTCCGGGCGGTGAAGGCCGCCTCGTCCTCACCGACCCGAAGGACATGCTCACGACGGGTATCGAGGTGGAGGCCAGGCCCCCGGGTAAGAAGGTCAAACGGTTGTCGCTGCTCTCCGGTGGGGAGAAGTCGTTGACTGCTGTCGCGATGCTCGTGGCGATCTTCCGTGCCCGACCGTCCCCGTTCTACGTGATGGACGAGGTGGAAGCAGCACTCGACGACACGAACTTGCGGAGGCTGATCGGATTGTTCGAGCAGCTGCGCGAGAAGTCGCAGCTGATCGTGATCACCCACCAGAAGCCGACGATGGAGGTTGCCGACGCGCTGTACGGCGTCAGCATGCGAGGCGACGGCATCACTCGGGTGATCTCCCAGCGTCTGCGAGGTCAGAATGTCACGACACCGGTCCCTGAACCGGAAGGTGAGCTTCAAGCCTGACAGTATGGGTGCGTGAGTACCGGAGCCTGGATAATCATCGCGGCCGCCCTCGCGGTTGTTCTTGTCGCGCTCGTCGTGGGTCTGACGCTCTATCGGCGACGCCAGGTGTCGCTGACGGCGAAAGAAACCCCGAAGCTCGACACTGCGGAAGCCAAGGATCGCTCGGGCGGTTACAAGGCGCAGAGCGGATTCAGTTTCAGTCAGGGAACAACGGCGACCGCTCCGCCGGAACCGGTGCAGCGGCCGGCCCCGAAACCCGCGCCGAAACCGGGCCCGGAACCGCGCACCGTCCCGTTGTCCGAGGAGGTCACCGAGGCTCCGCCCACCACGCGGATCCCGGTGGTGCCGCCGACCGTACCGAAGCCTGCAGAACCCGAGCCCGTCGAATCGGAGCCTGCAGAGCCCGAGCCTGCAGAGCCCGAGCCCGTCGAACCGGAGGCCGCGCCAGGCCCGGTCGTCGCAGAACCCGAGCCGGCAGAGCCGGAGAGCGCGCCCGATCTCGCTCCCGCACCGGAGGCTGCTCCCGAGCCTGTGGAGCCCGAGACGCCGGTCGACGCTGTGCAAACCCCTCCTGCCCCCGCCGACGCAGTACCTGCACCCGCTCCTGCCGACACGGCTACAGCACCGGCGCTCGACGAGATCGAGCCGACCTCGGGGCGCCTCGTTCGTCTCCGCGGGCGCCTGGCCCGGTCGCAGAACGCTGTGGGCAAGAGCCTGCTCGGCCTGCTCGGAGGTGGCGATCTCGACGAGGACTCGTGGGAGGAGATCGAGGACACCCTCCTGATCGCCGACCTCGGTTCCGCCACCACAGTGAAGATCGTCGACCGGCTTCGAGAGGAGATGGCAGCGAGCAACGTCCGGTCGGAAGCCGACGCGCGTGCGGTGCTCCGCAAGGTGCTGGTCGACGAACTGCGCCCCGACCTCGACCGTTCCATTCGTGCGCTGCCGCACGACAACCACCCGGCAGTGCTTCTCGTCGTGGGTGTGAACGGCACCGGTAAAACGACCACGACCGGGAAGCTCGCCCGCGTTCTCGTCGCAGACGGACGTCGAGTCCTGCTCGGCGCCGCAGATACCTTCCGTGCTGCTGCGGCGGATCAGCTCCAGACCTGGGCCGAGAGGGTGGGCGCCGAGGTGGTGCGCGGCAAGGAAGCAGCCGACCCCGCAGCAGTCGCGTTCGACTCCGTCGCGAAGGGTATCGACAACGGGGTCGACGCAGTGCTCATCGACACCGCCGGCCGACTGCACACGAAGACCGGCCTGATGGACGAGCTGGGCAAGGTCAAGCGGGTGGTCGAGAAGAAGGCGGCTGTCGACGAGGTTCTGCTGGTGCTCGACGCCACCATCGGTCAGAACGGGCTCATGCAGGCCCGCGTGTTCGCCGAGGTCGTCGACATCACCGGTGTGGTGCTGACGAAGCTGGACGGCACCGCCAAGGGCGGAATCGTTTTCCAGGTCCAGCACGAGCTCGGCGTGCCGGTCAAGCTCGTGGGTCTTGGCGAGGGTGCGGATGATCTCGCCCCCTTCGAGCCGGGCGCCTTCGTCGACGCGCTGCTCGGCTGACGAGTATTACTCGGCCGACACTTCGATCGGTCGAATCGAGGCCGCTCCCGCTACGGTGGGAGCGGCCTCGTCGTCTCTTGATGTCCGTTCCGGCGGAAACATGAACGAAACACCTCCCCGCCGCCCGTTCACGCCGACGAAACAGGACAGCGCTTCGGCGGAAACATCTCCGCAGCAAGCTTTTCCCAACGACGCGCTCACCGGCGCGGACAACTGGGAGGTGTGCAAGTGGAGGAAGTGGTGAACACCGGCGACGCCGCATGGATGCTCATGGCGGCATCGCTCGTGCTGCTGATGACACCGGGACTGGCGTTCTTCTACGGCGGCATGTCACGCGCCAAGTCGGTCCTGAACATGATGATGATGTCGTTCGGCGCGATGGCCCTGATCGGTGTGATCTATGTGCTGTGGGGCTGGTCGATGTCATACGGCTCCGAGAGCATCGGTGGGATCTTCGCGAACCCGTTCGAGCTGTTCGGCCTGCAGGGTGCCATCTACGACGACGAAGGTGGATTCCTGCCGGGGCTGGGCAACTACCCCCAGGTCATCGACATCGGATTCCAGGTGACATTCGCGATCATCACCACCGCACTGATCAGTGGTGCGCTCGCGGAGCGTGTGAAGTTCGGTACCTGGATGGTGTTCGTCGGCGTGTGGGTCACCGTCGCCTACTTCCCGCTCGCTCACATGGTGTGGGGCGGCGGTCTGCTCTCCGGCTCCGAGGACAGCATCGCCGCGATGCTCTTCGGCACTGTCGACGACGGAGAGGGCGGTCTCACCGCTGCGGTTCACCCGATCGACTTCGCAGGTGGCACGGTGGTCCACATCAACGCCGGTATCGCCGCGCTGGTTCTCGCCCTCATCATCGGCAAGCGCGCAGGCTTCGGCAAGACCGCGTTCCGTCCGCACAATCTGCCGTTCGTGATGCTGGGCGCCGCGCTGCTCTGGTTCGGATGGTTCGGGTTCAACGGTGGATCCGCGTTCGCTGCCGACGGTGTCGCCGGCCTCGCATGGCTCAACACCACCGTAGCCACCGCCGCCGCGATTCTGGGCTGGCTCGCCACCGAGCGTATGCGGGACGGTAAGGCCACCAGCCTCGGCGCCGCGTCGGGTGCTGTCGCGGGTCTGGTTGCCATCACCCCCGCTGCCGGTGCTCTCAGCCCGGTCGGATCCATCATTCTCGGTATCGTGGCCGGAATCCTCTCGGCCCTCGCAGTCGGACTGAAGTACAAGTTCGGCTACGACGACTCGCTCGACGTCGTAGGCGTGCACCTGGTGTCCGGTCTGTGGGGCACGGTCGCCATCGGACTTCTCGCCACCGAAACCGGACTGTTCTACGGGGGCGACTACAAGCAACTCGTCATCCAGATCGTGATCGCCCTGGTCGCACTTGTGTTCACCGCCGTCGTCACCGCTGTGATCGCCCTCGCTCTGCGGCCCATGGGCTGGCGCGTCTCGGCCGAGGACGAAGCTCGTGGCATCGACGAAACCGAGCACGCGGAATCCGCATACGACTTCGCCACCGCGCTGAAGTAATACTTCGTCTCGAACCGAAGTAGTGCTTCACCTCGTCGCCGAGGTGGAAGTGGACGAAGATAACGGGCAAGCGTTACGCGGACACACAAGACAACGTCCGGTGAGCACCGGGAAGGGATGAGAAATGAAGCTGATCACGGCAATCGTGAAGCCGTTCACGCTCGAGGACGTCAAGGCAGGGCTCGAGCAGGCCGGGGTGCTCGGAATGACCGTGAGCGAGGTGCAGGGTTACGGACGCCAGAAGGGCCACACCGAGGTGTATCGCGGGGCCGAGTACTCGGTCGACTTCGTGCCGAAGGTGCGCGTCGAGGTCGTCGTCGACGACTCGGTGGTGGACAAGGTGGTCGACACGATCGTGGAAGCCTCCCGAACAGGGAAGATCGGTGACGGCAAAGTATGGGTCACCCCGGTGGAA
The DNA here is from genome assembly GCF_023015605.1 of Rhodococcus sp. F64268. NCBI lineage: Bacteria > Bacillati > Actinomycetota > Actinomycetes > Mycobacteriales > Nocardiaceae > Rhodococcus > Rhodococcus sp. F64268. Next base: position 199,540 of record NZ_JALKAI010000006.1, read on the forward strand.
TCGGTGATCCGAGTCCGCACCGGCGAACGAGGTACGGATGCACTCTGACCCTCAGGGTGCAGAGACCCGAGGCCCAGGACACGCTGCGCACGCAGCGGGTCGTGGGCCTTCGGCGTCTTCGGGCACGAATACGGCGACAGACCTGTCGGCGGCCAGAGACGCACTCGTCTCCGGCTCCGGCCGCACTCGCCGCCTCGACACCCAGGCACTGCGCGACGCGCTGGTGGACCTGTTCGATTTCTGGTTGATCACCGAGGGCTCCGAGCTCGGGATCAGGCCGGACAGTGGGTTCGCGCTCGTGGCTGTCGGGGGACTCGGTCGTCGCGAGATGCTGCCGCACTCCGACGTCGACCTCATTCTGCTGCACGACGACATCGATCCGGAGACGCTGTCGTCGGTCGCGGACCGGCTGTGGTACCCGCTGTGGGACGCCCACATCCGGCTCGATCACAGCGTCCGCACAGTTCCGCAGGCCCTACAGGTGGCGTCGGGCGACCTTCCGGCGGCGCTCGGGATGCTCGAAGCCAGGCACATCGCAGGCGACCACGAACTGAGCAATCTGCTCATCGGTGGCGTACGCAGACAGTGGCGCACCGGGATCCGGAACCGCTTCGACGAGCTGATCGAGATGACGGAGGCACGTTGGGAGCGGTCGGGCCAGATCGCACACCGGGCCGAGCCCGATCTCAAGAGTGGTCGCGGAGGATTGCGGGACGTACAGCTGCTCAACGCGTTGTCGGTCGCGCAGCTCACCGACGGCATGCCCGGCCTCGGACCGGACGCACCCGGGGGCGGCCTCGCGGCCGCGCACCGTCACCTGCTCGACGTCCGTACCGAACTGCATCGCGTCGCCGGTCGCGGTCGTGATCAACTGCAGGCTCAGGATGCCGACGAGATCGGTGCCGCACTGCGCATAGGCGACCGTTTCGACCTCGCTCGCCTACTCACAGAGGCGGCGCGCACGATCAGCTACTCCGTCGAGGTCGGTGTCCGCACCGCGGGCAATTCCCTGCCGCGCAAGGGTCTGTCGCGCCTTCGCCGTGGACCGGTACGACGCCCCCTCGACGAAGGCGTCGTCGAACATGGCGGAGAGGTAGCGCTGGCCCGCGATGCCCGGCCGGGCAAGGATTCCGGCCTGATCACCAGGGCGGCCGCTGCAGCCGCACGATCGGGCCTGCCGATTTCCGCGGCGACGCTGACCCGCCTGTCGGATCACGCGCCGGAACTGCGGGAACCGTGGCCACGGCAGGCGCTCGACGACCTCATCGTGCTGCTTGCCTCGGGACCGGCCGCCGTCGATGTCGTCGAGGCACTCGATCGGACCGGGTTGTGGGGACGTTTGCTGCCCGAGTGGGGGGCGGTACGCGATCTCCCACCGCGCGACGCCATCCACACGTGGACCGTCGATCGCCATCTGGTGGAAACCGCGGTCCACGCGAGTGCCCTCACGACGCGGGTGTCACGCCCCGATCTGCTGCTTCTCGGAGCGCTCCTGCACGACATCGGCAAGGGCCGCGGTGGGGATCACAGTGTGGTCGGCGCCGAGGTCGCCGCCCAGATCGGCACGCGCATGGGTTTGTGGCCGTCCGATCTGTCGGTGCTCACAGCAATGGTCCGGCACCACCTGTTGCTCCCGCACACTGCGACCCGCCGCGACCTCGATGACCCGGCAACGGTGACGTCGGTGGTGGACGCGCTGGGGGGCGACCCGCTGCTTCTCGAACTGCTGCATGCACTTGCGGAAGCAGATTCGCAGGCCACTGGACCCGGCGTCTGGGGTGAGTGGAAAGCTTCACTCATCCGGGAACTGGTACGGCGCTGCAAACTGATGATGGCGGGGGAGGACCTTCCGGTTCCGTCGCCGATCGACCCCGAACTTGCGCGGCTAGCCGAATCCGGCGCCATGCATGTCTCGCTCGACCCGAGACCCGACGGTCGGAGCTTCGTGGTGACGGTGGTGGCACCCGACGAGCCCGGCGTGCTGTCCGATACCGCGGGAGTGCTGGCGCTGCATGGGCTCCGAGTGCAGTCGGCCTCCATCGGCAGTCACGCGGGAAGCACCGTCAACACGTTCATCGTGGTGCCACGATTCGGTGCGCCTCCGGTGGAGGGGCTGCTGCGGCAGGAGTTCGTGCGTGCTCGGTCGGGTGACCTACACCTCCTCGCGGAACTCGACGCGAAGGACCGCGCCACGCGCGAGTCCGCACCGTCGGTACGCCCCGAGCGTGCGGTACCCGGTATCTACTCGCAGGCCCCACCGCGCCTGATCTGGCTCGACACCACGGATCCGGGGCAGGTAGTGCTCGAGATCAGGGCGGAGGACCGGATCGGAATGCTCTGTCGTCTGGCCGGAGTCTTCGAGGCGCACGGGGCAGACGTGCGGTGGGCGACGGTGACGACAATCGGTTCGACGGTGGTCGACTCGTTCTGCATCGACCTGCCGACCGCCGGAACGAGGGCGTCACGGGAACGACTCGAACAGGCCTTGCTGGCCGTCCTTCCGACTCCTGAACCGAAGAAGCCTCCCGCTGCGCCGTGAGGTGAGGTGCGATCCGGGGCCGCTTCGCAGGGCTCTCGGTCGGCCGGACGGGCCACCCCCGGCTGCGGGCGGACCGGAGCGGCTACCCTGGAGCGCAGTATTGTCCGTATTCTCGTCAGACCGCAGGAGCGCATTCGGTGTTCGAATCCCTTTCCGACAGGTTGACAGGGGTCCTCAAGGACCTGCGCGGCAAGGGGCGCCTGTCCGACGCCGACATCGACGCGACGTGCCGCGAGATCCGCCTGGCCCTCCTCGATGCCGACGTGGCGCTGCCCGTCGTGCGTTCGTTCATCAAGAAGATCAAGGAACGGGCGAAGGGCGCCGAGGTTCACGGCGCGCTGAATCCGGCTCAGCAGGTCGTCAAGATCGTCAACGACGAGTTGGTGGGGATCCTCGGCGGCGAGACCCGTCGGCTCCAGTTCGCGAAGACCGCTCCGACCGTCATCATGCTGGCAGGCCTGCAGGGTGCGGGTAAGACCACACTCGCAGGCAAGCTTGCCAAATGGCTCAAGGATCAGGGACACACACCGATGCTGGTCGCGTGCGACCTCCAGCGGCCGGGTGCGGTCACGCAGCTGCAGGTCGTCGGTGAACGTGCCGGTGTGTCGGTGTTCGCACCGCATCCCGGAACGTCGATCGGTGGTGGCGAGAACGAACTCGGCGTCACGGCCGCAGACCCGGTCGCGGTCGCGCAGCAGGGCATCGCGGAAGCCAAGAACAAACAGTACGACGTGGTCGTCGTCGATACCGCAGGTCGCCTCGGTATCGATCAGGAGTTGATGGCGCAGGCCGCAGGCATCCGCGACGCCGTCCAACCCGACGAGACCCTGTTCGTCCTCGACGCGATGATCGGTCAGGACGCCGTGAGCACCGCCGAGGCATTCCGCGAGGGAGTCGGTTTCACCGGCGTCGTGCTCACCAAGCTCGACGGCGACGCACGTGGTGGTGCCGCGCTCAGCGTCCGCGAACTGACCGGTCAGCCGATCCTGTTCGCGTCCACCGGTGAGAAGCTCGAGGACTTCGATGTCTTCCACCCTGAACGCATGGCCAGCCGCATCCTCGGAATGGGCGATGTGCTCACCCTCATCGAGCAGGCCGAGCAGCACTTCGATGCCACGCAGGCCGAAGCGACCGCAGCCAAGATCGGCAGCGGCGAGCTCACTCTCGAAGATTTCCTCGAGCAGATGATGGCCGTGCGCAAGATGGGACCCATTGCCAACCTGCTCGGCATGCTGCCAGGCGCGGGCCAGATGAAGGATGCGCTCGCGGGCGTCGACGAGAAACAACTCGACCGGATCCAGGCGATCATCCGCGGCATGACCCCGGCGGAGCGTGCCAACCCGAAGATCATCAACGGCTCCCGGCGGCTGCGTATCGCCAACGGCTCGGGTGTGAAGGTCTCCGACGTCAACCAGCTCGTGGATCGCTTCTTCGAAGCACGGAAGATGATGTCCGCGATGGCCGGCCAGATGGGAATGCCCGGAGCTCGGCGTAACCAGCGCTCGAAGAAGGGCAAGAAGGGGAAGAAGGGCGGTCGCGGCCCTACGCCGCCGAAGGTGCGGGGCGGTTTCCCCGGCGGCATGCCCGCCGGGTTCCCCGGGCTCGGCGCGGGCATGCCCGACCTGTCCAACATGCCGAAGGGCCTCGACGAACTCCCTCCGGGTCTCGAGGGCTTCGATCTGTCGAAGTTGAAGTTCCCCAAGAACTAGAGCGCAGTCGCGAGAATCAGGAGGCCCGGTCGTGGTCGGGGTCGGTGCTGGAGGCCCGTTCGTCGTGCGCGGCAGATCCCTGCCGGACGGTGAACCCGTCGAATTGTGGATCGGTGCAGACGGCGAATTCGCCCGTGAGCCCATTCCCGGAGCACAGGTGCTGTCGACCGGAGGGTGGGTGCTGCCGGGTCTGGTCGACGCGCATTGTCACGTCGGGATCCGGTTCGGTGGAGGAGTCGAAGACGAAGCGGGTGCTCTCGCGCAAGCCGTCATCGAACGCGACGCGGGCGTCCTACTTCTGCGCGACGCCGGATCCCCGGCCGACACCCGCGCATTCGACGCCCGGCCCGATCTGCCCAGGATCATCCGCGCCGGACGGCACATCGCCCTTCCGAAGCGCTACATCCGTGGTCTGCCGGTCGACCTCGAGGACGAATCGCAACTTCCTGACGAGGTCGTGCGGCAGGCCCGCGCAGGCGACGGCTGGGTCAAGCTCATCGGCGACTGGATCGACCGGGATGCCGGCGATCTGGCCCCGCTGTGGAGCGACGCGATCCTCGTCGAAGCGATCGCCGCGGCACATCGCGTGGGTGCCCGCGTCACAGCACATGTGTTCGGTGAGGACGCGTTGCCCGGCCTGCTCGCCGCAGGCATCGACTGCATCGAACACGGCACCGGCCTGACCGACGAGACGATCGCGACGATGGCGGCGAACGGCACAGCGTTGGTCCCGACCCTGGTCAACATCGAGAACTTCCCCGGCATCGCCGACTCGGCCACACGCTTCCCCGTGTACGCCGCGCACATGCGAGACCTCCATGCGCGTGTCGCCGACACGATCGGCGCCGCCCACGATGCCGGCGTTCCGATCTACGCGGGCACCGACGCGGGCGGACAGGTGCAGCACGGGCGGATCGCCGATGAGATCGCCGCGCTCGGCAAGGTCGGACTCGACGCGAACGAGGCCTTCGCGGCAGCGAGCTGGGCGGCCCGCGCCTGGCTCGGACATCCGAGTCTCGAGCCGGGGACATCGGCCGACCTGATCGTCTACGCGGACGACCCCCGCACCGATCCGGGATCTGCCCGCCCCGACCTGGTAGTTCTGCGCGGCGCCGTTGCCATGGCCTCCTGTTGAGGTCGATTTCCGGTCCGGTTCCCACGTCTGGCAGAATGGACCGCTGTCGTCGCATCCGGTTCCGTACCGCGCGACGGTCACAGGTTAGAGGCAAAACCGGGCGTGCCAATCGGGCGCGCCGTCCGAATTGCACGTGACATGCGCGCTCTGCGCGCGAAGGAGAACACAGCAGTGTCTGTCAAGATCAAGCTCACCCGTCTCGGCAAGATCCGCAACCCGCAGTACCGCGTTGTCGTCGCCGACTCGCGTACCCGCCGCAACGGCCGTGCTATCGAGACCATCGGCCTGTACCAGCCGAAGGAAGATCCGTCGATCATCGAGATCGACTCGGAGCGCGCGCAGTACTGGCTGAGCGTCGGTGCACAGCCCACCGAGCCCGTTCTCAACCTTCTCAAGATCACCGGTGACTGGCAGAAGTTCAAGGGCCTGCCGGGCACCGAGGGCACCCTGCGCAAGGCAGAGCCCAAGCCGACCAAGCTCGAACTGTTCCAGGCCGCACTCGCACAGGCCGAGAACGAGCCGGCTGCCGAGGCGATCACCCCCAAGAAGAAGAAGGCCGCCAAGGAAGAGGCCACCGAGGCTGCTGCTGAGTCCACCGAGGCCGCCGAGTAATGAGCGCCGTGGTGGCCGATGCGGTCGAGCATCTCGTCCGAGGCATCGTCTCGCACCCCGATGATGTGCGCGTCGATCTCATCACCGGTCGCCGTGGCCGCACCGTCGAGGTTCACGTCAATCCTGACGATCTCGGCAAGGTGATCGGTCGCGGTGGCCGCACCGCGACGGCGCTGCGGACCCTCGTCACCGGAATCGGTGGCCGAGGCATCCGCGTCGACGTCGTCGACACCGACCGTTAGGGCGCGTCGGTGGAGCTCGTGGTCGGCCGTGTCGTCAAGTCGCACGGCATCAAAGGTGAAGTGGTCGTGGAGGTCCGTACCGACGAACCCGACGAGCGCTTCGCCGTAGGTGCGGTCCTGCGTGGCCGCAAACCCCGCGAGCAGAAGCTGCACAACTACACGGTGGAAGCCGCCCGGGAGCATTCCGGGCGGCTTCTGCTGCGTCTCACCGGGGTAGCCGACCGCACCGGTTCAGATGCGATGCGGGGCATCCTGTTCGTCGTCGACAGCGACGATCTGTCGCCCTCTTCCGACCCCGACGAGTTCTACGATCACGAACTCGAAGGTTTGCCGGTGCGGATCGTGGCGGGCCGCCCCGATGGCGGTACCGAGATCGGCACCGTACGTGAGGTCCTGCACACCGCCGCGGGCGAACTTCTGGCAATCCGGCCCGCCGACGATTCGAGCCGGGAGATTCTCATCCCGTTCGTCACCGAGATCGTTCCGACGGTGTCGGTCGCCGACGGCATGATCGAGATCGACCCACCCGGCGGCCTGCTCGATCCCGATTTCGGAGAGCCGCCCACCAAAGCGAAGAAGCAGCGGGAAACGAAGCTGCGCCGGACAACCGAGGAAAACGAGTAGCCTGTGCGGCTCGACGTGGTCACCATCTTTCCGGAATATCTCGAACCACTACGCGCGGCACTGCTCGGCAAGGCGATCGACAAGGGTCTGATCTCGGTCGGCGTGCACAACCTGCGTGACTGGACCCACGACGTTCACAAGGCCGTCGACGATTCGCCCTACGGTGGCGGACCGGGCATGGTCATGAAACCCACCGTCTGGGGCCCCGCTCTCGACGACGTCCTCGATGTCGACGAGAGCGAAACCGACTCGGATGTGCTGCTCGTCGTCCCCACTCCCGCGGGCAGGCCGTTCGACCAGGCCACCGCACAACGGTGGTCGACCGAGAAACGCATCGTCTTCGCGTGCGGTCGCTACGAGGGCATCGACCAACGAGTATTCGACGACGCTGCGAAACGCGTCCGCGTCGAGGAAGTCAGCATCGGCGACTACGTACTGATCGGCGGCGAGGTCGCCGTACTGGTCATGGTCGAGGCAGTCGTGCGCCTGCTTCCCGGCGTACTCGGCAATCAACAGTCGCACCAGGAGGATTCGTTCTCCGACGGGTTGCTCGAAGGCCCCAGCTACACGCGGCCCGCGTCCTGGCGTGGCCTCGAAGTTCCCCCGGTCCTGCTCTCCGGAGACCACAGCAAGGTCGCACAGTGGCGCCGCGAACAGTCGTTGGCCCGGACACGCGAGCGACGTCCCGATCTGCTCACCGGCGACTGAGCCGGATCAGCCGAAGACGGTCTCCACCACCATCGTCAACGTGTCGCGTGCATGCCGGGCGCTCTGGTCGTCGGATGCGTCGTACATCGAGGTGTCGGGAAGGAACGTGCCGTCGTACTCGGGGTCTTCGTAGGTCACTGTCTCCCGCGACAACACGGCGACCACATACCGGTGGTCGTCGCCGAAGAATCCGGTCGACAAGTGAATCCACTGTGATCCGAGGCAACACATCCACCCCGCCTTGGAGCCGAGATCCACCGTGTCCGGGAGTCCAGCGGACAGACCGAACTGCTGATCGTAACCATCTGCTCCAGTGGGCTCCCACTCGAGCAGATACCCGATGATCCGGGCACCGGCAGGTTCGTCGAATCCGTCCGTGCTGCCGAGCAGATGGTCGTACCAGGTCAAGATGTCCGATGCGGTGGTGAGGGTGTTCCACCAGAAGTCGACAGGGGCGACCGTTCCTCGGAGGGCGTGCCGCTCGACGACACGAGCGACGATCTCGGGACCGCCGAATGCATCCCACAACAGAGACGCAGCCGAATCATCCGACCGGGTGAGCATGGCGCGGATCAGGTCGTAGTGGTCGTCGGTCAGCAGGATCTCGCCGATTCCTTCGCGGAACAGCAGGTCGTCGGCGATGAACAGTTTGACCACCGATGCAGTCTCGATGGGCTCGTCGACGCCGCCGACCGTTCGCGCACCTGTATCGCGGTCCAAGATGGCTACCGTGACCTCGGCGCCACGTTCGGCTGCGAGTCGTGTCGCCGTGTCGATGCGGTCTGCGAGCCCGTCCATCCTGATCGGAGTCGTGATGTCGGTACTGGCGCCGGCCGCTACGTGCAGGCCCGCAGCGGACACCTCGGACCCTGGGGCAGTCAACCCGTTCAGGGGCGTGCCGCACGCCGACAACGTTGCTGCTACGACCAGCAACGCCAAGCCCGACCGGAACCGATCCCGGGTCATTGCATGCTCCTGTATTCCATTGTGCGACGCACAGCGCGCCGATAGTCGAAGTTCGGTGTCCGCCGAGCAGGTGCTCGTGGCGCCACGGGGACCACACGAAAGGATAAAGGTAGGGTCGATCGTCGTGACGACCCAACTCGACACCGTGAACCGGCGCATCGCCGACGAACTCGACGTCCGCGAGAACCAGGTGGCTGCGGCGGTGGAACTGCTCGACGGCGGCTCGACCGTGCCGTTCATTGCTCGCTACCGCAAGGAGGTCACCGGGGGGCTCGACGACGCCCAACTCCGCACCCTCGAAGAACGCTTGAGGTACCTGCGCGAACTCGACGAACGCCGCGCTGCGATTCTCGAATCGATCGACGAGCAGGGCAAACTCGACGACGAACTCCGCGGACAGATCATGCTTGCCGAGACGAAGGCCCGCCTCGAAGATATCTACCTGCCCTACAAGCCCAAACGCCGGACGAAAGCTCAGATCGCCCGCGAGGCCGGACACGAGCCCGTGGCCGACGCACTCATCGGCGATCCGACCACCGATCCCGCGCAGTACAGCGCCGAGCAACTCGATGGTGCCCGGGCGATCCTCGTCGAACGATTTGCCGAAGACGCCGACCTCGTCGGTGAGCTACGTGAAGCCATGTGGCAACGCGGTGGACTGAAATCCGCGGTGCGGCCGGGCAAGGAAACCGAAGGCGCGAAGTTCGCCGACTACTTCGAATTCTCCGAGCCGTTCGCCGACCTGCCCTCGCACCGTATCCTCGCGGCGCTGCGCGGCGAGAAGGAAGAAGTGCTCAGTCTGTCGCTGGAACCCGAACTCGAAGAGCAGGAGCCCGGGGCACCGTCGTACTACGAAGGCCGGATCGCCGGTCGCTTCGGAATCGCCGACCGAGGACGCGCCGCCGATCGCTGGCTGCTCGACACCGTGCGCTGGGCGTGGCGCACCCGTTTGCAGGTGTCGATGGGTATCGACGTGCGGATGCGACTCAAGCAATCCGCCGAAAGCGACGCCGTCGACGTGTTCGCTGCGAACCTTCGCGACCTCTTGCTTGCAGCGCCGGCCGGAACACGCCCCACGATGGGCCTCGACCCCGGCTTCCGCACCGGCACCAAGGTCGCCGTTGTCGACGCGACGGGCAAGGTCGTCGACCACACGACGATCTATCCGCACCAGCCGCACAACAAGCACGACCAGGCGCTCGCGACTCTTGCAGCTCTGGTGGCGAAGCACGGTGTCGAACTCATCGCCATCGGCAACGGCACCGCCTCCCGCGAGACCGACGCCCTCGCCTCGGAGTTGATCGCCAAGTCCGGTTTCACCAACGTGACCAAGATCGTGGTGTCGGAAGCCGGCGCGTCGGTGTATTCGGCCTCCGCATACGCCTCGCAGGAATTGCCCGACCTGGACGTGTCGATCCGCGGTGCGGTCTCGATCGCGCGGCGCCTGCAGGATCCGCTCGCCGAACTCGTCAAGATCGACCCCAAGTCGATCGGCGTGGGCCAGTATCAGCACGACGTGTCCGAGACGATGCTCGCCCGGTCGCTCGGTGCGGTCGTCGAAGACGCGGTGAACGCCGTGGGAGTCGACGTCAACACCGCTTCGGTCCCGTTGTTGTCCCGAGTCTCGGGCATCACCGGATCACTTGCCGAGAGCATCGTCACCCACCGCGATCAGAACGGCCCGTTCCGCACGCGTAAGGCGCTCAAGGACGTCGCGCGACTCGGCCCGAAGGCCTTCGAACAATGTGCGGGCTTCCTTCGCATCCCAGGCGGCGACGACCCACTCGACGCGTCCGCAGTGCACCCCGAGGCCTACCCGGTGGTCCGGCGGATCGTCGACCGGAGCGGCACCGGCGTCCTCGAACTGATCGGCAGTTCTGCTCTCCTCGCCGAACTGCGGCCGGAGGACTTCGTCGACGACAAGTTCGGTCTGCCGACCGTCACCGACATCATCAGCGAACTCGAGAAGCCGGGTCGCGATCCGCGTCCCGAGTTCAAGACCGCCACGTTCGCCGCAGGAATCGAGAAGGTCGGAGACCTGACTCCGGGCATGGTGCTCGAGGGAGTCGTCACCAACGTCGCCGCCTTCGGCGCGTTCGTCGACGTCGGGGTTCACCAGGACGGACTCGTGCACGTCTCGGCGATGTCGAAGAGCTTCGTCCAGGATCCGCACGATGTGGTGAAGTCGGGTGAGGTCGTCAAGGTCAAGGTGCTCGACGTCGACGTTCCGCGACAGCGCATCAGTCTCACCTTGCGCCTCGACGACGAGATCCCGTCAGGATCCGACAGTGACGGCGGTGCCGCGCGCGGTGGCCGCCAAGGTGGACCTCGGCCCGCTCCCCGCGGTCAGCAGAGCAGCGGTCGCGGACAGGGCGGCAGCCGTGGCCGTGGACAGGGGGGCGCCAAGCAAGGTGGTGGCAGGCAGAGCCGGCGTCCCGACACCGCACCTGCATCCGGATCGATGGCCGACGCTCTTCGTCGGGCAGGATTCGGCAAGTAGCCGTTCCCGCGTGCCGGTCGTATCGCGCCGCGATCGACCGGCGCCTGGGATGCTGAAAGCCGTGCGGGTTTCACGGCCGGAAGACTTCTGGGTCGCCGAAACGAGGGCGTCGGTGCCGCGATGATGAACTTGCTCCGAACCGAGATCATCGATCAGGGGCGATTGCCACTGCTGTGCTTCCTGCTGGGTTTCGTCGTCGCATTCGTGTTCATCCGCATCAGCGTGCGGATGATCCGGGCGAAGGTGCGGTGGTGGCCCGGCAACATCACGCCAGGGGGACTTCACGTTCACCACATGGTGTTCGGGGTGATCACGATGGTCATCGCGGGTGGCGGTCTCATCTCGGTGTACGAGGTGGGCTCCAGGACCGTCATCGCCATTTTCGCCGCGCTGTTCGGGGTGGGAGCGGCCCTGACGCTCGACGAGTTCGCGCTCATCTTCTATCTCCACGACGTGTATTGGGAGGAAGAAGGACGTGTCTCCGTCGACGCCGTGTTCGTCGCCATCGCTGTGACCGGGATGCTTCTGCTCGGTCTGCAACCCCTCGATCTCGTCGACCTCACCACTTTCGACGATCGCGGAGACTGGGCGAGCCGATTCGTTCTGGTGGTATTGGTGCTGCTGAATCTGCTGCTCGCCGGCGTGGTGCTGGCCAAGGGCAAGATCTGGACCGGTCTGGTCGGACTGTTCATCGTTCCGTTGCTCTGGGTCGGCGCGGTACGCCTCTCGCGGCCGGGGGCACCCTGGGCCCGCTGGCGCTACCAGGGCAAGACACGGAAGATGTCTCGCGCGATCGCGCGTGAGCGGAGATTCCGCAGACCGGTGATCCGAGCGAAGATCTTCGTGCAGGACCTCGTTGCGGGTGCCCCGACTTTCGAAGCGGTGCTCGGCAGCGTCGAGCATTCACGAATCGCGGCCGAGGCCGTTCTCGACAGGACCGTGCACCCGGCCCGGGCACCCGGGATTTCACCCAACCAGGTGGAGTCTGGCACTATAGACAGGTTGCCCCGTTCGGGCACGCCTACCTGATCTGGGCACGAACCGGTCGAGCCCGCCTCACGGCGGTCGCCGCCAGGTTCCTCTGCTCGAGCGAACAAGAGGATAGAACACCGATGAACACCCTGGACTTTCTGGACGCCAAGTCGCTGCGCGACGACATTCCGAACTTCCGCCCCGGCGACACGCTCGACGTGCACGTCAAGGTTATCGAGGGCTCGAAGGAGCGTGTGCAGGTCTTCAAGGGCGTCGTGATTCGTCGCCAGGGCGGCGGCATCCGCGAGACCTTCACCGTCCGCAAGATCTCGTTCGGTGTCGGTGTCGAGCGCACCTTCCCGGTGCACAGCCCGAACCTCGCGAAGATCGACGTCCTCACCCGCGGCGACGTCCGTCGCGCGAAGCTGTACTACCTGCGCGAGCTGCGCGGCAAGGCTGCGAAGATCAAGGAAAAGCGCTGATCGTCGCTGCTTGACGGCATACCTTACGAGCCCGGCCCGGATTCACTTCCGGGCCGGGCTCGGTCGTATCTGTTCGAATGCCGCCTCGTCGGACTGCCGTGAGCATGTGCGACTCATCGACCGCCGAGCAGTGGCTGCAGGTACGAGATTCGGGTAGACGCTAGTCTTGTCCGGTGGCAGATTCACCGCACGAACCGGCCGGGCCGGACGCGAACCGATTTGGCGACGACCGACTCTCGGCACACAACCGGACGCGCGGTGCCCACCACAGAAGGGAGGAACCGGACGACTCGAGCGACGACCGCGGAACCGAGAAGAACACGAAGAAGCAGAAATCGTTCTGGCGTGAACTACCGATCCTGCTCGTCGTCGCGCTCGCGCTGAGTTTCCTCCTCCAGACCTTCGTTGCCCGCGTGTACCTGATCCCGTCCGAATCGATGGAACCGACGCTGCACGGTTGCCCCGGGTGCACCGGCGACCGCATCGTCGTCGAGAAGATCGGTTACCGATTCGGTGATCCGCGTCCCGGAGACGTCATCGTGTTCAAGGGACCCGATTCGTGGTCCGAGGGTTACACCTCGACGCGCTCCGACAACACGGTCATACGCGGACTCCAGGAAGTGGGCTCGCTCGTCGGGTTGGTCCCGCCGGACGAGAACGACCTCGTCAAGCGCGTGATCGCGGTGGGCGGACAGACCGTCGAGTGCTGCGATGACCAGGGCCGCATTCTCGTCGACGGACAACCGATCGACGAACCGTACGTGAAGATGGACTACCCGTTCACACCCGGTGTCGTCACGTGCGACACCGAAGTGCCGTCCGGACGCTGCTTCGGTCCTGTCACGGTGCCCGAGGGCCATGTGTGGGTGATGGGCGACAACCGAAGCAATTCCGCGGACTCCCGCTATCACGTCGGTGACGAGCATCAAGGGTCCATTCCGTTGGAGAATGTCATCGGAAAGGCGCGCTTCATCGTGCTGCCCCCCGGCCGATGGGGCCTCATCGATTCCCCGGAGATCATGCCTTCGTGAGTACCTGGCCCCCGCGACCGGTGATCCGTCGATCATCGGGTCTACGGACGATGGAATCGACGCTGCTGCGATGCGGGCTCGGCCCGGTCGCCGGTGTCGATGAAGCAGGGCGTGGACCGTGTGCAGGCCCGCTGGTCATCGCCGCCTGCATCCTGGAGCCGAAACCACACCCGTCGCTGGATCGCCTGGACGATTCGAAGAAACTGACGGAGAAGACCCGCGAGGAACTCTACGACGCGATCGTGCGCCGCGCGCTCGCGTGGAGTGTGGTGGAGGTGCCCGCCGACGAGGTCGACGCCATCGGAATCCACGTCGCCAACATCGAGGGGATGAGACGCGCTGTCGCGGGTCTGTTGGTCGCGCCGGGATACGTCCTCACCGACGGCTTCCGGGTTCCGGGCCTGCCTGCGCCGTCGCTGCCGGTGATCGGCGGGGACGGCGCCGCGTCATGCATCGCGGCGGCGAGTGTTCTTGCGAAGGTGACTCGCGACCGGATCATGGTCGGGTTGGATCGAACGTATCCGGGGTACGGTTTCGCGATACACAAGGGCTACAGCACGGCTGTGCACATGGCGGCACTGCGCGAGCTCGGCCCGTCACCCGAGCATCGGAGATCATGGGCGAACGTGGCCGCAGCATGCGGCGAAGCACCGTTCCGACGCCGGCTCGTCGGAGCCGGAGCGGATGCGAGATGATGGCAGGACACACCAGAGTGGGAGGACACCGAGACCGATGAGCGCCGAGGATCTCGAGAAGTACGAAACCGAGATGGAACTCTCGCTTTACCGGGAGTACCGCGACATCGTCGGTCAGTTCGCCTACGTCGTCGAAACCGAGCGGCGCTTCTATCTTGCCAACGCCGTCGAACTGCTGCCCCACAACGCCAACGGCGAGGTGTATTTCGAAGTTCGGATGTCGGATGCGTGGGTGTGGGACATGTACCGTCCCGCCCGGTTCGTCAAGCATGTCCGGGTGATCACCTTCAAGGACGTCAACATCGAAGAGCTCGACAAACCCGAACTTCGTCTGCCCGACAAGCTGGGGTGAGCCCCGCACCGTAACAAACAACTCGGACAGGGTTGCCGTACGACGGGCAATGCCTCGGCGGTTGTCCCCAACCGGTCGTTTCCTCCACAGATTTCCCCTATCGGGCCTGAGACGGTCCGCTCACCCGATCTCGCTGCTGCACAGTGTGTGCACGCAGGGAGGAGCGATAGGGATGGGACGAAATCAAGATGTGGGGATCCGCGGCGAGGACCTTGCCGCAGAACACCTCGAGTCCACTGGAATGGTGGTTCTCGAACGGAACTGGCGGTGCCGGTACGGCGAGTTGGACCTGATCGCGCAGGACGGCGCGGTCCTCGTGTTCGTCGAGGTGAAAACCCGAACCGGGTTCGGGTACGGTACGCCGGCCGAGGCCGTCACGCGCGTCAAGGCGGAGCGGTTGCGGAGGCTGGCCGGTTTGTGGCTCGCCGACCAGGACCGGCGATGGGATCGCATCCGCATCGACATCGTGACGGTCGTGCTGATTCGCGGGAAAGCCCCCGAAATCACCCACCGTAAGCAGGTGTTCTGATGGCGCTGGGGAAGGCATGGTCGGTGGCCGTGGCAGGTATCGACGGACACGTGGTCGAGATCGAGGCCGACATCGGTGGCGGATTGCCGGGTGTGAAGATGGTCGGGTTGCCCGATACTGCGCTGCAGGAATCGCGTGACCGAGTGCGCGCAGCGGTGTCCAACTCCGGTGGGAAATGGCCGGACTCGAAGGTGGTACTCGCGCTGTCACCTGCGACACTGCCCAAAATGGGCAGTGTCTACGATCTGGCTCTCGCATGCGCGGTGCTCAACGCAGCCGATGTCGTACCGCTCGAACCGATGACGAAAACGATTCTGCTGGGCGAGCTTGCGCTCGACGGCCGGTTGCGACCGATCCGTGGAGTACTTCCAGCCGTCGTCACGGCGAACAACTACGGATGGTCGCGAGTAGTGGTTCCCACCGCGATGATGACCGAGGCGTCACTCGTCGCGGGGATCGATGTGTACGGCGCCGACAGTCTGCGCGACGTGGTGTTGTGGCTACAGGGTGACGGACCGCTCGAACGCCCCGACCCGCGGGCGGCGCCCGCACGAACGCTCCGCGCCGACCTCAGCGAAGTCGTCGGGCAGCACGAGGCTCGCCGCGCGATCGAGGTCGCTGCCGCGGGCGCCCACCACCTCATGCTCACCGGTCCACCGGGCATCGGGAAGACGATGCTGGCCCAGCGCCTTCCCGGAATCCTCCCCGAACTGAACGAAACTCACGCACTCGAAGTGACCGCGGTTCATTCGGTGGCAGGCACCCTCACGGCGGATCGGCCCCTTGTCACAGAACCGCCGTTCATCGCTCCCCATCACACCGCGACGGTGGCTTCGCTCATCGGTGGTGGCACGGGCATGGCCACCCCGGGAGCGGTCAGTCGCGCGCACCGCGGAGTGTTGTTCCTCGACGAGGTGGCAGAGATGGGAACGAAGACTCTCGAAGCATTGCGAACACCTCTCGAGGACGGAGAGGTTCGGATTGCACGCCGAGACGGCGTCGCCCGATATCCCGCCCGATTCCAACTGGTGCTGGCAGCAAATCCCTGCCCGTGCGCGCCGGCGCGCGACGCCGATTGCGTGTGCGTGCCCACAGCGCGGCGCCGATATCTGGGACGGCTGTCGGGACCCTTGCTCGACCGTGTCGACTTGCGGGTGAGGATGCAATCGGTCGCGACGAGTGCGCTGATGGGCGAGGCAGGGGAGAGCACCGACGATGTACGAACCCGAGTCGCGACCGCGCGTGCCGCTGCGGCGGAGCGGTGGAACGACTTCGGGTGGGCGACGAACGCGGAGGTTCCGGGGCCGGCCCTTCGCCAGAAATTCCGGTTGCCTGCCACGGTGGTCAAACCGGTGGAATGGGCGCTGCGTAAGGGTGCGATCACGGCACGAGGGGCCGACCGGGCATTGAGAGTTGCCTGGACCCTTTGCGACTTGGAAGGAGCTTCCCGGCCCAGCGAGATCCACGTGGCCGCCGCGCTCGACTTCCGGGATCGAGGTGCCGCGTGACCGGTCGAACCACCAGCGGGACGACCGTCGACGCGACACCGAACAGCGACGAGAGACGGCACGCGTGGGCATATCTCTCGACGGTCACGCTCGGTGCTTCGAGGATGGTCTCCGCGGCGATCGCCGAGCATGGAGTAGTGGAGGTTGCGCACTCACTGCGGGAAGATTCGGCCGGTGCCGAACTCACCGCGAAACTCGCGGCTCGCGTTCATCTCGATACGGCCGCAACCGACCTCGATCGCTTGAATCGGGCCGGGGGGCGGCTCGTCACTCCGGACGATGACGAGTGGCCCGCATGGCAGATGCTCGGGTTCGACCAGCTGGACACTGCCACCGATGCGGAGGGGCCGCCGCTCGCGCTGTGGGTATGGGGGCAACGACGGCTCGATGAGCTCGTCGAGCGCGCGATCGGGATCGTGGGCACGCGCGCCGCGAGCGGTTACGGCGAGCACGTGACAGCAGAGATCGCAGGCGACCTCGCCGTCGACGGGTGGACGGTGGTATCCGGGGCGGCCTTCGGGATCGATGCCGCAGCACATCGCGCTGCACTTGGAGTGGGAGGCACGACCGTTGCGATACTCGCGTGCGGCGTGGACCGGGCCTACCCTGCAGCGCACGCGAAGCTCCTGCGAGGAATCTCCGAATCAGGTTTGGTGGTCAGCGAATACCCGCCCGGCACCGTGCCCGCGCGGTACCGGTTCCTTGCGCGCAACCGGCTCATCGCGGCGCTGTCTGCGGGAACCGTGGTCGCAGAGGCAGGCTGGCGCAGCGGCGCCCGTAACACGGCGGCGTGGGCTCGGCGGCTGGGCCGGCCGGTGGTGGCGGTGCCGGGCCCGGTCACCTCGGCGGCGTCGCAGGGATGTCACCGAATGATTCGTGAGGGCGAAGCACGGCTGGTGGGCAATGCACGGGAAGTCGTCGAGGAATGCGGTCCACTCCTCGAAGCCGGCGACGACCGGGATGCCCGGTTCGTTCGGGCGCTCGACGGCCTCTCGGGAGATCTGGCACTCGTCTACGAGGCATTGCCTGCGGTGGGAACGTGCGAACCGATCGCGGTAGCGGAGTCTGCGGGTGTTCCGGTCGACCGCGTGCGCGCGGCGTTGCCCTTGCTGGAGATGGAGGGACTCGTCGAGCGTGACGAGGACGGGTGGTCGCGGGTAGCGGGCAGATAAGGGTTCGTCGGCGGGAACCGGCTCGACCGAGTGAGCGCTGGGTGGCTACTGCGCCGCCGAGGACTCGTCCGCGCCGGTTTCCGGCTTGTCGTCCGCGCCGGCTTCCGGCTTGTCATCGACGTACCAGGCAAGGTCTTCGCGATGCCACTTGACGGCGCCGCGGTGTGCCTTGCGGAACTCCTTGAGGACGGTCCGGTCGACCGACGGGTGACCGCTGTCGCCCACGTAGATCCACTCCGAGCCGAACTTCGATTCGATGGCGTCGACCATGTCGGCCTGGCCGACCCGGCGTTCGGTGTTGATGATGTCGATCATCCAGGTGGCGATGTCGGACGCGCTGGTGCTCATGGTCTCGAGCGTAGTCGGCCGGCATCGGGTTGCTGCGCCTGACGTCGAGGACCGAGTAGTGTCGTCGAGGATAGGTAACCCTAATAAGGAGGTACGGTGGCGCCCAAGGCCCCGAAATCGTCGACCCTGACAGTGCTGCGCACGGAGGTCGTGTCCGAACACTTCGTTCGAGTGGTGTTCGGAGGTGACGGGTTCGCCGACTTCACTCCGCGTCCCGAAACCGACAGCTACGTGAAGATCGAGCTGCCTGCGGGAGACGAGACCGTCGTACGCACCTACACGGTGCGCCGTGTGGACCGGGCCGCCGAGGAGATCTGGGTCGACTTCGTCGTCCACGGGGACGAAGGGATCGCCGGTCCGTGGGCGCGCTCCGTCAAGCCGGGGACCGAGGTCGTGCTCCGGGGGCCCGGAGCGGGCTACCTACCTGATCCTGCGGCGGACTTCCACTTGCTGGCAGGCGACGAGACAGCAGTTCCCGCGATCGCGGCAGCGCTCGAATCACTTCCGGCGCACGCTGCCGGAGCGGTGTTCATCGAGGTGGCCGGGGAATCCGACGAACTCGATCTGATCGCACCGGCCGGCGTGACCGTGACATGGCTTCATCGAGGTGTCGCGGCGGGCGATGCCGGTCCGGACCGTATCGACGGCAACGCACCGCTCGTTTCCGCGGTGCGGGAACTACCGTGGCCGGATGGTGACATCCAGGTGTTCGTGCATGGTGAGGCGGAAAGCGTCATGAAGCACATCCGTCCATATTTGCGTAAGGAACGGGGAGTGCCCTCCGCGCGCGCGTCGATTTCCGGATACTGGCGTCGCGGCAGGACCGAGGAAGGCTTCCGCACCTGGAAGCGTGAGCTCTCGGAGAGCGAGGCCGGCTGACCGACTCCGATTCGAATGGTCACATGCGGGGCTCGCGGGTGAGCGTGAGCAGGGCGGTCATCGCGAGCCCCGCCGAGGCGACGATTGCGATTGCCATGGGAACGGCCGTGTCCTCCCCGCCCAACCCCACCAGCGGTGAGACGATCGCGGCGAGGCCGAACTGGGACGCGCCCATGATTGCCGAGCCGGTGCCTGCAGCCGACGGTACTTGGCCCTGACCGAGGGCTGTGGAATTGCCCATCGTGAATCCGAGGCTGAACACAACGGCAAACAGCAGTGGTAGAAGAAGCCAGCGGTGAGCTCCGAAGAGTGCTGTCGTGATCAACAGCAGCGTTCCGGCGGACAGCATGAGGGTCACACCGAACAGCAGAAGCGCCCGCACTTCGAACCTGCCGATCAGCCGGGTATTGATGATGTTCGCGGTCACCAATCCCACCGAGTTCACTGCGAAGACCAGCGAGAACTGCGTCGCCGACATTCCCAGTATGTTCTGTACGACGAATGGTGATGCGGAGATGTAGGCGAACATCGCGCCGAAGCCGAGCGCGAAGGATGCGGCATATCCGATGAACCGGTGGTTACCCAGCACGTAGCCGAAGTTGCCCGCAAGCGCTGCGAACCCGCCGCCGTGTCGTTTTTCGGGTGGCAGTGTTTCGGGAATGAACACGAGAACCCCGGCGAGCATCGCGATCGACGCTCCGGTCAGAACCCAGAAAATACCTCGCCAGCCGATCGGGTCGAGAAGCGCACCACCGATGATCGGCGCGGCGATGGGCGCGATACCACCGATGATCATCATGAAGCTGAACAAGCGAGCAGATTCGTGGCCACTCGTACGATCTGCGATGACCGCGCGGGCGAGCACGATTCCGATGCCTCCACTGAAGCCCTGGACTGCACGCGCCCCGATGAGGACCTCGACGGTCGGTGCCAGCGCACACGCAGCGCTACTCGATGCGAGCGCGATCGTGCCGATGATGAGCAGGCGACGACGGCCCCACCCGTCGGAGAGGGGACCGGTGATCAACTGGCCGATACCCAGGCCCGCCATGAATGTCGTCAACGTGAGCTGAATTCCCACGGTAGAGGTGCCGAGACTCTCGGACATGATCGGCAGACCGGGAAGGTACATATCCGTCGCCAGCGGCGCTGTGGCCGACAGGAGCGCCAGTGCGCACAGCATCGGCAAAGAGATCGTTTTACTCACGAACGAACTCTAACGAGGCGCGTTGACTTGCACGGACCCAGAACACCGCGCACGGTGGTGCCCATGGACCACGATCCGGCCTCGGCGCTGCCTCCTGCGCTTGCCGTCCATGTCGACGATTTTGCTGAGCATCTGACATTGCAGTCGAACCGGTCGGCGCACACCGTGCGCGCGTATACATCGGACGTGCGCTCGTTCCTCCAGCATCTCGCAGCAGGTAACCCTGATGCGCGGGTGTCCGATATCGACCTCGGGACGCTGCGGGCGTGGCTGTCGAGACAGGTCGCCTCCGGTGCTGCACGCAGTACGGTTGCGAGGCGCACTTCATCGGTGAGGACTTTCACCGCCTGGCTGGTCCGCTCTGGTCGCGCCGAGCACGACCCGGGAACACGTCTCGCCTCAGCGGGCGCGCGCCGCACACTGCCCACGGTGCTACATGCGGAGCAGGCAGCAGAAGTCATGGAGGCTGCAGAGTCCGGCGCTCGGGAAGAGCATCCGGTTGCGCTGCGAGACCGCGTGATCGTCGAACTGCTGTATGCGACCGGTATCCGTGTCGGCGAGCTCTGCGGGCTCGACCTCGACGACGTGGATGCGGAACGTCGCGTTGTGCGAGTGCTTGGTAAAGGCAACAAGGAAAGGACAGTGCCCTACGGACTGCCTGCCGCGGATGCCCTCGAACGGTGGGTAGCCGTCGGGCGGCCGGCCTTGGCGACCGCGACCTCGGGACCCGCCTTGCTCCTCGGGAAGCGAGGCGGTCGCATCGGGCAACGGCAGGTGCGGACGGTGGTGCACGAGGCGGCCGGGGCCGTTCCCGGTGTACCTGACCTCGCGCCACACGGACTGCGGCACACCGCAGCAACCCATCTGCTCGAAGGCGGTGCCGATCTGCGCGTCGTCCAGGAAGTACTCGGTCATTCGAGTCTCGCGACCACTCAGCTGTACACGCATGTGTCGGTTGCGCGACTGCGTGCGGTCCACGAGCAGGCGCACCCCCGCGCCTGAGCCGCGCCCGCGCCTGCGGCTACGCAGCCCGACACGTTTTGGTAGCGTCCAGCCGATCGATAGTGGGGGATATCGGGGGGATCCAAATGGCACGAAACGAGTCCGACCATGCGTTGCCTGCGTGGTTGCAGGACGAACCTGAGGCACGGCCCGCGCCGGTCACGCCGCGACGTGGGCTGCGTCGTAGTGCTGCACGCGTGAGGAAAGATGGCACTGCCGAACCGGCGCCGCACACGGGGTCGGGGGCGGACTCGGTCCCGACCACAGCGACATCGCGGTCGGCAGCCCCGTCGCAGCCGGTCGGCGGCGCTGCAGTACTGCCGGCTCCGGCAAGTGCTCCGCCGATCGCTTCAACACCTGCCTCGATCACGCCCCCCGCGTCGGTGCCGTTTTCGATGATCCCGCTGGAACGGGATCCGGAGCCGCATGTGCCGGTCGCGCCGGAGCCCGTAGCGGTCGCGCCGGAGCCCGTAGCGGTTGTACCGGAGCCCGTAGCGGTTGTGCAGGCACCCGAAGGTCTGCCTGAGCCCGCGCCTGATCTGGAACCGTCACCCGAGTCTTGTCCGGAACCTGTGCCTGACACGGAGCCTGTGCCGGATCCCGAGGCGGCAACCGTGCCTGGTCCCGAGGCGGCAACCGTGCCTGAACCTGTGTCCGAAGTCGTGCCTCTGCCCGGATCGGAGCGTGGCCCGGCAACGGAGCCGATCGAGGTGCCCGCACCGGTTCATGAACCCGCCGCGCCGGTCGAAACCCATGATGTGGACGTCATGCGCGACCAGGTTCCGAGGGTTACGACGGCGCCGGACCATCAGCCGTCGAACCTCGACCTTGCGTCGGGGGTGCTCGTCCGTCGTTCCCGGCGCGCGCCCAGCAGAGGATGGCGGCGCGGTGTGCATCGGCTCACCGGGGGACTGTTCGATCCCGGAATGTCCTCGGAGGATGCGGATCACGACGATCTCGTCGCACGTATCCGGCAGCCGATCAGCGGCGATTACCGCATCGCGGTGCTCTCACTCAAGGGCGGCGTGGGCAAGACCACGACGACAGTCGGGCTGGGCTCGACCTTCGCCTCGATGCGTGGTGACTGCGTGATCGCCGTCGACGCCAACCCGGATTTCGGAACCCTCGCGCAGCGCGTACCGGAACAGACGCAGTCGACAGTGCGAGATCTGATCGCGGTTGCGGACCGTATCGAACGGTATTCGGATGTGCGTGCCCACACTTCGCAAGCGCCGAGTCGGCTCGAAGTGCTTGCCAGCGAGCGTGATCCGGCGGTGTCGGAGGCATTCAGCGAGGACGACTATCGTCGAGTCATCGATGTTCTTCAGGTCTACTACAACATCATTCTCACCGACTGCGGAACCGGGATCATGCATTCCGCGATGGGGGGCGTGCTCGACCTGGCAAATGCCCTCGTGCTCGTCGGGTCGCCGGCTGTCGATGGTGCCCGCAGCGCCGCCGCCACACTGGACTGGCTCGAGCATCACGGCTACAGCGACCTCGTCGATCGGACGGTCGTAGTGATCAGCTCACCGCGGCCTGGGAACTCCAGTATCGACCTCGATGCGCTGACCGAGCACTTCCTTGCTCGTTGCCGGGCCGTCCAGGTTGTGCCGTTCGACGAGCACCTTGCGGAGGGCGCCGAGATCGACCTGAACCTGCTGAGGCCCACGACCAGGCGGGCGTTCGCCGAACTCGCGGCCATGGTCGCGGACGACTTCCCGAGGTTGACGGGGCGGCACGCCGTGCAGTGGTGATCACGGCACGCCTGTAGTGGTGATCACGGCACGCCGATGGATCGCGCACTGCCGTCTCGGTCACACCGGTTCGAGGCGAATGACCGGCCGCTCGACGAGGGGGAGCGGATCGAGGTACGTGGTGCGGTCGCGGCGCAGGCCCCAATGAAGACACGCCGCGGCAGTGCAGCCCTCGTGTCCGGGTTCGACCGTGCCCAGCGGATCACCGGCAGAAATTCGACGACCCGCCGCCACCGTCGCGGTGACCGGCTCGTAAGTGGTACGCAGGCCGCCCGGGTGATCGATCGACACGACGGGCTTGCCTGCGACGGATCCCGCGAATGCCACGATCCCGTCGCCTGGTGCGAGCACTGTCTGGCCGGGGTGCGACGCGAGATCGACGCCGCGATGGCCGGGCAGCCAGTCCTCCGCGGGTGGATCGAACGGCCGGGTCACCTTCGGTCGTGGTTCGAGAGGCCAGACGAAGGATGTGTCTGCGGCAGCGGGCGCAGCGCTTATCAGGGAGGCGGCACTGGCCAGTAGTGCAAGTGCGGTGATTCGCATACTCCCCAGACTCGCTCCCGGGAAACGGGTGCGATAGTCCGGAACGGAGAATGTGGACAACTTCGCGGTTGTCCACAGGAACGGATCCAGAGACCACTCTGACGAGGCGGTTGGCAGTTCGAGGTGTCGGAGCCGTATGATTGTCGAGCGGTCTGTGTTCGCAGATCGACTTCGCGCGTCCGCGCATCGGTGCTGCTCCGTCTATACGGATGCACCGTAGATGGCCGTCGCCGGTCCCGCAAGGGTCGGCGGTCATGCGGACGCCAGGGCGGGGATCGCAAGATCACCCGCGGCAACCGACACGAAAGAGAGAAACAGGCATGCCTGTTGTAACTATGCGGCAGCTGCTCGACAGCGGCGCCCACTTCGGACACCAGACTCGTCGCTGGAACCCGAAGATGAAGCGGTTCATCTTCACCGACCGCAACGGCATCTACATCATCGACCTGCAGCAGACCCTGACGTACATCGACAAGGCGTACGAGTTCGTCAAGGAGACCGTCGCTCACGGTGGAACGATCCTTTTCGTCGGCACCAAGAAGCAGGCACAGGAATCCATCGCCGAAGAAGCCACTCGCGTCGGTATGCCGTACGTGAACCAGCGCTGGCTCGGCGGCATGCTCACCAACTTCTCCACCGTCCACAAGCGCCTGCAGCGCCTGAAGGAGCTGGAGGCCATGGAGCAGACCGGTGGCTTCGAGGGTCGCACCAAGAAGGAAATCCTCATGCTCACGCGTGAGATGAACAAGCTCGACCGGACCCTCGGCGGCATCCGCGACATGGCCAAGGTTCCGTCGGCCGTGTGGGTCGTCGACACCAACAAGGAGCACATCGCTGTCGGTGAGGCTCGCAAGCTGAACATCCCGGTCGTCGCAATCCTGGACACCAACTGCGATCCGGACCTCGTCGACTTCCCGATCCCGGGCAACGACGATGCGATCCGCTCCGCGGCGCTGCTGACCAAGGTCGTCGCGTCCGCAGTCGCCGAGGGCCTCCAGGCCCGCGCCGGCAAGAACTCCGACGCCGACGCCAAGCCCGAGGCCGCAACGGCAGAGCCGCTGCCCGAGTGGGAGCAGGAACTGCTCGCGCAGGCCGCCTCCACCGGCGACGCGGAAGCACCCGCCGCGGACGCAGCCCCCGAGGCCTGATCCGTTTGCACGGCCCCGACCGGACGATCGAGAGATCATGGTCGGGGCCGTTGCATCGCGGCCCGGCCCGCACCACGCGGCGCCATCCGCACCCCTAGACTTTTCACCACAGACACAGGAGGCCCGCTCAAGATGGCGAACTACACCGCCGCTGATGTCAAGCGTCTCCGCGAGCTCACCGGCTCCGGAATGCTGGACTGCAAGAATGCTCTCGCCGACAACGATGGCGACTTCGACAAGGCCGTCGAGCAGCTGCGCATCAAGGGTGCCAAGGACGTGGGCAAGCGCGCCGAGCGCTCCACCGCAGAAGGCCTCGTCGTCGCCAAGGACGGCGTTCTGGTCGAACTGAACTCCGAGACCGACTTCGTCGCGAAGAACGACGAGTTCCAGGCTCTCGCCAACACGATCGTCGCTGCTGCTGCGGAGGCCCGCCCGGCCGACGTCGAGGCACTCAAGGCCGTCGAGGTCGACGGCAAGACCGTGGACGCCCTGGTTCAGGAGCTCTCCGCCAAGATCGGTGAGAAGCTCGAGATCCGGCGCGTCGCAGCATTCGACGGCCAGGTGTCGGTCTAC
The DNA here is from genome assembly GCF_023015605.1 of Rhodococcus sp. F64268. Classification (NCBI taxonomy): domain Bacteria; kingdom Bacillati; phylum Actinomycetota; class Actinomycetes; order Mycobacteriales; family Nocardiaceae; genus Rhodococcus; species Rhodococcus sp. F64268. The sequence continues at coordinate 224,773 of NZ_JALKAI010000006.1, forward strand.
CTGCACAAGCGTGCATCGGACCTGCCCCCCGCTGTCGGCGTGCTCGTCGAGTACACCGGTGAAGGCGACGCGGCAGCCGAGGCTGCCAAGAGCGCTGCCATGCAGGTCGCTGCTCTCAAAGCGAAGTACACCACCCGCGACGAGGTTCCCGAGGACGTCGTCGCAGGCGAGCGTCGTATCGCCGAGGAGACCGCAAAAGAGGAAGGCAAGCCGGAGCAGGCTCTGCCGAAGATCGTCGAAGGCCGCGTGAACGGCTTCTTCAAGGACGTCGTGCTCCTCGAGCAGTCGTCGGTGACGGATTCGAAGAAGACCGTCAAGGCGATCCTCGACGAAGCCGGGGCCACCGTGACCCGCTTCGTGCGGTTCGAGGTCGGCGCCAGCTAGTCCACGCACCGATCGACCCCGTCGGCTCTTGCCGGCGGGGTCGTGGCGTGTCCGGCGCCTCCGGTCGACCGGCCTCCGGCGGTGACCGCAGCGTGTAGCCTCGCTCCCGGTCTCGGTTCCACCGGGTGAATGAGGCAGGATGAAAGGGCCGATTCATGCGCAACCAGAGGAGAGTCATGTCCGAGCATGCCCACGATCGGCCCGGTTTCCGCCGGGTGCTTCTCAAACTCGGCGGCGAGATGTTCGGTGGCGGCAAGGTCGGCCTGGACCCCGATGTCGTGACGACCGTCGCGCAGCAGATCGCCGAGGTCGTGCGTAGCGGCGTCGAGGTCGCCGTGGTCATCGGAGGCGGCAACTTCTTTCGGGGCGCGGAGCTTCAGCAGCGTGGACTCGAGCGCGCCCGCTCGGACTACATGGGCATGCTGGGCACCGTCATGAACTCCCTCGCGCTCCAGGACTTCCTCGAGAAGCAAGGTATCGACACCCGGGTGCAGACGGCGATCACGATGGGTCAGGTCGCCGAGCCCTATCTCCCGCTTCGCGCACGGCGGCACCTCGAGAAGGGCCGAGTAGTCATCTTCGGCGCGGGTATGGGTATGCCCTACTTCTCCACCGATACCACGGCCGCACAGCGTGCCCTCGAGATCGGTGCCGATGTCGTTCTGATGGCCAAAGCCGTCGACGGAATCTACTCCGCGGATCCTCGCATCGATCCCGATGCCGAGTTGTACGAGGAGGTCACCCATCGTGAGGTCATCGAGAACGGCCTCAAGGTCGCGGATGCGACCGCGTTCAGCCTGTGCATGGACAATGCCATGCCGATCATGGTCTTCAATCTGCTGACCAAGGGCAATATCGCTCGTGCTGTCGCCGGTGAGAAGATCGGAACGCTCGTACGGTCATGATTGGACAACGGAACATGGAGGAACTGCCGTGATCGATGAAGCTCTCTTCGAGGCAGAGGAGAAGATGGAGAAGGCCATCACGGTGGCCAAGGACGATCTCGGCGGTATCCGGACCGGCCGCGCGAACGCGGGAATGTTCAACCGGATCGTCGTCGATTACTACGGGTCGCCGACCCCGGTGACTCAGATCGCCAGCATCAACGTGCCCGAGGCGCGGATGGTCATCATCAAGCCGTACGAGGCGTCGCAGCTCGGTGCGATCGAAACCGCTATCCGCAACTCGGATCTCGGGGTCAACCCCACCAACGACGGCAACATCATCCGGATTTCCGTGCCGCAGCTCACCGAAGAGCGCCGCCGTGAGCTAGTCAAGCAGGCGAAAGCCAAGGGTGAAGACTCGAAGGTCGCTCTGCGGAACGTCCGCCGCAAGGCGATGGAAGAACTCGGCCGCATCCAGAAGGACGGCGAAGCAGGCGAGGACGAGGTCGGTCGCGCGGAGAAGGAGCTCGACAAGACCACGGCGAAGTACGTGGCGCAGATCGATGACCTGGTCAAGCACAAGGAAGCCGAGTTGATGGAGGTCTGACGGTGGGCAGAGCCGACGGGTCTTCCGACCCGGAGCTTCCACTCGACGCCGGGGACACCTCCGACGTCGCCGCTGCTGGAGCAGCATCACCGCCCGACACCGCGACAGTGCCCGTCAAGACGTCACGTGCAGGCCGCGACCTCCCTGCTGCAGTAGCGGTGGGGGCCGGTCTGGGCGCGCTCGTCATCGTCATCCTGCTGTTCGCTCCCACAGCCTGGCTCGGTGTGGTCGCGGCCGCGATCGCGATCGCGACGTGGGAAGTCACCAAGCGTCTGCGCGAGGCGAGTGTGCTCGTACCGCGCCTTCCGCTGCTGCTCGGTGGCCAGGCAATCATCTGGCTGGGATGGCCCTACGGAACCGCCGGTGTCCTCGGAGCATTCGCGGGGACTGTCGTGGTGACGATGCTTTGGCGGCTGTTCGATCACGGACTGACCGCACAGCCGCGCAATTACCTGCGCGACACAGCGGTCGCTGTGTTCACGGTGGCGTGGTTACCGCTGCTGGCGTCCTTTGCAACGCTGATGGTTCTCGAAGACCAGGGTGCAGCACGAGTGTTCTGCCTGATGCTCGTGTGTGTGGCCTCGGACATCGGTGGCTATGCCGCAGGCGTGCTGTTCGGCAAGCACACCATGGCACCCGCGATCAGTCCCAAGAAGTCGTGGGAAGGATTCGGCGGTTCCCTGGTCGCGTGTGTGGCGGTCGGAATCCTCACCGTCATGTTCCTGCTCGACGGACAGTGGTGGATCGGTGCGGTCCTCGGCGTCGTCCTCGTGTTGACTGCTACGGCTGGTGATCTGATCGAATCGCAGGTCAAGCGCGACCTCGGTATCAAGGACATGGGCACACTTCTGCCCGGGCACGGTGGCATCATGGACCGGCTCGATTCGATCCTCCCTTCGGCGTTCGTGACCTGGTTGATCCTCACGATCTTCGTCTAGGTCGGTGCTCACAGATCCGATGGACGGACATCGAAGCGACGACAGAGGCGTGATCGCCAGCCCCAACATCTGGCACTGGCCTTCGGTCTACGAGGAGGAGAACCGAGCCCAGGACTCCCACGGCGCCGTGTACGCGGCGTTGAGGGAGGACGCCGACTGGGTCGGCCGCGATGTCGTCGACGTCGGCTGCGGTTCCGGGTTCCACCTGACGATGTTCGCGGAGACGGCCCGGTCGGTGACCGGGGTCGAACCACACCCTCCGCTCGTCGAGTCGGCGCGGCGGAGGGTCTGTCACCTCGATGCGGTCCGAGTCCTGCCGGGATCGGCTGCGCAGCTGCCGTTACCGGACTGCTCGGTGGATCTCGTCCACGCCCGCACCGCGTACTTCTTCGGGCCGGGTTGCGGCGCAGGCATCACCGAGGCCATGCGGGTCCTTCGCCCGGGCGGCGCACTCGCGATCATCGATCTCGACGCGACAGCGCACCCGTACGGCGAATGGATGCGTGCCGATCTTCCGCACTACCGTCCACGTGCCGTCGAGGCATTCTTCGACGCCCAGGGATTCTCATTACGGCGAATCGATACCGAATGGAATTTCCCGGACCGTGACACCCTGGGTCGTGTCCTCGGAATCGAGTTCGGTCCGAAGGTTGCAGCGCGCGCGATCCGGGAGACACCCGGGACTACCCTGGCTGTGCGCTACCGCCTCCACATGCGGCGTAAGCCGCGCGGTATCGAATGGGGCGGGTTCAGTGCCTCCCCTGCAGATGGAACACGCGGGCGAGTTCCTTGATCTTCTTCGCCCGCGCCAACTTCGGTAGATCGCTCCCGTCCTTGACGCCGTGTCCGTCCTCGCCGAGACGGTCGATGACGGTGTGGGCCCAGCCGATGTCGTCGGTGCTGGGGCTCAGTGCCGCATTCGGGAACCGCGCCCGATCCGGTGTCATACACAGTTTCCCCGTCATGCCCATCGACTGGGTCAGCTGTGCCTCCTGCTCGAGGATCGTGGGATCGTCGGTCAGGGACGGGCCGTCGATCGGTCCGGGGAGTCGCGCAGCTCGGCTCGTGACGACCAGCCGGGAACGCGGATACGCCATGGCAAGGGGTGCCGCACTCATTCCGGTGTCGCGGCGGAAGTCGCCACTGCCGAACACCAGCCGGAACACACCTTCGGCACGGGCGATCTCGGGTGCTGCCTCGAGTCCCATGGCAGATTCGATCAGCACCAGGATCTTGGTGTCGTCCGGCAGTGCGTCGGCCGTGGCGTCCACCTGATGACCGCTCTCGGCCTTCGCGAGCATGACTCCTTCGAGTCCGGGCACACCTGCCAGGGCATCGACGTCATCGCACCAGTGCGACGTGGTGGCGTCGTTGATACGCACCCATGCCCTGCCGCCGTCGCGCAGCCACTCGACGACTTCGGTGCGGGCGGCTGCTTTGCCGTCGTCGGCGATCGCGTCCTCGAGGTCGAGTACTACTGCATCGGCCGGGGAGGTCGCGGCAGGATCGAACCGTTCCGGGACATTACCCGGAACGAGAAGCCAAGATCTGGCGTATTCGGGAGCAATACGGGTGGTCATCATTCGATCTTCCCCCTATCGGCGCCCGAATTTCAGGGAGGCACGAATTCAGGGGTATCGGGGTCAGTATCACAGTTCAGATCGAACAGCCCGGTCGCAAAGCATGGGATAATGGACCATTATGGCTTCCTCTCTGCCCCTCGTTTTCGATGCTCCCAAGCGCGGCATGCCCCCGCGGCACCTCGCTGATCTCGATGCAGCGCAGCGACGTGAGGCCGTGAAGGAACTGGGGCTTCCGGCCTTCCGTGCCGACCAGATCGCCCGCCAGTACTACGGCCGGCTGGAGGCCGACCCGGAGAAGATGACCGATCTCCCCGCAGCCGTGCGCGAGAAGGTCGGTGCGGCACTGTTCCCATCCTTGCTGACCCCGGTCAAGCACATCGCCTGCGACGGAGGAGAAACCCGCAAGACGCTGTGGCGAGCGGGCGACGGAACACTCCTCGAGAGTGTCCTCATGCGTTACCCGGAACGCGCGACGCTGTGCATCTCGAGCCAGGCCGGTTGCGGAATGGCGTGCCCGTTCTGCGCGACCGGGCAGGGCGGGCTCGACCGGAATCTGACGACGGCGGAGATCGTCGATCAGGTCCGTGCAGCCGCGGCGGCATTACGCGATGGCGATGTCGCAGGTGGTCCTGGTCGTTTGTCCAACATCGTGTTCATGGGGATGGGGGAGCCGCTCGCCAACTACAAGCGGGTCGTGGCAGCCGTTCGCCGGATCACCTCGCCCGCGCCCGAAGGCTTCGGACTGTCGCAGCGGTCGGTCACGGTCTCGACAGTGGGACTCGCCCCCGCGATCCGCAAGCTCGCAGACGAAGGCCTGCACGTCACCCTCGCCGTATCCCTGCACACACCGGATGACGAACTCCGCGACACCCTCGTGCCGGTCAACAATCGATGGCCCATCGCCGAGGTTCTCGACGCCGCCCGGTACTACGCCGACAAGACCGGCCGCCGGGTCTCGATCGAGTACGCGTTGATCCGCGACGTGAACGATCAGCCGTGGCGCGCCGACATGCTGGGCAAGAAGCTGCGCAAGGCTCTCGGGCCGCTCGTGCACGTCAACCTCATCCCGCTCAATCCCACCCCCGGTAGTGAATGGGACGCCAGTCCCAAACCTGTCGAGCGGGAGTTCGTCCGCAGGGTGATCGCGCAGGGTGTCTCCTGCACCGTCCGCGACACCCGCGGCCAGGAAATTGCCGCAGCCTGCGGTCAGCTCGCTGCGGAGGCCTAGACCACGCTCTCACGCTCGTTCGCTGTCACGTTCCTCGTCGGCGAACTCACCGGCGCCGAAGTACGCGGATTCGACCCGATCACGTTCGCGAAGGAGTGCATCGGCCTTGCCCTCGAGCACTACCCGGCCGTGGTTGAGAACAAGCGCCCGGTCGGACACCGCCAGCGCGAGACCCACATGCTGCTCCACGAGCACGACGCCGATTCCTTCCGCGCGGGCCAGGTCGCGGATGGCAGGCAGCATCTGCTCGACGACCATCGGCGCCAGCCCGAGGCTCATCTCGTCGACCATGAGCAATCGCGGTTCGGCGAGCAGTGCCACTGAGATCGCCAGCATCTGCTGCTCGCCGCCGGAGAGTAGCCCCACTGTCCGGGACCGCAGCTTCGCCAGGGCAGGAAAACGCTCCAACACCGCCTGCTCGCGGCGCTGGTCGGGTCGTCGGCGGGCCAGCCGGAGATGCTCACGCACCGTCATGGACGGGAACAGCCCTCGGTCGTCGGGGACGAAGCGCATGCCTCTGCGCGCCATCCGGTAGGGCCGGCTGCTGTCCACCGGCCGGCCCAGGACCGTCACCTGTCCACTCATCGTGGGGAGCACACCGGCGAGCGACAACAGGGTGGTGGTCTTTCCGGCGCCGTTGGGCCCCAGAATCGAGAGCACTTCACCGGCCGCGACGGAGAGGTTCACGTCGGCGACCGCGACGACGCCGTTGTATCCGGCGGTGAGAGCCTCTGCGGTGAGGACCGGGGCAGTGTCTGTGGAGTCAGCATCAGCCATGGGTGGTCTCCATCGGCGCGCCCAGATATGCAGCGATCACGGCGGGATCCTTTCTGGCCTGGTCCGGAGTTCCCGAGAAGATGACCTTGCCGAACTCGAGGACGTAGATGCGATCGCACACTCCCAGTACCAGCGACATGTCGTGGTCGATCAGCAGGGCACCGGGCCCGTTCCGGACGACCGCCCGAATGCGTTCGGCGAACTCGACGCTCTCCTGACTGTCGAGGCCTGCAGCGGGTTCGTCCAGCAGGAGGACGCGACAATTACCGACGAGTGCGCGCGCGACACCGACGAGCTTCTGCTGCCCGAGCGTGAGATCCCTTGCGAGAGTGTATCCGACGTCGGCGAGCCCGACCGCTCGTAGCGTTGCATCCACGGTCTCGTCGGGGCCGCCCCGCCGACGCCCGATCAGGTCGCGCCACAGCGTCGTGAGACCGCCCGGCCGCATCGCCGCGATGACGTTCTGGTTCACGGCCAGGTTCGGGAAGAGTTCACCCGACTGCCATGTGCGCGAGAGACCGGTGCGGCGACGCCGATGCGGCGGGAGTCCGTTCATCGGAGTGCCGTCGACGCTGATCGTTCCCTCGTAGTCGATGAATCCGGTGACTGCGTCGACGAATGTCGTCTTACCGGCACCGTTCGGTCCGATCAGGCCGACGATCTCGCCGGGATGCACTTCCAGCGACACGTTCTCGTTTGCCACGACACCGCCGTAGCGCACGGTGATGTCCCGCGCCGACAACCCGCCTCGCGCCTCATCGGGAGATCCGGAATCAGGAAGAATGGAATCAGCTCGTGCGGGAGGGATTTTCGTCGAGTCAGGCATCTGCCACCGTCACCTTTCCGTGGTCGATCTCGTCGCCGGTTTCGGAAACGGGAGAATCTGTCGCGACTGCTGGGTCGCGCAGCCTGGCACGTAATAGAGCGCTGAGTCTGCCTGCCTCACCGGCGATTCCGATCGGATTCAGGATCGCAGTGATGATCAGCGCGATCCCGGAAATCAGAGCGTAGTAGTCGCCCAGGTCGAAGACGTTGTGTACCAGCACGTAGACGATTCCCAGCGGACCGATGATGCCTGCGATCGCCGCACCACTGAACGAGGTGATGCCGCCGAGATACGCGACCGCCAGCACCTGCAGCCCGACGAACACGGTGAACGACTCGGCCGAGAGCTGACCGGCGCTGTATCCGATGAGGCAGCCTGCGACCCCGGCGATGAACGCGGACAGTCCGAACCCGATGAGCTTGGTCGACCGGACGTCGATTCCCGCGGCCGCGGCGGCCCGCTCGTTCGCCCGCACTGCGAGGAAGGCACGCCCGGTGTCGCCCGAGGCGATCCGGATGAACGCCCACACCGTGATCGCCGCGACGATCAGGACCGTGAACGAGAACGACAGCCGTGCGATATCGCTGCCCTCGCGCACACCGAGGTTCAGGCCGAACAGCGTGGGGTTCGCGATCGGATTCCCTGACGGCGGCGTCAGACTGTAGTTGTTGAAGATGAACCGCTCGATCGCCAGTGCTGCAGCGATGGTGACGATGGCCAGCTGAGCACCACGAATCCGGAAGGCGGGCAACGCCACCAGCATGCCGAGCAGCGCGGCCACGAGCGAGCAGAAGACGAGCGCGATCGGGAACGGCATACTCCAGTTCGTCGTCACCTTCGAGAGGGTGAACCCCGCTGCACCGGCGAACGCCGCCTGCGCGAGGGAGATCTGGCCGAGGTAGCCGGTGATGACCACATACGACAACGCCAGCAGCATCAGAATGATCGAGTACGTCAGACCGAATCGATAGGTGCCGGACGATACCGCGAGGAGCACACCGGTCACGACGATCACGAGTGCGGCGGGGATCGGACGGAAGCGCGGCACCACAACGTCCGGCAGCTTGACGGTCTGCAGTGACCCACGCGAGGGCAACCGCCCCCCGAACACGAACAGCACGACGATGACGACGAAGAACGGCACGACCTGATCGACGCCGGACTGCGCCCACGTGGGCCACCAGCTCTCACCGGCGAGCAGGTTGAGCACCGACTGGAACGCCCCGAGCATCAGTGACGCGATCACGATCGTCGCGACGGATTCCATCCGCGCGACCAGGAGCACCGCGAGCGCCGGAACGACGAGCAGGGAGTAGTTCAGCGGATTGAGGCCCGTCAGGGATGCCCCGAGCAGGACACCGATCGTGCTGACCACCGAGGCCATGACCATCGCGATCGCCGCGAGCCGATCCGGTGAGAACCCCAGAAGCGTGGCGCCCCGCTCGTTCTCCGCTGCCGCACGAGTTGCTGCGCCGGCTCTGGTGAAGCGGAGGTAAGCCCACACCAGCACCGAGAACACGGCCATGATCGCGACCATGACGACCTCAGCCGACGACACGGAGGTGCCGAACAGCGAGATCGACCCGGACGGGATCATCGATTCGATCGGGATGCTGTTCGGCCCGAATCTGATGACCACCAACGCTTGGACGGTGAGCATCAGCGCGACGGAGACCACCACCTGGGCCAGGGCCGGTGCACGACGCACCGGCCTGAACACCAGGTAGTGGGTCACGACCCCGAGCAGGACCGCCATCACCAGGCCGATCGCCAAGGCAGCAGGTACCGATGGCGCCTCGTCGAATTCGATACTGCCGATCGGCAGGACCAGCGTGCCGTCGATGAGCAACTGCGCGTAGACGTACGCACCCCACATCGCGGTCGCGCCTTGCGCGAAGTTGATGATCCCCGTCGAGCGATAGACGAGGAGCAATCCGTTGGCGAGGCCGATGTATACCGCGGCGAGGCCGAACCCCAGGACGATGAACTGCAGATACGTGCTCATGCGCTACTCCGTTGCGGGTATGTCGTCAACTGCGTGTCTGTCGTCGACGGGGTCGAACGGCCTCCTCGCGCAGGGGGCGGCCGTCAGGAGGTGGGCATCAACGAAGGATCGAGATCGATGTATCCGGCGTCCTCCACTGACCGCAGCGTTCCGTCCTCCTGCACTTCGAAGAAGATCGCCTGCGCATTGCACGTGGTAGCCACACCGGGCCACTGTTGCCCGTCGCAGGTCACGGTCGGGCCGGCGAACGTCGGGAAATCCTTCAGTCCCTTGAAGGTGTCGGTGACGGTGGTCGCGGTGATCTCCTCCGACCCGGACATGATCTCCGCGATGTTGACCACGGCCGCGAATGTGTAGATCGACCGAGAGGAGAGTTCGTCGCCGTATCCGACGGCGTCCATGGAGTCCGCGAAGATGTCCAACTGCTCCTGTACCTCGGCGGGCGCGGAGTCCTTGGCGAGAGGCACCCACAGCCGGGGCTGGGTGACGATGCCTGCGGCATCGGCTCCCATATCGTCGATGAATTGTGAGCAGGATCCTGCCAGGATCGTGTCGTCGTAACCCTGCCGGCGCAGAGCCTGGAACAGGCCGGTGCAGCCGTCCTCGGGGAGGGCGATGACGCCGGCCATGTCCGGGTCGTCGGAAAGCTGCGTCGCTGCCACGACATTCAAGTTGGCGCCCGAAGCCGGCGGGTACTGGACGGCGACGTCGATCCCCATCTTGTCGGCGATCGGCATGATCAGATCATCGACGTACGCGTGGGAAGTGGGCGACTCGTTGACAGCGAGCGAAGCAGTGGTCTTCCCCATGGTGTCGAGCACCGACATGCTCGAGAGCGCGGCGAACGACACCGGCCCGGTGAAGTAGAACGCTTGCCCGTATTCGGCGGAATCCGCGACGAACGATCCCGCGAGCGTCCCGACGATGGGGATCTGCGCCGACGCCAGAATCGGCACCGCCGCACCCATGCTCTGGTCGACTGCGTCGATCACGAGCGGCAGGCCCTTCGAGACGAAGCCGTTGGCGCAGCTGATCGCGGTCTCGGGGCTGCCATCGCCCCCGCACACATCGACTTCGAGGGGCCGCCCGTCGATACCACCGAGCACTTCGTTCACGTAATGCACGCCGGCCTCGAGACCGTACGCCGTCTGCGGATACGCGGACGCGCCCTTGATCGGTGCCAACGCGCCGATGACGATCGGCTCACCGCTGGGAGTGACTCCGGCACTGTTGTCCCCGCCGTCGGAGCTGCACGCCGACAGGGCAAGTGCAGCAACTGCAGCGATGACACCGATATGTCGCTTCTTCACGTGTACGTCCCACTTTCTCGAATCAGTCGCGGGAGGAGACAGGATGGTCGGGCAGATACGGAACGAGACCTGGTTCGGGCCGGACTTCGAACGAGCGCAGCGCGGTCGCGAGCATCGAGTAGCAGCCCACGGTGAACACGACGTCCATCAGCTGCCGACTGTCGAACTCGACCGAGAGCACAGCCCACGTATCGTCGCCGATCGCGCCGTCGCCGATCAGCTCGTCGGTGGCGGTCAGTAGCGCCCGCTCGATCGGCGACCAGCCGTCCGTGTCGGGTCCTACTTCGATGCGGGCGATCTCGCCGGCGGTGATGCCCGCTCGCTCCGCGAGGATGACGTGCTGGGCCCATTCGTATTCCGCGCGGCGGAGGTGGGCGATACGAAGAACGAGAAGCTCCCGGTGCCGGACCGACAGGGTGGACTGTGCCAGCAGGTGCCGGTTGAAGCTCAGGAACGCCATCGCCAGCGAAGGATGCTGCGCCAAGGTTCCGAGCAGGTTCGTCCCGGGCTGCCTGTTGTCCTCGTCCGGAGTGCTCGCCACGGCTGATCGGAAACCGTTGATGTAGGTTGCGATCTCTTCGGTCCACTCGTCCTCGGGAAGAGGGGGTATCCGGGACATTGTGCGTAGGTGTCCTTTCGATTCGGGCGGAAGGCGGAGGCAGGTCAGGTGTTGCGTCCGCCGTTGACGCCGATCATCTGCCCGGTGATGTAGCCGGCTTCGTCGTTCACCAGGAATGCGCATGTCGCGGCGATGTCCTCGGGCTGTCCGATCCTGCCTACCGGCGTCTTGGCGGTCTGCAGATCGAGATCGACGAATCCCTTGGCAACGGTGCTGCGCAACATCGGGGTGTCGATGAAGCCCGGCGGAATCGTGTTGACCGTGATCCCGAATTTGCCGAACTCGAGCGCAAGGCTCTTCGTGAGCCCGACGACGCCCGACTTCGCGGACACGTAAGGGGACAGGCCGGGGGATCCGCTGTGCACACTCGACGAGGAAATGTTGACGATGCGCCCCCACCCCTCGTCGATCATGTCCGGGATTACGAGTTGGCAGCAGTCGAAGGTGGCGGTGAGGTTCACGGCGAGCGATTTCTGCCACGCGTCGGCGGTGATGTCCAGAAATGGGGACGGGATCGACATCCCGGCGTTGTTGATCAGGACCGTCGGGGGAGTCAGTCGTGCTCGCACGTCGTCGACGGCCGCCTCGAGTGCGTCGCGATCGGTGACGTCCACCTGCAGACCGAGTGCTTTACCGCCTGCACCGGCGATCGATGCGGCGACGGACTCTGCTGCGCCGCCGTCGAGATCGAAGATCGCCACCAGGTTGCCGTCGGCGGCAAGACGCCGGGCGATCGCCTCACCGATTCCGGACGCCGCACCCGTCACGATGGCGGTGCGTTCACTCATTTGATCGCCTCGGTACCGAGGAGGGTCGAACGGTGCATCCTGCGGGGCTTCGCGCGATCGAAAGCGCAGGCTCGATGCGCGAGCCCGGTGTTGTCCCAGATCACCGTATCGCCGACCGACCAGGTGTGTCGATACACCAGCTCTGGTGCGGTGGCACGATTTTCGAGGTCGCGCAACAACGCCCGGCCTTCGTCGATGTCCATCCCGACTATGTGGGAAGCAGTCGCGCCGAACACCAGTGACCGCCGGCCGGATTCGTGCTCCCACACGAGGGGGAGTTCACGCACGGCGCGCGAAGCCCATTCCTTCACCTGTTCGTCGGTCGGGTTCGGATATGTCAGGCGCTGAATGGCCTCGAACGTGTGAACCACCCGGAGCGTGCCGAAATACTCCTTCTCCTCGTCCGAAAGGGCTTCGTAGGCGGCGTAGGTGCTCGCGAACTCGGTCTCACCACCCTGCTCCGCTGTCACGTGTGCGGTCAGAATCGAGGCCATTGCCGGGATGGCGTCAAGAGCACCGTCGATGTGCCAGTAGTCGTTGCTGGCGAAATACTCCTTGTTCGGATTGTCGGGCTCGAAGCTGATCTCCATGATTTCCGGGATCCGGTACTTGGGGAACAGTGCGAGCTCGCCCAACCTCCGGCAGAACTCGACCTGAGCAGGATCGTCGAGGTGCAGTTCGCGGAACAGAATGACGCTGTGCTGCTCCAGCAGGTCGAGAAGTGCTGCAGGGAGCCCGTCATCGGTGAGCAGACGATCGATGTCGACGTCAGTCACCTCCACGCCGACGAGGTTTCCGAGTTTCTTGGTAGCAAGCGTATGCATGGTGCCTCTCTTCGATGCGTCCGCGTCAACTCGGGACGTTCGGCTGTCGGACGTTGGTGAGTGGGCGGGTGTAGGACGGATCTGTCGTGGTACGGGACGGTGCACCGTTGGCGAAGATGTCGGGGACATCCGCGAAGGGAATGTCCATCGAGGGAACCATCCCCGACCATTCGATGATGTTGGTGCGAAGGGCTATCCGCCACTCGCCGTCGCGGCGTTCGAGGCGGTCGATGTACCGTCCGCCCGCAATCCAGTTGCTGTCGTCGATGTTTCGGGCTGCGAACAGGTAATACGTTTCGGTGTGGGCAGTATCGCCGTCGAGGTCGCAGGTGTGGTTCAGCAGATTGTGATGGGTGGCCTTCTGCCCCTGCGCGTGCATCGCGGTGGACCAGTCGTAGAGGTCGACGGGGCCACCGACGAAACTACCCGCGGCGATCGTCGCGTCGGTGTGGAAGGCCGAGAGGAACAGGTCGCGATCGAATCGGTCCATTGCCCGGCTGAAGCGGGTCAGCGTATCGAGTATCTCCTGGCGATCCAATAGGGCCTCGAGCTTGGCGACCCTGTCGGACGAGAGAGATGCCACCGGCGTGCTCATGATGTACTCCGTTGCAGTGGGGAGGAAGGAGATGAGGTCGGCCCGACTCCGACCCCTGAACTATCTGCTGCCGCGATCGGAGACCAGATCGGTTCGCCGCGGGTCGATCGAAGTGACGGGATCTCGCGGCCGTCGATATCTGTGACGCCGTACTCCTCCGCCAGTTCGGCAGTGATGAAGGTTCCGCCTGAGCGGCTCATGATTGCGGGATCCTGTGCGAGAGCGGCGATGACTCGACCGGCAAACTCCGGTGAGCAGCCGTTCTCGGGGCGGGTGGCGGCGCCCTCCGTGAGTCCGGGAATGGCCGCCAGGTTCCGCTCGGCGCGCTCCGTGAAGGTCAGGCCCTGCCAGATCGACACGGATGCGACGTCGTACGGCTGCAACTCGACGGCCATGTCGCGTGCCATTCGATCCACCGCGGACTTGGCCATCCCGAAGAGGACGCCGTAGGTGTACGCCACGCCGGTGTACCCGGAGACGGCCACGATGAGTCCCGACTTCTGGGGCGCCATGATCATGGCAGCGTGCCGCGCCGACACGAAGTTCGATCGCACACCGACATCCACCATCTCCCAATTCGACAGTGGCTTCTCCCAGAACGGCTCGGGCTCGGTCAGGCCGTCGGGGAGGGAGAATGCATTGTTGACCAGGACGTCGAGGCGGCCCTGCTCGCGTTCGACGCGCTCGAAAAGCGCGGCTACCTGCTCATCGTTCGCGTGATCGACCTGGACCGCAACACCTGTGCCCCCGCGACGATCACACTCCGCGGCGGTGTCGCCGACGGTGCCGGGGAGTGGGTGCGCGTCGGGGGTCACCGTGCGTCCGGTGACGTAGACGGTGGCGCCGTGCTCCGCGAGCGCCAGCGCGATGCCTTTGCCGATACCTCGGCTCGCACCGGTGACGACAGCAACCCTGCCGGACAGCGCACCCATCCGAACTCCTCCTGCGTATGGTCGATTACATGTTCGTGGCGAGGGGGCCCGCGCCGAAGAACGCCTCACTGTGATCACCAACGGCCTTGCCGGTGAAGTGGTCGCCGCGCAATGGTGTGCCCATTAGGCCCCGCGACCAATCCGCGGACACCCCTTCGTCGCGGGACCAGTCGTAGAGCATGGTGCGCTCCGCGATTCGCCACTGCCCGTCGCGCTTCTCGAGCCGGTCGAGGTATCGCCCGCCGAGCAGGGTGTCGCGCTCTTCGGTTCCCATGTCGACGCGGTGGTATGCGGTGACATGGGTCTCGGCCCTGGCTGTGTCGCCGTCCAGTTCGATGTGCGTCTGCCCCAGCAGGTGCTGGGTGACCAGAACGGCGTCAGACCCCGGGATCACCCATGCGAGATAGTCGTCGAACGAGCCCGCGAAGATCCCGAAATCCACGATGGCGTCGGGCCAGAACGAGGAGCTGACCGCCTTGCTGTCTCGACGGTCCTCCCCGCGGGCGAGGCGCACGATGCACGTTCGGATCTCGTGATGCGCGACCAGAACGCTCGTGTCGGCGGCAGCCATGTCAATTGCCGTCCTCGGGTGTGTAACCGAGGATGCCCTTGATCTCGAGGTAGTCGTGGAAGCCGAACTCGCCCCACTCGCGCCCATTTCCGCTCTTCTTGTACCCCCCGAACGGCGCCCCGAAGTCGAACGCGTCATTGATCGCAACGTTTCCGACGCGGATCCGTCGTGCCACCTGTCGGGCCAGCTCGAGATCCGTGCCGGCCACGAAGCCGGCGAGTCCGTAGTCGGTGTCGTTCGCGATCTCGATCGCATGGTCGATGCTGTCGTAACCCAGGATCGTGAGGACCGGGCCGAAGATCTCCTCGCGCGCGATGGTCATGTCGTTCTTGACATCGGCGAAGACGGTGGGCTGCACGAAGTAGCCGGCGGTCAGACCCTCGGGCCGCCCGACACCACCGGCCACGAGGGTCGCACCCTCGTCGATGCCCCTCTGGATGAGACCTTGAACCTTCTCGAACTGGGCCTTCGACACAACGGGACCGATCGCGGCATCGCCGGTCGGGTCGCCCACCGTCACCTTCGAGGCCGCCTCGCGTGCGGCGGCAATGGCTTCCTCCATGCGCTCTCCGGGGACCAGCATTCGCGAGGGAGCACTGCAGGTTTGACCAGAGTTCATCATCATCGTCGCGACACCCTTGCCGACGTTCTCGGCAAAGTCGGCGTCGTCGAGAATGATGTTCGGACCCTTGCCGCCGAGTTCTTGCGTGACTCGCTTGACACCGGCAGCGGCATTGGCCGCGACGTCGATGCCTGCGCGTGTCGACCCGGTGAACGACACCAGGTCGACATCGGGGTGCCCGGACAGCGCGCGCCCGACGCCGGGGCCGTCGCCCTGGACGAGATTGAAGACACCTGCGGGAACTCCGGCCTCGTCGAGAATCTCGGCGAAGACCTGGCCGTTGAAGGGCGACTGCTCTGACGGCTTGAGCACCATCGTGCAGCCGGTGGCCAGAGCCGGGAACACCTTCACCGAGATGAGGCTGATCGGCCAGTTCCACGGTGTGATCAGGCCGCACACCCCGATGGGTTCCTTGACGACGAGGCTGCCCCCGCGCTGTTCCTCGAAGACGAAGTTCCGGAGCACCTCGATCGCGGTGGTGAGATGCCCGAGGCCGAGATTGACCTGGAAACCGCTCGCCAATGCGGCGGGAGCACCCATTTCCTCGGTCAGTGCAGCAGCGATGTCGCCCATTCGGCGCTGGTACACGTCGAGGATCTTCTCGAGCAGTGCGAGTCGCTCCTCGCGGCTGGTCGCCGACCACGCGGGGAAGGCGCGTCGCGCGGCGGCGACGGCCTTGTCGACGTCTGCAGACGACCCGAGCGACACCGTACCGGTGACCTCTTCGGTCGCGGGGTTGATGACCTCGAAGGTGTCGGACTGGGCCGGATCGGTCCACTGTCCATCGATGTAGAACTTCAGATATTCACGCATGGCTACCCGGTTCTCTCGTCTGATCCTGTACGAAGTTCACTGCTGAGTGAAAGTCACTGCCGGCCTTCGGCATACCGTGTCACTGCTGGCCTTCGGCATACCAGGTGCGGAATTCGTCGTAGCTCGGCATTTCTTCCGAGTTGGCCTTGGGATCCACGGCGACGTGGATGACGCCCGGCCTACCGCTGGCGTAGGCCCGCTTGATTGCGGGTGCAATGTCTTCGTCGCGTTCGACGTACTCGCCGTAGCAGCCGAAGCCTTCCGCGACCTTGTCGAGTCGGGTTTCCTTGCTCCAATGGACGCCTGTCTCGAGTGAGTCGTGCCCGAAAGTGCGCTTGTAGACGCCGACTTCGAGACCCCAGGCGTAGTCGACACCGACGACACACACGAGGGGCAGACCCACTCGCGCGGCCGTCTCCAGTTCGGCGATGTGGAACTGGAACGACGAGTCTCCGGTGATCAGCATCATCGGGCGCTTACCGCCGTCAGCGACACCGGCGCCGACAGCGTACGGGAGACCGGTGCCGAGGTGCCCGAAGTTCTGGTTCCACATCACGTCGTGCGGCTTGGCCTGCGAATAGGTCCAGCCGAAGATCGTGGTGGCGCCACCGTCGCGGACCATGATGCCGTCGGCGGGGAACGCCTTCGTGGCCTCGACGATCAGGCGAGCCGGATGCACGGGGGACATCCCGGACGGTGCGGTTTCGGCAAGTTCGGCGAGCTGTGCAGCCTCCTGCTTGATCCAGCCGTCGAGTTCGGGTGTCGGGGTACGCGGAGAATCCTTCAGTGCATCGACGAGCTGCGGGACGATCGCTCGTAGATCGCCGACCAACGGAACATCGATCGGGCGATTGACACCGATGGACGTCGGATCCTGCTCGATGAGGATCCACTTGCGGTTCGCTTCGTTCGCGACCCAGTGCCGACCACGTCCGAAGTGGACGGGCTCGCCGAGTTCGGTGCCGATGGCGAGACACAGGTCGGAGTTCACGACGGCATCGATGGATGCTGCCGAGAAACCGTACGGGAAGGTGCGGTCCTCGAGGCCTTCGATGAAGGACGTACCACCGGACGTCTGGATGACCGGGCATGCCATGAGGTCGGCGAGTTCCTTGACGGACGCGCCTCCCCTGGCGGTGTGCACGCCGTGACCGACGAGGAGAACAGGTTGTTTTGCGGACCCGATCAAGTCGGCTGCCTCGGCGACCAGATCGGCTCCGGCGGTCTGGCCCACGAGGCGGTACTTCTCCGGGGGAAGGACGGGCGGAGCGTCGATCTCCTCGAGGATGACGTTCTGCGGGTACTCGATGTAGACCGGGCCGGGCGTGCCCGAGAGCGCCTTACGCAGGCCTTCGCGGATGATCTCGTCGGTCTGCTCGGGGTACTCGATGCTCGCGTGATACTTCACGGAGTTCTCGACGAGCGCCATCTGCTGGACGAACTGGATACGACCACGCCGAACACGCTGTTCGGTGATGCGGGCGCGCTGACCACCGAGGAAGATCACCGGAGAGTTCTCGACCTTGGCACACATGATCGCCCCGGAAAGATTCGCGAGACCGGGGCCGAGCGTGCCGATACACACCGCGGCCTTGCCCGTCATGCGGGAGACGGCCTCCGCCATGAAACCGGCGGACTCCTCGTGATGGGGAGCCACCACATTCCAGCCGCGTTCCTCCGCGAGGCGGAACAGATGAACGAAGTTCGGGTCAGGAATGCCGAAGAGCGTATTGATTCCTTCGGCTTCGAAGAGATCCAGAATTCGTTCGTAGACCTTAACTGACATGCGTATTTCCCTCCGTGGCTATCGCAAAGCTTCTCGTGATGTGGTCGACGTGGCCCGACACGGCGGGCAGGATCCACGGGTCGCTGGTGTCGCGGATGACATCGATGTTCTCGGCGACCTCGTCGATCGACCAGGACGGTCGATACACGCCCGGGGTCTCGGCGATGTAGACCTTCGCGACGCGGCCCGCGATGGCAGCGAACATTTCGCCGGTCACCGAGCAGGATTCGTGAGCGAGCCACCCGACGACAGGCGCCGCGAGTTCCGGCCCCATGGGTGGGTACGCAGAGGTATCGAGCCCCTCCGCCAATCGTGTCAGTGCCGCAGGAATGATCACGTTGGAGCGGACGCCGTGCTCTGCCCCTTCGATTGCCGCGACGTTCGACAATCCGATCATCCCTGCTTTCGACGCCGCGTAGTTGGCGACATTGGCGTTGCCGTAGATTCCGCCGATCGACGAGGTGAGCACGATCCTGCCGTATCCGGCTTCACACATCAGCGGAAATGCGGGGCGGACAACGTGGAACGCGCCTCGCAAGTGGACATCGAGCACCGCATCGAAATCTTCGTACGACATCTCGGTCAGCGACGCGTAGCGATTGTTGCCCGCATTGTGGATGAGGATGTCGATTCGGCCGTAGTTGTCGCGTGCGGCCTGAATGATCGCCTCGCCACCGTCTGCGGTTGCGACGGACTCGACGCACGCAACCGCCTCGCCGCCGGCGGCCCGGATCTCCCGGACCACATCCTCGGCCGGACCGGCGTCGAGATTTTCACCGTTGATCGCGGCCCCGGAGTCGTTGACCACGACCTTCGCCCCGAGCGATGCGAGCAGCAGTGCGTAGTCGCGTCCCAGCCCTCGTCCGGCGCCGGTGACGACGGCGACGCGGTCGTCGAATCGGAGTGTCACTTGTCGAGCACCAGCCCTTCCAGTTCGCCCGTGTCGCGCCACGCCTGAAGCAGGTCGCTCAGTTCGTAGAAGCCGCCCCAGAAGGGCTCACCCAGGAAGGATCGGCCGTTCGGTTCGCCCTCGCTGTTGTAGTAGCCGGGGGTGCATTCCGAGACGAATCGGCTGTTGTCGACGGTGTTGTCGCGGATGGTCTGGATCCAGGACTCTTCGGCTTCGGCCGTGGGTTCGACGCGCGTGGCTCCGCGGGTCAGCGCTTCTTTCACGATGTAGGAGATGTGATCGGCCTGCTGCTCGAACATCAAGGTGGTGGCCGCGGTCACGCCGCCCTGGACGAATCCCGTGGCGAAATGGTTGGGGAAGCCGTGCGCCATGATGCCGTGCAGCGTGCGGAAGCCCTTGCCCCAGTGGTCGTAGAGCGAGACACCGCCACTGCCGGCGAACGGCTTGATGTCGAACTGGCGCTCGAGGGAGGTGGTGATCTCGAAACCGCTCGCGAAGACGATGCAGTCGAACTCGTGCTCGACACCCCCCACGATGATGCCCTTCTCGGTGATGCGTTCGACACCTTGCGTGTCGGACACGTCGACGAGCGTGACGTTGGGCCGGTTGAACGTGGGCAGATACTCGTCGTTGAACACCGGCCGCTTGCACATGTTGCGGTAGTACGGTTTGAGTTTCTCTGCCGTCTCGGGGTCTTCGACGATCGATTCGACCCGCTGGCGCAGCCGTTCCATCGCCCGATAGTCTTCGATCTCTTTGAGTTCCAAGAACTTCTCAGGGTCGGCGAGCGCAGCCCAGCCGTTCGTCTCGTTGAGCTTCGCGGCGAGGTTTCGGGAGACCTCGGTCCAGCCGTCACAGATGAGGTCCGGTTCGCCCGGGCTGTAGAACGCGAAAGCCGCATTGTGGAAGTTGCGCTGCCGCGCGTCGCGCCACCCGGGTTCGAGGGACTTCACCCATTCGGGGTCGGTCGGATAGTTGGCGCGTTCGAAGATGTACGACGGGGTGCGCTGGAAGACCGTCAGGTGCTTGGCGCCGCGTGCCAGGTGGGGGATCGCCTGGACCGCTGTCGATCCTGTTCCGATGATGGCAATCCGCTTGTCGCCGATCTTGTCCAGGCCGCCGTGGAGATCGCCGCCGGTGTAGTCGTAGTCCCAGCGGGCGGTGTGGAAGGTGTGTCCCTTGAACTCCGAGATACCGGGGATGCCGGGGAGTTTCGGCTTGTTGTAGGGGCCTTGGGCCATGATGATGAACCGGGCGCGGAGTTCGTCGCCGCGGTTCGTGCCGATGCGCCAGCGGTGGATCTCGTCGTCCCACTCGAGTGATTCGATCAGAGTGTGGAAAAGCGCGTGATCGTAGAACCCGAACTGTTTGCCGATGCGCTGAGCATGCTCGAAGCACTCGTCGCCCTTGGAGAACTTCTCCTTCGGCATGTACCCGGTCTCTTCGAGAAGCGGAAGGTAGCAGTAGGCGTCCGAGTCGATCTGGATGCCGGGGTACCGGTTCCAGTACCACACTCCTCCGAAATCGCCTCCCAATTCCACGATCCGGAAGTCGGTGACACCTGCCTGCTGGAGTCGGTGTGCCGCAATGAGACCGCAGAATCCGCCCCCGAGGATCACCACGTCGATCTCGTCGGTGAGTGGATCACGGGGCGTCACCGGGAGATGTGGATCCGCAGCGTAGAAATCGTCGAATCCGTCGCCGGTCTCGATGTACTGCTGCTGGCCGTCCGACCGAAGGCGCTTGTCGCGCTCGAGGAGATACTTCTGTCGTAAGGCTTCCTGATCGACGTCGGGTGTCGGCGTAGGCGCGCAGTTCTGCATGTGAGTGTCCTCGGGTAAGGGGACGGGGTTCACGCGAGGTCGCGTGGTGCCCCGGTACCCATGTAGGTGGCGAG
Organism: Rhodococcus sp. F64268; assembly: GCF_023015605.1. Classification (NCBI taxonomy): domain Bacteria; kingdom Bacillati; phylum Actinomycetota; class Actinomycetes; order Mycobacteriales; family Nocardiaceae; genus Rhodococcus; species Rhodococcus sp. F64268. The sequence goes on from NZ_JALKAI010000006.1 coordinate 245,672, forward strand.
ATTGTGGTGAAGGCTGACGACGCTGCGTTCGCGGTAGGGATTGGGAACCGGACCGGCGAAACCTCGCGACTTCATCCCCTTCTGAACGGCGGCCATATTGTCGAAGTCCTGAGGAAGCACGGTGCGCCAGCCGGGGTCGTCCTGTGGGGTGTACTCCCATTCCGTCTCCGGCTCCTCGCCGGGCGGGAACAGCTCGAACACGGCAGCTTCGAATATGCACTTGTCCGGGTCGGAACCGTAGGGGCGCACGCGATAGCACAGCATGTTGTTCGGGGCATGCCCGATCTGGAAGTTCGGGAAGATCTGCCATGCGGTACCGGCTTTTGCTACGTCTTCCGGCGCGATCGTCGGCCACGTGACTCCGCGAGCCTCGTCATCGCGTCGGGCTGACTCGAGCCAGTGCCGCATCACCTGGTCGGGGGGTGTGCCCTCGGGGAGTTCGTCGACGAGGCGTCGTGCGGCCTGCACCAAAGTGTTCGTCGTATTGGTGTTCGCGTTCTCCCAGGTGAAGTTCTGCAACTGCATCGTCGAGATGCGTGCGTCGGGCCCGGATCCGACGCGGAGCTTGGCCTGGTTCTCGTCCATGCCCTTCGGTGCGTCGTACCCGATATTGCTGTGCTTACCCTGGTTTCGGGCCCAGCCGAGGAACGCTCCGAAGTTCATGAACTCGGGATGGGTGTAGGGGACGTGATAGGTCTCCATGAATGCCTCGAGCGCAACCTTCCAGTTGCAGTCGAACACGAGCCATTTGCGCCACCGGTAGCGCATGTTCTCGAGCTGGAACGGGTCGAGCAGCGACGCGGCCGGTTCCAGGTAGTCGCGCAGCGGCTCACAGTCGGGATCCATGTTGATCCAGATCCAGCCGCCCCAGGTGTCGACGCGGACGTCCTTCAGATTTCGCTGCTGCGCCGACAGGCATCCTTTCCAGTCCTGGTCCTCGGGAGCGAATGTGTTGTTGCCCTCGAGGTCGTAGCGCCAACCGTGGAACCCGCACACGAATTGCCGGGCCTGTCCGCGAGCGTCGTGGGCGCCGTCGGGGACATCGACGAGGCTCCTGCCGCGGTGTGAACACACGTTGTGGTGGGCGCGGATGGTGTCCTCCGCGGTGCGCACGACGATGATCGAGTCATCGCAGATGTCGTAGGTGAGGTAATCGCCGACACGAGGAATCTCCTCGACACGGCCGACTTGCTGCCATATCTTGGCCCAGAGTTTGTCTCCTTCGGCCTTGGCGTAGTCGCGCGAGAGATATGCCTCGACGCCGATCGTCATCGGTTCGGAGAACGGTGCTGCCTCGGACGGGGTGTCTTTGATGTTGTCAACCGTGTCGGTCATGTGATCCTCCTCGTGAAACTGGGCTGATTCAGCGAGTGATGGTGGCGCGGAATGTTTCGTCCTTGAGGAACAGGGACGTGTGGTCAGCGCCCATGTGGGTCCATTTGAGGTTCAGGCCTCCGTCGACGAGCATCGTCTGTCCCGTGACATAGCCGGAGAGGTCCGAGAGCAGGAAGAGGATTGCCCCGGCCTGCTCCTCGGGCGTGCCCCGTCGGCCCATCGCAATCGCCTGACGGTCGCGCTCGGGGTCGGCATCGACGTATGTACCGGAGGCAGGCGTCGCGGTGACTCCTGGTGCGATGGCGTTGACCCGGATGTTGTCGGTGGCGAGTTCGACCGCCATTGTGCGTGTAGCGGCGACGAGTGCCGCCTTCGCGGTTCCGTATGCGATGTGGAACGGGGCGGTGTTCATACCGCTGATCGACGAGATCGAGACGATCGATCCCGGCAGCGAGTTCTTCTTCAGTTCGGCCGCGACCGCCTGGCTCATGAAGAACATCGTTTCGAGGTTCTGCGTCATCAGCGCGCGCCAATCCTCCCGTGTCACGCGGGTGGCAGGCATCCATGTGGCCGGTGCGGCGCCGCCGGCGACATTCACGAGCCCGTACAGGTTGCCGTCGGTTCGGCGGACGGTGTCGAGAACCGTGGCGATGCCGTCGTCGGTCGATGCGTCCGCTGCAACGGGAATCACCGAAAGGCCCTCGGAAACAAGAGGTTCGATGTGCTTGTTGAGGTTCTCCTCGGAGCGGCTCACAGCGATGACGGTGGCTCCGGCCTGCGCGACCATGCGGGTCACGGAGGTGCCGATGCCACCACCTGCCGCTCCCGAGACGATGACGATACGGCCGGTGAGATCGAGGAAATCGTTGCTCATCGGGTGTTCACTTCCCTTCGCGGATCGCGAGGACGCTGCCTTCTGCGTCTGCGGAGATGTAGAGGGTGCCATCGGGGCCCGCGGTGATTCCGGCGAAGGGTCCCTGCGGACCGGCAAACGGGATGAGACCCTTCAGCGGCTTGGGGGTGACCCCCTCGGGCGCCCCGACGGGGAGATGGCGTGCGATGACCTGCTGTGCCTTGGTCTCGAGATCCACACTGATCAGCGTCTTGGCGTCGACGTCGACGATGTAGAGCTTTCCGTCGCGGACCAGGATTCCCTGTGGCCGCTCCAGACCGTCGACGAGCGTGTCGACACCGGCGCTCGTCACCGAGATGATCCTTCCCGCTCCGGCTTCGGAGACGAGGAGAGTGCCGTCCGAGGTGAATGCAAGCCCCGTCGGGTCCTGCAGACCCGACGCAAGCACCTCCGCCTGCCCGGATCCGACGGAATGGACCTTGCCTGTGCCGATGTCCGCCACCGCGACGGTTCCGGTGGCGGACACTGCCACGCCGTAGGCCTGTTCGAGCCCGCCGAAGAGCAGCTCGCTCTCGGCGGTGGCGGGCCGGTACCGCGAGACCGCGGTATCGCCGGCGACGATGAACTCGCCGTCGCCGACCGAGGTGATACCGCGGATGTACCCGGGCCATCCGGGGTGGAAGAGCATTGCGACGGTGCGGAGTTCGCCGTTCGGCTCGAGTGCCAGGAGGAAGGTGCCGTCGGCGACGTAGAGCGTGCCGTCCGTTCCCACGGTCAGGTCCAGGGGCCACGTGAGTCCGTCTGCGAGTGCGGTCTTCGTTTCGCCGCCGCCGAGCACCTCGGTGATCTGGCCGGTGAAGCTCGAGACGAACAGGCGGTCGCCGATGAAGGTGAGGTTGTCGAGGCCAGATCCGATATCGGCCAGTACGGTGCTGTCGCCGGTGCGCGGGTCGATCCGGAGTACCTGTCCGGAAGCCACCTGCGGGGAGATTATGTAGCCCTCGGAGTCGAACTTCAATGCGACCGGAACACCGAGATCGCCTGCGACGCGTTCGGGTTCGCCGCCGTCCGGGTCGATGCGCCAGATGTCGTTGGTACCGAGCGCTGGATAGTAGAGCTTGCCGTCGGGTCCGACCTCGAGGGCATTGGGCAGCTGGAGGCCCTCGACGAGCACCTTCGGTGGGCCGCCGTTGAGGTCGATTTCCATCAGACGCCCGTCGGGGCGGCACTCGTCGACGAAGAGCCGGCCCTGGTGGAAGGTGATGCCGTTGACGCCAGGGAGGTCGTCGCGGAGTAGACGCGTGCTCCCGTCGTCGGAGCGGATGCTGACCCGTCCGTCGTAGTACTCGGTGATGTAGAGCTCCCCGTCGGGATGGAAGGCCAGGTCGTCGGGGGCGACGATGTCGCTGCCCTTCGGGCTGATGGTCTCGACCACGCCGTTGTCGGGGTCGAACGCGCTGATCTGACTGCCTGCCACCTGTGCCACGTAGATGCGACCGTCTGCGCCGGTCCGGATGCCGTTTGCGCCGAACAGTCGGCTCGGGGGAGTGAGCCGGGTGAGGCTCCACCCTTCGGCGAGGTGTGTGGTTGGACCCGTGTAGCGCGACCCTTGCGTCAAGGTAGGTCTCCTCCTGTATGGGAACTCTGATTCGCACTCAGCGAGAACATCGTTCCGCAGTGTTCGAGGGGGAGTGACTCCGGTTTGTGGGTCTATGTCCGGTTCTCGCGAGAGTTTAGTGATGCAAGCCACTCCCGAGTGGTGACTGGCAGTTAATCACGAACCGGCCAGCGCTACAAGTATTGTTATCCTTGTAAGGATTGGATAGGCTGAGCGGATATGAAGAGAATCACGTTCTCATGAGAATGCGCCCGCAGGGCGGGGTGTGCAAGGGCTGGTGTGCAGCAGAACGGCCGGGCTCGGTTGTGGGACCGAGCCCGGCCGCTGTTGGTGAGTCGTAGTCGGGTGTGGGACGCGCCGGAAGTCAGCTACGTGGGCGTTGGCGTGTGGGGAACGTGTTGCGTGTCATCGCGGCCGACGCATTGACGATGGTGTCGCCGAAGCGGTCGAGGACGAGCGCCTGGGTTGCTGCGAGGTGAGAACGCGCGAGTCGTTCGGCTTCGGCGACGCGCCCGTCGGCGATTTCCTTGACGATGCGGCGGTGTGCGTGGACGGCGTCTTCGGCCTTGCCTTCGGACGGGTACTCGCCGCGGCGGGTGAGGGCCTCTGCCCACGCCTCTTCCTGTGCAGACCACAGGGCGACATAGCTGCGCACCGCGTAGCGAATCGTGGCGTTCGGAGTGAACGAGACGATCAGATCGTGGAATTCCCGGGCGGCCTGCGTGAATGCGACTCCGTCGCCGACGAGTTCGGCCGAGGTGTCGATGGATGTGTTGAGGGCGGGCACGACGACCTCGAGGCGGTCCGGGCGTTTCGCGCATTCGGTGACGCACATCGGCTCGAGTAGTTGTAGACCGGCGGCGAGATCCTCGAGTGTGACCCTGCCGGCTTGCAGTGAGAGTCCGAGGTGGTACGCGGCGGAGAATTCGTCGGGGCGATGCACATCGGCGCCGCCGACGTTGCCGCGGCGTACAGTGACCAGACCTTCGGTTTCCAGAATGCGCAGGGCTTCTCGCACCGAGGGGTAGCTGACGCCGAAGTCCTTGACCAGTTGGTCTTGGGTAGGCAATCGGTAGTCGTCATCGGAAAGTATGTGGTCGCGCAATTCGTCGGCAACGGTTTCGGCGATACGTCGCTGTGGCACTCGGCCACGCCGCGGGGTCGTCAAGAAACTCGCCATTCACGCATGGACGCAGTCTAGCGACAGGCGGTCTTTACTACCAAGTATTGCGAGGTTTCAAAATGGCAAGCATTGCTATCCTTGTTATGATTGACGTAATGTCCGGGCATGGACTTCACGATGGGTGGTGCCGCACCGGAACTCCGTAGCGAGTTGCGCCGGCTGGTGCATGAGCACGTTCCCCCACATTTCCTCGGAGCATTCACCGACGACCCGAGTGATCTCGAAGCGGCGCAGGCATTCTGCCGCCTCCTCGCCGACAGCGGATTGCTGTGTATGACGTGGCCCGAGGAGTTCGGTGGACGTGGTGCATCGATCTGGGAACAGACAGTGGTGCGAGAGGAGATGTGGGCGCACCATGAGCCCCGCGGCGCGCAGTACATGGGCGTCAATTGGGTGGGTCCCACGATCATGCGTCACGGAACCGCGGAACAGCAGGACACCCACCTTCCGCCTATCGCGCGTGGCGAAGTGATCTGGTGTCAAGGATTCAGCGAACCCGAAGCCGGCTCCGACCTCGCGTCGTTGCGTACCGCCGCGCGCCGGGACGGCGACGGCTGGCTCATCTCCGGGCAGAAGATCTGGACGTCCTACGCCACGATGGCGCAATGGTGTTTCCTGTTGGCCCGCACCTCCACCAACGGACGGAAGCAGCAGGGACTCACCGTCTTTCTCGTCCCGATGTCCGACCCGGCCATCGAAGTCCGCCCGATCCGGGCGATGCTGGGCCCGCACCATCTCAACGAAGTCTTCTTCAACGACCTCCGCGTCACCGATGCCGATGTACTCGGCACGGTCGACGAGGGATGGAAGGTCGTGCAGGAAGTACTCGCGTACGAGCGCGTGGGTATTGCCCGCTACGCCCGCTGCGAGCGCCTGTTGCAGGCCGCACCGTCGGTCCTCGGTGCGCGATGGGACGATCTGCCGGGCGAGCTGAAGGCGCGCTGGACCCGGATGCTCACGCACTGCCGTCGCGCACGGTTGCTGGCGTACCGGGTGGTGTCGATGCAGAGCGGCGGCGCTGTGCAGCCCGGCGACGCTGCGGCATACCGGATTGCGGTGACGACTCTCGATCAGGACAGCGCGGAGGTCCTCACCGAGATCGCTGCGTACGCCACGCCACCGAGTGGTGACCCCGACGAATTCGACGACGATACCGCCAAGTGGTTCCGCCGCGCGGTCGAAGATCACTGGCGCTATTCGCAGGCAGCCACAGTGGCCTCCGGCAGCATCGAGATGCAGCGGATCCTCCTGGCCCGAGCCATCCTGGCGGCAGCATGAACACTGAACTGAGCAAGGAAGCGACCGAGTACGGCCGTGAAGCGCTTCGTGCGCTGGAAGCGGCAGGGGGCGACGATCTCGCCCAGTTGATCGAAAGCGATCCCGATCACCGCGGGAACATCATCGAGCCGACGCTCGGTGAACTCGGTGCCTGGGATCTCGATCCCCGAGGAGACGCAGACGAACTCGAAGCGGCCGCCGCGCTGTGTCGCAGCGTGGGCTTCGGGGCGGTGCCCTACCCTGTGGCGGAGCGGCTCTCACGACCGGCCGACCTCGACGTCGACGGACTGGTCGTCGTGGACGACGACGCTCCGAAGGCGCCCATCGCGTGCCTCGATCTGCGGTGGGCTGCGGTGAGTGTCGACGGTCGGCGCAGCCTTGTGGATGCCCGCCCGCCGAGTACTCCGCCGCGGATGTCGGCGTTCACTTCTCAGCTCGACCTCCGGCCGATCGACGACGACGGTGCGAAGGATCTCGCCCTCGCGCTGACGCTGCCGTGCTGGACCCTGCTCGGAATGCTCGATCGAGCAATGGATCTGACCCGCTCGCACGTGCTCCTCCGTGAACAGTTCGGAGCGCCCCTGGCGAAACTGCAGGGAGTCCAATTCCAACTCACGGAGGCGGAAGTGGAACGTACGGGACTGGACGTGCTCGCCAAGTACACGCTGTGGAGCATCCAGGCAGGCAATGATGAGGCCGTCGACGACGCCCTGGCATTCCGCTTGGCGGCCGTCGAAGCGGCACAGATCGTGTTCCGGGTCGCGCACCAACTGCACGGGGCCAGCGGATTCTGCGACGAGACCACCGTGTCCTGGATCTCCCGGTACAGCATTCCGCTGCGACGAATGCCGTGGGGACCGTCCGGAACCGTCGACGCGCTGACCAAGCGGATCGACCGGCGCGGACTCACGGGCCTGTTCTCCGAAGCTCCCGAGAAGGCGGTGCTGTGAAATACGAACTCCCGGACGTACTCACCGTCGAATGCGAGGGTCCCATCCGGATCGTCACGATCAACCGTCCCGCCGATCTCAACGCCGTCGACAAGGACCTGCACTGGGCCCTCGCGCACGTGTGGCGGCAGCTCGCAGGCGACACCGACGCTGCCGTGGTGATCCTGACCGGGGCAGGGCGCGCGTTCAGCGCCGGAGGTGACCTCGACTGGATCACCTCCTTCCTCGACGATCCGGTCGCGCGCGACGAGAGTGTCCGGGAAGGCGCCGAGATCATCGACGAGATGCTCCGCTTCCCGCTACCTGTGATCGCAGCGGTCAACGGACCCGCGGTAGGTCTCGGCTGTAGCCTCGCGGTGCTCTCCGATGTGGTCCTCATGTCGGAGAGGGCACACCTCGCAGACCCCCACGTCGCGGTGGGACTCGTTGCGGGCGACGGGGGTGCGGCCTTCTGGCCGCTGCTCACCCCGATTCTCCGCTCGCGGGAATACCTCTACACCGGCGACAGGATACCGGCGAGGACGGCGGTCGAACTCGGCCTGGCGTCGCGCGTCACCGCGCCCGACGACCTGTTACCCGAGGCGCGGCGCCTCGCTGAGCGCCTCGCCGCGCAACCCGCACAGGCATTGCGCAGTACCAAACGTGTGGTCAATATGTATCTGTCCCAAGCGCTCGCCGGTCCGATGCAGGCCGGTTTCGCGGCGGAGATAGCAACCATGCAGTCCGCAGAGCATCGGGACCGATTGCTCGCTCTCCGGGACAATGCGGTCAACCGGGAGAATGCAGCGAACCGGGAGAATGCGGCGAGGAAATCTATGCCGAAGGAGAAGGAAGAAGCGCGATGAGTGCCGGGACGACAAGCGTCGGAGCGCCGACACTCGAGGGCTTCCGGACCTCGGTCCGCGGCTGGTGCCGCGACCATATCCCCGCAGACTGGCGCCGGGCCCAAACCGATGTCTCCGACGACGAATTCGTCCGATTTCAGAAAGCCTGGTTCCAGGAACTACGCGGAGCGGGCTTTGCGGTGCCACACTGGCCGGAGGAATGGGGAGGCGGCATGTCCGTCGCGGAACAGGTCGTGCTGTACCAGGAACTCGCAGCCCACGACGCACCCCGGCTGGTTCTGCCCTTCGTCTCGATCCACCACGCCGCGTCGACGCTGCTCGCCGCCGGCACCGACGAACAACGGAACCGTCATCTCCCTGCGATCCTCGACGGCGAGATCTGGTGCCAGGGCTTCTCCGAGCCCGGCGCGGGATCCGACATGGCGGCACTCGCGACCAGCGCCCGGAAGGACGGCGACGTCTACATCGTCAACGGCCAGAAACTGTGGGCCAGCGGTGCGTTGTACGCCGACCGGTGCCTGCTGCTGGCCCGCACCGATCCCGACGCCCCGAAACGCAAGGGCATCTCGTACTTCCTGATGGACATGCGTACCCCCGGAGTCGAGGTACGTCCGATCAAGCAAGCGACCGGCGAATCGCACTTCTGCGAGATATTCCTCAACGATGTCGCCATTCCTGCGACGAACCTTGTCGGACCCGAGAACGAAGGATGGCGGGTCGCGCAGGAAACACTCGGAGCCGAGCGCGGCATGACCATGCTCGAACTCACCGAGCGACTGAGTCACGGCGGGTTCCGCTTGCTCGTCGACCTGTGCACCCGGCCGGGCCCCGACGGGACGGCCCCACTCGACGACACGCGCGTCGCAGACCGGCTCGCCACACTCGAGATCGAACTCACGGGGCTGCGCGCATTGGTGTCGGATTTCGTCGCCGCCGACCGGCCAGGGCCGGCCGACGCGTCGATCGTCAAGCTCTACTACAGCGAGCTGCTCCAGCGCATCACCGATTTCGGCACAGAGATCGCGGGTCTCGCAGCGCACACCGATCTACGGAAACCTCAGTCCAGCGGGTGGGAATCAGGGGCATGGATGCTCGATTTCATCGGCTCGTGGGAGTGGACGATCCCGGGCGGAACCAGCGAAATCCAACGCACCATCATCGGGGAACGTGGCCTCGGTCTGCCCCGCGAGCCGACAGGACAGCGATGACCGACTCACTCCCGGACCTGTCCGAATTCCACGACGAACTACGGTCCGTCGCGCGAGACCTTTTGTCAAGATCAGGCCACGACGCGCCGGTCGACTGGGAGTCGATCAGCACATCCGGATGGCTCGGCCTCGAAGTTCCGGGCGAATTCGACGGTGCCGACGCCACTTTCGCCGAGGTTGCCGTGATCCTCCGGGAGGTCGGCCGCGCAGCCGCACTCGGACCCTATCCGTCCGTCGCGTCGCTCGCGGTGGCAGCACTCGAGCGCGTCGAACCTGGCGATGATCGTGACCGCCTCCTCCGCGACACCGTCTCGGGAAACGCTGTTCCGGCATTCGTCCTCGGCGGGGAATCTGCAGGCCGGACCCAATTCCAAGTGGAGGCCGTGCCGCAGGGAGCGATCCTCCGGGGCGCGGCGGCGTTCGTGCTCGACGCTCCCGACGCAGACCGGCTACTCGTACCGGCGCAAGAACCCGATGGCACGATCGTCGTCGTCGATCTCGATCCGGGGGCGCTCGGGCTCGTGGTGACCGGACAACCGGTCGTGGACGCGACACGCAGTTTCGGGACCGTAGTCGCCGAGGGCGTGACGATCCCGCCGGAATCGGTGTGGCGATTCCACGATGACCCCCGGGAGACACTGCGACAACTGCACGACCGTGCCCTTGTGGCCGTGGCCTGTGACAGTCTCGGTTCGAGCGAGGCGATGCTCGACGCTACCGTCTCCTACGCCGGGATGCGAGAGCAGTTCGGACGCAAGATCGGCTCGTTCCAGGCGGTCAAGCACGCCTGCGCCGACATGCTCGTCCAGGTGACGGTGGCCCGAACACTGGTCGACGCCGCAGTGCGCAGCCTGGTGTCCGGAGACCCGGAGACGACGACTGCGGCCTCGATGGCCAAGGCCTACAGCTGTGCGGCGGCCGTCGAGGTTGCCGGCAAGGCCATGCAGTTGCACGGTGGAATGGGCTACACGTGGGAGAGCGGCGTCCACGTGCATCTCAAGCGTGCGACGTTGAACCGCTCGTTGTTCGGTTCACCTGCGCTGCACCGGGCGTACCTCGCGCAGCGCTATCGACCTGCCTCCTGAGGCCGAAGACGACGAAGCGAGAGGTCCTGCACACACTCGGAGCGTGTGCAGGACCTCTCGCTCTGGTGGCGGTCGGTTATTTCTGGAGACGCTTGATGGCGAGTTCCTTGATGTCGCTCGACTTGATCTTCGCGGTGCCGGTGAGGCTGATTTCCTCGTTGTCGAAGAACAACACCTCTCGCGGAACCTTGTAGCTGGCGAGGCGCTCGCGCAGGTATCCACGAATCCCGTCGACATCGAGGTCGGCTCCTGCGTGCGCCACTATGCAGGAGACGACGACCTCCCCGAGCGTGTCGTGGGGGACACCGACCGTGCGTGCCACTTTGACTCCGGGGCACGCGATGAGCGCTTCGTCGACCTCGAGGGGAGAGACGTTCGCGCCGCCGGTCTTGATGATGTCGGTGAGGCGTCCTTCCCAATAGAGTCGCCCGGTGTCGTCGACGTAGCCGCCGTCGCCGGTGTGGAAGAACCCGTGGTCGTCGACCGTCTCACTGAGGGGAGTGCCGACGTACCCGAGCATCAACGTCGGTCCCTTGACACAGATCTCGCCTCGCTCTCCTCGGGGAACGACAGCGCCGGTCAAGGCATCGACGATCCGGATCGTCACCCCGGGCAACGGCTTTCCGCTGCTACCCGCGATCACATCGGACGGGGTATTGGCGGGGTAGCACGTACTGATCGTGAAGGTTTCGGTATTGCCGTACGCGTGACCCGGCTCGTACCATTCGTCGGTCACCGTGGGGTGACGTGCTACCGGTGTGTTGTAGTCGACGTAGCGGAGGCTACTCAGATCCGCCTTGTCCCAGTTCGGGGCACCGACGAGCTGAGCCCACTGGTGCGGCCAGGCGAAGGGGAAGTTCACCCGTTCTTTCTCGATGAGCTCGAGGGCTTCGCTCGGATCGAACGTCGGTTGCAGGATGAGCGACCCACCACTGGCGAGGGTGTTGCCGAGGGCCATCGCGAAATTCCCCGACCAGAAGTAGCCGTTCGCTGTCCAGCACCGAATGTCCATCTCGAGCGAGAATCCGTACATGCGCCGGAATCGCCACATCTGAATGGACACTCCGCGGTGCGCGCTCAGAATGCCCTTCGGTTTGCTGGTCGAACCGGAGGAGAAGAACAGCACGGCCACATCGCTGGGCTGTACTGACGCGGCGGACGCTTCGACCAGTTCGCGGGGCTGTGATTCACCGTGGGCGAGGAACTCGTCCCACGCTTCGATCGACTCGCCTTCGGCCTTCTTGCCGACCATGGCGACGTGACGGAGGAAGGGGAACTTCGTCGAGTGGATCTCGTCGCCGCCGGCTGTGCCGATCCGCGGTTCCAGGTCGGTCAGGGCTGCGGCGAAGTCCGTCTTCAGGACGTTGCGCTCGAACAGCAGGATCTCCACCCCCGAGGTCTCGAGCATGTAGTCGAGCTCCGACGGGGTCGAGAACGTGCTGAGTGTGACTGCGACACCCCCTGCAAGGGAGGCGCCGAAGACCGCCGTGATCCACTCGGGGCGGTTCGTCATCAGCACGCCCACGCGTCCGTCCTTTGCGAGGCCGAGTCCCCGCAGCGCCCGCGCGACGTCGATAGCCCGCTCCCACAGTTCGGAGTAGGTCCATCGGGTGACGCCGTCGGCGCCGTGCATCACAAGCGCTTCGCGATCGCCGTACAGTTCGGTCACCTCGCGGAGGAAACCGGGCAGGGTGAGGGCTCCGAGCCCCGGTTCGTCGCTCAGTGGTGGGCCCGACACGATCGAAACAGAGTCCACCGCTTCTGCCTTCGTCTCAGTACTCATGGATGACTTCCTGTTGTCTGCGCGGTGCCGCTACAGCGGCAGCTCGACCTCGGCGAGGGAGGACACGAGGACGGTGCCGTCCTGGTTCGTCAGCCGGAGCTTGACCTGGACGAGTGGAACGCCCCAGGTCGACATGGGCTCCTTGTCGACGATCTCGGCGTCGAAGTACGTGACGTCGCCTTCGAAGGCAGGCCCGCGGAAGTCCGACTTGATGTGGCGCACCATGCCGTCGAGGCCGGCCCAGTTAGCAAGGAAGTCGGTGCACCAGGCGCCCATCGTCGCGCCGTATCCGTAGGCGCGTGCCATGCCGACTTCGCCGGCCTTGTCCTCGTCGATGTGTCCGCGGGACGGGCCGACATAGAGGCCGTCGCGCTTGCGGGGATCGATCTTGGCGCCTTCTTCGTCGAAGCCGAAACCGTCGACCCAGCCCGGATCCTGGTAGACCCACGGATCTTCGACGCCCTCGGGTGCCACCCACCCGAACGTGCCCCAGATGTTGAAGAGGAACGCACGGTATTCGGTGGTGAAGGACGCGATGGTGTGGGGTCCGAGGACCCGTCGCGGCAGTGTGTCGCCGACCTTGACCTCGTCGAACCGCGGTGAGATTCCGGACCGCGTGGTCAGGAGCCATTCGTAGCGCAGATTCTCGATCTCGACCAGCTCGGCGCTTGTCCACTTCTTCTTCTCGCCGAGCTGGTTCTCGTACATCCCGCGCTTGGTGGCTTCTGCGGACAGATACCGGATGGCGGTGGAACGCTCCTTGGCGACGAGGACACCGTTCTGATTCTTGTGGACGGTGTCGCCGCGCGAGAACATGGTGGGTCCGGCGAACTTCGTCTCGGCCACCTTGTAGTCGTGGAAGCGCCGCTCCTGGAAGAGCTTGTCGCCCGGGCGGACCGGGCAGCCGTAGAACCACCATTCCTCGCCGCCGAAGATGAGATGGCTCTCGGGGATGCGCCCCACACACGCCGGTGCGGCGCCGTGGCCGTAGTCCAATGCGACGGCGATCGACTGCGGGGCGATGATTCCGCCGTATCGCGAGTTGCGAGCAAACTCATGATCCCAGTGGATCGGATTGGGATTGTCCATCGCCATCACCCACCGGCGGATGTCGGAGGTGCTGCACGGATCCCACAGCTGCCCGCCACCGATGGGTTTTCCGACTCGATGGTCGACGTCGGAGAGGTCGAGTTCGACAGGGCTGGTGTTCTCGGACTTCTTTGTCACTGGTGCTCCTGTTATCGATTGACGTCGACGACGATGCGGCCGCGCACCGTGCCGTCCATGAGCCGGTCCGCCGCGGTGATGGCCTCCTCCAGCGACACCTCCTGGGTGATCGTGTCGAGCGTGTTCGCCTCGAGATCGCGGGACAGGCGTGCCCACGCGGTGAGACGCCGTTCGCGCGGTGCCATCACGCTGTCGATCCCGAGCAGAGATACCCCGCGAAGGATGAAGGGCGCCACCGAGGCCGGGAAATCCATGCCCTGCGCCAGTCCGCACGCGGCTACTGCGCCGCCGTAGCGGGTCTGTGCGCACGCATTGGCAAGAGTGTGGCTGCCTGCTGTATCGATGACGCCGGCCCACCGCTCCTTCTGCATGGGCTTTCCGGCCGAGGAGAGTTCGGCGCGGTCGATGACGACGTCGGCGCCCAGCTGTTGCAGGTATTCGGACTCGGCCGGCTTTCCGGTCGCAGCGGCCACGGTGAACCCGGCCTTCGTCAACAGCGCGATCGCGACACTGCCGACACCACCCGTGGCGCCGGTGACCAGGATTTCGCCTTGATCGGGGGTCACGCCGAAGTTCACCAGGGCATCCACACACAGGCTCGCCGTGTACCCGGCCGTGCCGATTGCCATCGCCTGCCGCGAGGTGAATGCTTCGGGCAGGGGGATCAGCCAGTCACCCTTCAGTCGTGCCTTCTGGGCGAATCCGCCCCAGTGGGTCTCGCCCACACCCCAACCGTTGAGGACGACGCGGTCGCCCGCTTTCCACTCCGGGTTCGAGCTGTCGGTGACGACTCCCGCGACATCGATGCCCGGAACCATCGGAAACTTCCGCACCACTGGAGATTTGCCGGTGATGGCCAGCCCGTCCTTGAAGTTCAGTGTGGAGTACTCCACCTCGACGGTCACGTCCCCTTCGGGGAGTGCCGATTCTTCGATGCTCGTGCGCGTCACCGTCTGGCCGGTTTCGCCCTTCTCGATCACTACTGCCGAAAACATAAGAAACGAAGTCCTTCCTCAGCCCACCCGGGCACGTACGGAGGTTGCGCTCGGTTCGCACGCTACTTCAATCATTACAAGGATGGCAATACTTGAATGTTGGCGTGGGAATGGTGATACTTCCTGTGATCGTCGTCACGCTCGGGTGTCCCGATTGTCCGGGCTGTCGATCGCTGTACGCCGATATCCGATGCCGTACCTCGACCTCCGACCGTCCACGGGCATCGTCCGGGACGATTCCATTCTTGTGAGAGGCCATGATGTTTCGACACAGACGTGTACTGTCAGCAGCCGCTGCTGCGTTCGCTGCCGTCCTCCTCCTGAGCTCGTGCGGCGACTCGGGTTCGGACGACTCGAGCGCGCCGATCGAATCCGGGGATCCGGTCGTGGGAGGCACCCTCGAAGTCCTGCAGACGGGTGAGCCGCGGTCGCTCGACCCCGCAGCGTTGACCAACTACTGGGCGTTCCAGCCCACGCTCGGCAACGCCCTGTACGGCACATTGATGGTCAACGATGTCGAGAGTCTCGAGATCGACTACAAGATGGCCACCGAGTTCTCGACCGTCGACGGCGGCAAGACGTTCACCCTGAAGCTTCAGCCCGATCTCGTCTTCACCGACGGCACACCGCTCGACGCCGCTGCCGTGAAGTACAACTGGGATCGCCTGACCGATCCTGCACTGGGATCCACTTCGGGACGGTGGGCAGCGCAGATCGAGGAGACACGCGTCGAGGATCCGACCACTCTCACAGTCACGATGCGATCGGAGAACCCGCACTACGCGCAGGCGGTCGTAGGGAGTTCGCTGAACTGGATCGCGTCCCCCGCCGCCCTCGAGCAGGGTCAGGCCGCATTCGACGAGAACCCCGTCGGTGCGGGACCGTTCGTTCTGGAATCGTGGTCACGTCAGGACGCCGTGAAACTGACCAAGAACCCGGACTACTGGGACGCGCCGAAACCGTATCTGGACAGCCTCACGATCCGCACGGTCAGCGACACCAACCAGCGCGTGAACGCGATGACCACCGGCGCAGCGGATTTCGCGTCGGAGACGAACTGGGAGAGCATTGACAAGCTCGAGAACGCAGGTTTGAACACCGAAGTCGTCGCGACCGGCGGCGGTCAGTTCATGGGCATGAACTTCCGGCGCGCGCCGTTCGACGACGAGCGTGCACGTCGCGCCGTGGCACTCGCCGTCGACCTCGACGCGATCAACACCGCTGTCTACAACGGACAGGGCGAGGTCCCGCAAACGCTCTTCGCCGAGAGCTCACCGTTCTTCACCGACATCCCGCTCAAGGAGACCGATCCTGAGACTGCGCAGGATCTGTTCGACGAACTCGCCGCAGAAGGCAAGCCGGTGTCGTTCTCGTTCCTGTCGTACCCGACCACCGAGAGCAGGACCCTCGGTGAGGCACTCCAGGCGCAGCTCAGCGCGTTCGAGAACGTCGAGGTGAACGTCGACGTGGTCGACTACCCCCAGGCGGTGGCCCGGACCGGATCCCACGACTTCGACATGCTGATTTCCTCGGCCATCATCCAGGACCCCGACACCCCGCTGTGGCTGGCCTTCCACAGCGCCTCGACCGGAAACAATGTAGGCGTGTCCGATCCCGAGCTCGATGCCGCGCTCGATGCCGGCCGTATCTCGGAGAACGTCGACGAACGGAAGCCCGCGTACAACACGGTGCAGGAGCGTCTGACCGAACTCGTCCCGGGCATCTGGTACTACCGCGCCGTCCCCGGCGTCGTGTGGGCCGACAACGTGCACGGTGTCGAGGTGTATGCGCTCGGGTCGCCGTTGCCCGAGGAAATCTGGGTTACCGGATAACCCCGACCGCCGATCAGCGAAGTGCTTGCTGCGGGTAGTGGCCTGGATGGTGCCGGTACCCGCAGCAGGCCCAGAACTACAACAGGAGTGCAAGTGTCAGTGAGTCGACCGCACGTGTTGCCGCGCGTCCGTGCACGACGAGGGATTTCTCGACCGTTGCTTCTTGCCGTTGCGTCGGTGATGGTGGCCGCCGGGTGCGGTGGCGGGGATTCGTCGGGAGGCGGAGGGACAGGTTCCGACACGCCCGTGCCCGGCGGCGAACTGGTGATGGCCATCAACGTCGAGGGCAAGACGATGGACCCGGTCTGGTGTGCCAGCAACGCATTCGAACGATGCGTGCCCGTCTTCGGTACCCTCATGCGCTACGACGTCGAGGACGAACAGTTCGTGCCCTCGATGGCGTCGTCCTTCGACTCCGAGGACGGCCGGACGTGGACCTTGACACTTCGGGACGGTGTCCAGTTCACCGACGGCACCCCGTTCGACGCAGAAGCTGTCGTCTTCAACTGGGACCGCATCAAGGATCCAGCGAATCTCTCACCTTCCGCTCTGGTCGCGGCTCCGCTCACGTGGCGGGTCGTCGACCCACTCACAGTCGAAGTCGTTTCGGAACAGACGAACTTCCAGCTTCCCTGGGCATTGACACAGGGCCTCGGCATGATCGGGTCGCCGTCAGCGATCACGCAGCTCGGCCCCGATTTCGGAAACGCGCCGATCGGTGCCGGTCCCTTCACCCTCGACACCTGGGTCCGGAATTCGAAGGCAACCTACACGGCCAACCCTGACTACTGGGACGAGGGCGCTCCGTACCTCGACAGTTACGTTCTCGAGGTGATCGGCCAGGACGACCAGCGTCTGAACGCGTTGCGTGCCGGCGAGATCGACATTGATTGGTCTCTTCTGGCGAAGGACGCCAAGGCGATCGAAGCGGAGGGGTATACGGTCCACAGCCTGCCCCTCGTCGGCGGAACCGGCCTGAATTTCAACCTCGAAGACCCTGATCTGAAGGACCCGCAGTTACGCCTCGCGATCCTGAAGACGTTCGACAGCGCACAGATCAACAGCGCCGTGTACCCGGGCGACGAACCGGTCGACGCGTTCCTCTACCCGGACAGTCCCTACCGCGACGACTCGCTCGGAAAGTTCCCCGAGAAGGACATCGAGGAGGCGCAGCAGCTGTTCGACGAGTATCTGGACCGGACCGGCAAGTCCGATCTGACCTTGCGTCTGAGCACCTTCGCGGGTCTGCCCGCACTCGAGCAGGTGGCGCAGCTCCTGCAGTCGCAGGCCCAGCAGATCGACGGGCTCACCATCGAGATCGACGCCATGGACTACGCCACGCTCGAAGGCGCTCTCAATGCAGGTGACTACCAACTCGGCATGGCCGCCGCCTTGTCGCAGAACATGGACGGCATCTACGAACGGTTCCACTCCAACGGGACCCGCAATATCACCGGCTACTCGAATCCTGAGGTGGACGAAGCATTCGAGACGAGCCGGGCGTCGCAGGACCCGCAGGTGGTCTCAGCGGCCTACGAGGTGATCAACGGGGAGATCTCCAACGACGCACCGCTGCGGAACTGGCGATACCAGACCGGATACCTCTTCACCCAGGACTACGTGAAGGATCTGATCATCACGGGCACGCCGAGTGGAGCGGGCGTCTACCTGGACGAGGCATGGGTCGACAAGTAGCGGGGGACGCCGAGTAGCGGGCGACGAGAGAGTGCGAGGTGATCGAAACGTGGTCGGACCTTCGGTGCGGCGAAGCGCGGTGTCCGTCGGGAACTTCCTCCTTCTGGTCTGGATGGTCAGCGCGGCGGTGTTCCTGCTTCTGGAGTTGATTCCCGGCGACCCCGTCGACGCACTGGTGCCCCCGGGTGCGTCCGACGCGATGCGCGAGCTCGCCCGCGAGAGCTACGGACTGTCGGATCCGCTCGTGCAGCGGTACTTCTCGTGGATCGGAGGAGTTCTCCAGGGCGACTTCGGGCGCTCGTTCACCACGCAGACACCGGTGCTTACGTCGATCGCCGAACGAGCACCGGTGTCTCTGGAACTCGCGATCCTGTCGATGGTGGTGGCCCTCGCGATCTCGCTGCCCGTCGGTGTCTGGTCGGCGTACCGGCCCGGCGGCCGCGTCGACAGGATTGCGACAGCGCTGACGTCGGCGACACTGGCCATACCGTCGTTCGCGCTGGGAGTTCTGCTCGTCTTCGTGTTCGGCGTGCTGCTCGGGTGGCTTCCGACCCTCGGATGGACGCCGTTCTCCGAGGACCCGATCGAGCACATCCGGTATCTCGTACTGCCGGTGATGACCTTGGCGGCGGGTGAATGCGTGCTGTTCACCCGCCTGCTCAAAGGCGACATGATGGCGACTCTCCAGCAGGATCACGTGCTCTCGGCGCGGGCGCGCGGACTGCCCACGTGGCGCATTCTGACAGGACATTCGCTGCGGCAATCCTCGTTCTCCCTGATCACCGTGTCCGGGGTGGTGATCGGCCGGCTCATCGGCGGAACGGTCATCGTCGAACTGATCTTCTCGATACCGGGCATGGGCACGCTGGTCGTCAATTCGATCCTGTCGCGCGACTTCATCGTCGTGCAGGCGGTGGTTCTGCTCAGCGCGTTGCTCTACCTGCTGATCAATACGGCCGTCGACGTCGCTTACCCGTGGCTGGACCCGCGCGTCCGGAAAGTGAGTGGATCGTGACAGATCTCGTCGGGAAGGCCACCGATATCGGAGCACCCGCGCAGGGGCCTGCGATCGGTACGCCTACCAGCGCGGCGCCGGCCGCTGCGCCACCGCGTCGCCGGCGACGCGAGTACGGTGCGTTGCTCGGTGCTGTCTGGATCGGTCTCGTCGTCCTCGCGGCCCTGACTGCACAGTGGCTACCGCTGCCCGACCCCAGTGAGATCACCGACGAGTTCAGCGCGACCCCGGGATGGGGAGCGCACCCGCTCGGGACCGACTCATTGGGCCGCGACACACTGTCGCGATGCATCTACGGCGCGCGGGTGTCGATGACGGTGGCCATCGTCGGTACGACCGTGGCGATGATCATCGGCGTTACGGCGGGGATGGTTGCCGGGTACGTCGGAGGCTTTCTGGACCGGGCGATCTCACTGGTCATCAATTTCCTGCTCTCGTTCCCCGCACTGATCTTCCTCATCGCACTGGTGGCCGCACTCGGTCCGAGTCTGTCGACACTGGTGCTCGGCCTCGCCCTGCTCGGTATCCCGAACTTCGCGCGTGTCGCGCGAGCCAACACGATCGCCTTCTCGGAACGTGAATTTGTCACGGCGGCGAAGGCGCTCGGAGCGGGAACATGGCGGGTGCTCACTCGGGAACTGCTCGCCAACGTGATGCTGCCCGTCATGTCGCTCGCGCTCGTGGTGATGGCGACCCTCGTCGTGGCGGAAGGCAGTTTGAGCTTTCTCGGACTGGGTGTTCCCCCACCCACTCCGAGCTGGGGCGGGATGCTCGCGGCCGGACGCGAATCCCTGAGGGAATACCCCCATCTCGTACTCATTCCCATGCTGTTCTTCTTTCTCACCGTGTACTCGTTCAACAAACTCGGGGACTGGGTGCGTGGCCGGGTCGGGAAGGAGTCGTCCGTATGAGTGGTGTCGAAAGTCTCGAGAAGGACACCGACGGGGTGGAGGCTACGCGGCGGGCGTCACTGCTGGATGTGCGTGATCTGCGGGTGTGGTTCGATACGCCACGCGGCTCGGTCCGTGCGGTCGACGGCGTCGATCTGACAGTCGATCCCGGACGGACACTCGGCATCGTCGGCGAATCCGGCTCGGGAAAGTCCGTGCTGTCCCGCGCGGTCATGAAGATTCTCCCGCCCAGCGCTCAGGTGCATCCGGCCGGTGAGATCCGCTTCAACGGTGTGGATCTGGCGACCGTGTCGCCGAAGAAGAACAAGCACCTGTGGGGAGTGGACCTGTCGATGGTGTTCCAGGACCCGATGACCTCCCTCACTCCGGTCATGACGATCGGGCGGCAACTCACCGAAACTCTCCGGTTCCACCTCGGCCTCGATCGGGCGCAGGCGAAGGCCGAAGCGATCCGATTGCTGACGCTGGTGGGGATACCCGAACCCGAAAGCCGGTTCGCTCAGTACCCGCACCACCTGTCCGGTGGCATGCGGCAGCGCGTCACGATCGCGCTGGCGATCGCGTGTTCCCCGAAGCTGCTCATCGCCGATGAACCGACCACGGCTCTCGATGTCACGGTGCAGCAGCAGATTCTCGATCTTCTCCAGGACCTGCAACAGAAATCGAAGATGGGCATGATCCTGATCACCCACGATCTCGGTGTCGTGGCGGGCCGTGCCGACTCGATCGCCGTCATGTATGCGGGCAAGGTCGTGGAAGTAGGGCCGACGCGTGAACTGTTCGCGCACATGCGGCATCCGTACACCCGGGCTCTGATCGATGCGATTCCGAGGCTCACCCACCCGAGCCACGCCTACCTACCCTCGATTCCGGGGCGTCCGCCCACGATCATCGATCCTCCGCCGGGATGCAGTTTTGCGCCGCGATGCTTCTCCGCTCAGTCTCGATGCCTGATCGAAACACCGGTGCTCGCTACCTCACCCGATTCGCGCGAGCATTCCGCGGCGTGTTTCTTTCCGCTCGGGACCCCGGCGGGGGAGAGCGCCAGGGTCCCGGAAAGGTCGGCGCGTAGCCCTGTGACCTCGGGATTTGTCGCCATGTGAACGGCGTGTCGACTGTGATGGGTGCGACCTACGGGATTGGATGGAAGTTCCTACGCCACCGTCCGATCCCGAGGCCGCACC